>JAGGSE010000232.1 GCA_021159225.1 bacterium
GTTGAAAAAGAGGCTAGTGTGTGTTAGTTGTTGGAGAAGTCTCTATAGTTGGGAAACCTGCGTACTTCCATCGCGAAATTTTCGCGAATTTGTGCAGAATCGCGCGTACCTTCAGCACTTAAATCGTGGGTACCTATCTAGGCTATATCAAACTATTGCTTAGGTATGTACCTGCGTAAAATTCGCGTAAAATAAGCGCATCTGAGCGTCTATTTTGTGAGGTCTCAGCTTTAGTAAGTACAGAAAAAAGGAGGTCCATTTATGACTTGTAAGTTTTCCTTCGAAGTTCCTTTGAAAAGCCTTGAGCTTCAAGTTGAGTTTAGTGATTATATCTTCGCTATAGCTCCTTGGTTTGAAAATGAGACTTACCGTAACTTCGTACACGAACACCGTTCTCAACTCCCTCTCTATCTGGACAACGGTGCTTATGAACAAGGAGCTTCTATTGACATTAAGAAGTACATAGAGCTCATCCAAACGTTACGCCCAGACGTAGTGGTTGCACCAGATGTGTATAGTGATAGTAAGGGTACCATTAAACTCACTCGTCAGTTTTTCAAACACTCACTTCCTGCGGATACTAAAGTTATGATTGTACCTCAAGGACACAGCATCATCGAGTGGACACGGTGTTTACGTATCCTTTATTCTGAGTTTGAGAACCGTTTTCATTTGGTTGGTATACCTCGAGTGATGTATCCTAACAGATTATTTCTGTCAGTTTATTCATTTAAGTTGACTTCTAAACCAGTTCACATTTTAGGGTGTCCTGACCCTAGTGAGCTACCCGAAATTTTTGATTCGGGAGTACCTATTGAGTCATTGGATACTTCTTATCCAACACGTAAAGCGTTAGGAAAGGTAGGTCTGGATGATCGGATCGATTTTTTTAATGATAGAGTTTCTTTTAAATCGATGCAGAAGGCAGTAGAAGAATTTTTTCAATTGATTCAAACTTGAGCTCGTTTCCTTAGAAAGGAGGTTGTTAGATGGAATGGACGATTTGTGAACGGCCTGCGGAAGTTTATGATATTGAACCAACGCAAAGAAGTGCTGTTGTGTTATCTTCTGGCGGCCTTGATTCTTCGAGTTTAATCTCGATGTTACTCAACCTAGGTTGGGACCTTACTTTGATTCACTTTGATTATGGTTCTACTCATCATGAAGCTGAATATCACGCCTTCCTCCGGTTGGTTGAGCATTTTGGAATTGAGAAAGAGAGGGTTTATGTAGTTGATCTTTCGTCTCTGAAGCGATTGGTTTCTAAAGGAGTTGCGTTATTAGACGATCAAGTAGATGTACCAGAAGGGTACTATACCGAAGAAAGTATGCGTCAGACTGTAGTTCCTGGAAGGAATACGGTAATGATCTCCTACGGACTCGCCCTTGCGGAGTCCTTAGGGAAGAAGTTCGTTGCTATCGCAGCTCATGAAGGTGACCATTTTATTTATCCTGATTGCAGAATTGACTACCTGAGGTATATGTCACAAACAATTTTTCTTGCTTCTGATAGGAAGGTAAAGTTATTAGCTCCTTTTGCCCATCTTGCGAAATGGGAAGTTGTTTCTGTCGGGAATAGATTTAATTGTCCGTTTGAGTTAACGTGGTCCTGTTATAAAGGGGAGCCACCAAAACATTGTGGCACCTGCGGTACTTGTGTTGAACGTGCTGAAGCTTTTCAGAAAGCAGGAGTTGAGGATCCTACTATCTACGATAAAGATCCTTGCTCTTTTCTTCGGAACAAGGAGGATTGAGGATGATTGAGGTTCTTAAACTAAAGCGTAAGGACAAACCTTGTGAGGTACCCGGTATGTTCGATTCTGTGTTAACGTTAGTTGTTAAGGGAAGTCGTTTTGAGGTATTGTGTTTAGAGAGAGCGATTTTTAAAGCACTACAAAAGTTAACCAAGAAGGTTTAATTTTACCTAGGAGGCTCCCATGCAAATTACAGTTTGTGATGTTTGCGGTACGCAAAAGGACGTGCAACGAGTTAGTTTTTCATATGACCGCCGTGCCGATGCTGCTGGATCCGTGGAGGATGTATATGAAACTTTTGATTTGTGTTGTAAATGTTACCTGAAAGCTTTGAAAGCCGCCGTTAAGGAGGAGATCAGAAGGAAGCACCTTAACGAGTACTTGTTCAATAAGAATTTGATTGAGATCATTAGGATTCGACAGGAAACTTCAGCTAAGAAATGGGAATAGGAGGTACACATGGCATTATTGGAGAATGTTCGTCATCCTAAACACTACACTCGTGGTAAGATTGAGGTAATTGATTTTATTGAAGATCAAGGATTTGATTTCCTTGAGGGGAATGTAGTAAAATATCTTGCTAGGTATAAATGGAAAGGTGCTCCTTTAGAGGACCTAAAAAAGGCAGAGTTCTACCTTGAGCGCTTGATTAAGCGGGAAGAAGCGCGTCGTAGAGGTTGATCCTCCTCCTTTCCCCGGCCGCCGCCCACGGGTAAAGTAGCGCCTTAATTAGAGGTTGCGAAGGGCGGCTTTTTTCTCGTGCTATGCCAGCAACTAGAGATGTAGTTTTTTGTCCTAGGTGTGGTTATATAGTTGAGAAGTTTCCTACTTACCGATTAATCGGGTGGTATCGATTAACATATAGTATTTGCCCTTTCTGTCACTATTTTGGTAAGTTGAGAATTGGTAAAACGTGCTTTGACTTGTCTCACTTGTTTGAGTTTGTTTTCCTTCCACCGTCGTCCATTTTACGAAGAGTCCATCGTCGACTTTGTGGTACCGGAACCCTTTGAAACCTTTAGGAAAAATTTAGTTTTGCTCTTGCCCTTCTTTGCAGTTACTATGATAATGACTTCGTTAGCCTTGCGCAGGAGTGCTTAAATGAATTTTAAACGCATAGCTCGTGTTAACGAAGAACTCGTTCAAGGCTTAGAGAATTTTTCCCTAGAGCGGCTGTTCTTCTCAGTTGGGTATAGTAACATTGTTGGTCTTTACACAGATGGGAAGGAAGCAGCTTTTGGGCCTCTTGTTACTTGTGGCGTAGTAATTGATGTGCACCATACTCCCACAGCTTCTAAAGCGCCTTCCACCTTACGACAAATGGTGACCCCTATAGTTGATACTGTAGCTGGAGATGAGATCAATCGTATTGGTAATGTAGATGAAGCTATTCGTAGATCAAAGTTAAGAGTAGTCGAGCAGTTGGTACAAGAGTATCCTTCCTTGATCGTTGTTTCGGATCCTCTAATTCCTGAATTACCCGCTGATTGCTTCCCCATACTTCGCGGTAGTATGTATGTTTACGTTCTTCGACTGGCTATGATATTGGCAAAGGAATTGCGTAAAGAAGCATTACTCTCATTGTTAAACGAGAACCCTGGGTGGCAAGTTTACGATTTAACGTCAAATTTGGGGTTTCTCTCGAAGAAACATCGAGAAGCTCTTCTTGAGTACGGAAGAACCCCCCAACATAGGTACTACGTAAAGGTTAGATAGTATGCGCGATAGAGTTGAGAATGCATTAGTTCAGCTACGTGAAAAAGTTTACTCTTTACTCAGTGTTGTTAGTAGCCCTCCGTCTGAGAACATAGTTGCTAAGCAGAATATGGACTTACAACTGTCTCCTGGACTACGTAAGGGGGGCGTTAATATCTTCCAATTTCAAAACGCTGTAATTGACAATAAGGTTGTAAACGTAGTTGTGGAGATTTTGCGGGATATTGATAGACTACGTGATATAGTACCTATAGAGTCGAGTATCGATTCGTACTTTGATAGTTTGATTGAAGAAGGTGTTACTTGGCGTGAGTTTGTTAAGAGAATGCAACGAGAGTTCATTCAAGCTTATCTACGAAAAGGGTTAACCATTACAGAGATAGCCAGAAGGTTAGGTATTCAGAGGACTTACCTCTCCCGAGTATTGACTGAGCTCGGTTTACGAGACGATATCCAACTAATTCGAAGGAGGTAGTGAATGACGGACGTAATTACTGACTGGGATGACTTCGAGCGTGCTCTAATTTATCAAAGATATTCTATTCGTCATCCAAAGACTTCCGAACGTTTGGAGAAGACTTATGAAGATATAATTGATAGAATTACTAATTTCATCCTCTCGCGTAAGTACCCTGTCTCGAACGACCTATTATCAGAAGCGTTACAAATGGCACGTAATAGGAAGTTCACGTTTGCAACCCCCGTTTTAATGAATCTAGGTAACCCTTATACAAGAAGAGGCGGATTTTATTCTTGTTTCCCGTTAGGACCTATTCCCGATTCAACTAAGGACATCCTGCGTTATATTGAAGCTTGCGCTAGCATCTTTCAGTATGCTGGTGGTGTTGGGTTAGACTTCTCTTCTCTGCGCCCAGAAGGAAGTGCTGTTGATCAAGCACAGGGAGTGAGTTCAGGCCCTGTTGGTTTCGTTCCTATGTTTGAAGCTACTTCAAAGAGTATTGCCGCAGGCGGTAAAAGACGAGGGGCAATGCTAGGTCAGCTTGATTACAACCACCCAGACATTTTTAAGTATGTTCGGCTTAAGAGAGATCGGCGTGATTTATGGTCAATCAATATTTCTGTGAATGCCTTTGGCGATTTTTGGGAGCAGCGTGATCTGATTAAGGAGATCGCGTTAGGGATGTGGACTTCTGGTGACCCCGGGTTACTCTTCCCCGACGTACTTGCCGAGCATTCACCTTATCCTCCTAAGCTCAAACCTCTTGTACGTTACGTGAATCCTTGTGCCGAGTATGCTTCACCTCCCTTCAGTGTTTGCCATCTTTTAACAGGTAACGCCCTTTCTGCAGAGTCAGTCTCGGATTTTGAGGCGTTGGGTTATTACATGACTCATATTGGGAACGCAATTTTGTATTTAACCTTGAAGCACAATATGGGCTTACCTAAGGAGCCAAAGTGGCTTTATCATAAGCTCCGAGAGCGAGTTGACCAGATTCACCCTGTTGGTATTGGTCTAACAGGAGTTGCAGAGTACCTCTTTAAGAAAGGATACAAGTACACTGATGTCGACAGAATTTCCGAGATGTACACCGCTCTTGCCCGCGGTTCACTTATTGCGTCGAATGAGTGGGCCCTCTCGACTAAAGTTGAGAAGGAGTGGGACCCGACGTACAAAGATGAACATCTTTCACTTGTTGGTTACACTAAGAGGAGCAGGAAATTTTGGAACACGACTACTCTATCTCAAGCGCCTACTGGTTCAGTATCTCAGTTCCTACGCTGTGTGTCTACGGGATTAGAGCCTCTTGAATCTTTTCAGGTTAAAAGGCAATTTCTTAATAGTGAAAATGAATTTCAGACCGTTATTCTTAAGTCTTCAGTGACTCCCTCCAATCCTACTACGCTACCTTTTATACCCCCTGAAGAGCAGATAAAGGTTGTTTCTACCGTTCAACAAATAAGTCATACATCAGCGAGTAAGACCATCAACGTCCCGAAGGAAACTACTGTTGAAGAGATAGAAGAGATTATCTACACAGCGCGAAAATATCGTCTTAAGGGGTTAACTGTGTACCGTAGAGGTTGTGCTTTGGAATCGATTGTTGAAGCAGACGAACCTGAAAGGGACGTGCTGATCGGACAAACTTACAAGTTTAAAGGCCTGAATAATATCTACATCACGGTTAATAGATCAACATCTGGGAAGCCCATTGAGGTATTTGTGTCTACCGGTAAGAGTGGGAATGTTGTTAATGGACTAGCTATGGGTTTAGGGAGACTTGTTTCTCTTGCTCTTAGGTCAGGAACCCGCCCTGAAGTGATTATGAAGTCTTTATCAGGTATTGAAACAGGAGACTTCTATGTGAACAGTCGTGTTGGCCGTGTTACCTCGATCTGTGACGCCGTCGCTAAGGCTCTTAGTGATACTTTACAATCAAGTGGGAAGGTAGAAGAACTATTTGACTTATGTCCTAAGTGTCAGAATTACACTCTGACACGTAACGGACAAGGTTGTAAGAGTTGTTCTAGATGCGGTTATTCAACTTGTTGACTATGTAAGGAGGTTGTTTATGATTCGTCTGTTGAGTAAGGAGGATGTTAAGGAAGAGTTTAGGGACCACGTTTCTCGGTTAGTTCGGTGTCCCGTTTTGAAACGAAACCACACTGCTTTGATGTGTTTCGCGTGCTCACGTAGGGCAACTTGTGAGGTTGCTAAAGAGGTTGGGATCGCCGATTTGGATGTTGATGATGTAGTGTACGATAGCGCTTTTTTCAAGAAAGCAACACTTTCTCGTAAACTCGAACTTGACACGTTAATCCCTGATAAGAGGAAAAAAGAGAAGAAGGAAGGGCAGAAGACCAGGAAAAAAGCTGATAAAAGCTCTCAACCTACTTCTGCGGAGAAAAAAGTTGACATTTCTAAAGATAAAGTTGAACATAACAGTAACTCTTTGTCGGATGAAAAAGGTAAGGTTAAAGGAGGTAATGCTATGAGAGGTAATAAGAAGAAAGAGATTTTGGAGTATTTGAAGGCACATCCTAACGCGAAAGCAGGAGAGATACGAAAGGCCTGCGGCGTTTCCCATGTGTATGCGACCAAAGTATTGCAACAAGTACGTCAGAATCAACCACAAGACACTGAAAACCCTCCTCAAGGTTGATCGAGCAGTTTTTAAAGACGTTGACTTCGAAGAAACGGAGTAGGGGGTACTCTTTTGAAGTGGTCTTTGAAGAAGGAAGTATTGTAGTGAGGAGGAGAAGACGGTGACAGAGCTTGATTTCCCTGATCTCAGTAAGGACCCGCCGTGCTTCTCCTCAGCCCAGCCTTGTACTAAGACTAATTGCTATTACTGGGAGCGTACTACTCCTGAGTACGGTAATTGTACAATCCGCGTCGCTAATCAAGGTCCACACAAGCTAGAGGAACTGGCCGAAATTCTCAATCTCTCACGCGAACGAGTTCGACAGATCGAAGCTGTTGCTCTCCGTCACCTGGCGTGGGTTGCAACCAAACGTGGCTTAACTGAGAGGGTTATAAATATCACTACGTCCACGTTAGGCAACGTTTGTTCATGGCCTCTACGCCCGTTTGATGTGATGGAATATCGTCGTAAAAGAGATCCTTCTGAGTTAGAGTTGATCGACAAAGCTTTTTATTTAGGCGTTTTTTCTCACTTTCTTAAGAAGTCAGTGGTTCTACCTGTTGCTGAGTGCTGGGTTCTTGATAAAGTGGTAAGCGGGTTTGTTTGCTTATTGTGCCCAGAAAGACCTTATTGCCCCAGTACTTCCTTAGGCTCTTCTTCTCCTGAAGAGTATTTAACTGTTACTTCGTTTTCTGAGATGATGAAGGAGATTAAGAAGGAGTTAGGGATAATTGCTTAGTCAGAAGGAGGTCAGTGATGTGGTTAATGTTGGACACACCTATACCTCACCTAGAGCTACTTACGCAGTTTGGGATTTCCCACCATTTAGTACTCTTCGACGTAATTACGCAAAGTAAGAAGTGTAAACGTTTTTATAAGAAAGTAGCTAAGAAAGGACACTGGCTTACACTAGCTGGTGTGAGTGACTTCGATGATGTTTTACCTACCCTAAGGGAGTTAAAAGTTTCCGAGGTAGTTCTACCCTACGTTCCTAATGATAGGGAAGGGACTTTAAACGTCGTTTCTCAGTTTGTGAAAGAGGTTAGAAGTAACTCTCTGTTTGGGAATTTATCCCTTATGGGTGTACCTCAGGGAAAGAATGCTACTGATTTTTTCCAGTGTTTAGTTTCTATGGCAGAGAATCCTTATATTAGTGTACTCGGTCTTAGTAAGACATCGGTAGTAACGGGTGTACTACCCACTTATTCAGCGAGTTTGCGAGAGTTATTCGGGCGTTTTGCTGTTCTTGCGTTCCTTTGTGAGGAGTTTACCAACAGTAAGCCGGTACACATATTGGAGCTAGTTACTCCTGATGTAGAGATACCGTTTTATTTACGGCTCCCTTTTGTAAGAAGTTTTGACACTTCTTTCCCTTTTCGTCACTTCTCACCACCTGAACCTCAACAAGTGACTTCTAACGGTATTGTAGAGTGGTTAGATTACACTATCGAGCTAGAGAGTAAAGCACTTCGTCAGTGTTTAGTTTGGGTTGAGAAGTACCTTTCACTTGAAGGGATTGAGGCGTAGGAGGGCCTCGTGAAGATAGTTGATGCTACGTGGACACCTTCCGCGAACTTGTTGTTGATTCGCTGCGGTTGCGGCAACGAATTTTGGCATCGGGCAGATCGCTGGCGTGTTAAGTGTCCCGCTTGTGGTTTTGTCTATCATTTAGCACCATTACGTTTAAGATGGAGAAGAGAGCATACTTTGCTCTCGAAGGAGGTTTCAGATGCGTATCGTTCATATGGCTGATGCACACTTGGGGTTTAGTTCTTACGGTAAGTTTGATGGAAACAAGAACATACGTGAGTACGACTTTTATCGAGCGTTTGTTACTGCTTGTGAGAAAGCCAGAGAGTTAAACCCTGATGTTGTAGTAATTGCTGGTGATTTGTTTCACGTGAGAAGACCACCCGCGCAGGCTATAGCGGTAGCACAATCCGCTCTAGCTCTATTTGAGTGCCCTATAATTGTAGTAGCAGGAAATCACGACAACTCTATTCATCGAGTCAGTTCACCCCTTGTTACGTTATCACTGTTACGAAACGTCGTGTTGTTTGAACAACCTTCACTTTATGAGGTTCGGGGATCTTACTTTTACTGTGTTCCATATACGGAGTCTCCACCCAACTTCCTCGAGGCGGATTATCTTGTTGGGCATCTTCGAGACCGGCGTGTTCCTAAGTTCAAAGACTCTGCTATCGAGGTCCCTGATAAATACAAAATCGCTATGTTAGGTGATCTTCACATGCCATTTGAAGTGTCCCAGAACACGTTTTATGCAGGAGCTTTGGAAAGGGTATCTTTTAATCAATTAGGAGTTCCCTGCGGGTTTACTTTTTATAGTGACGGAACTGCAAGGTCACGCACGTTTGTTGAGATTGAAACTCGTCCTTTCGTTGAACTAACGAAGCCCCCAGAAGATCTCGAGATGGTAAGAAATGCAGTTGTTAGATGCGTGATTCCTTCCTCTGCTTCTCTGGATTGGGTCAATCAGGTTAGAAAGGTCGCACTGCATGTTACAGTGCGAATCACTGATGAAGTTGATGTGAAGGATGACTTGGAACGTGATCTACCCATAGTAGGCTCTATTTTGGATTCGTTCCGTGAGTTTTGTCAGGCAAATAAAACTAAGTATTCACCAGCTGCTATTAAGTTAGCAATAGAGACTTTAGAGGAAAAATCATTAGGAGGGAAGTCGTCTTGAAGATATCAAATGTACGATTAGTGAATTTTAACTGTTATGAGGACTCTGAATTTACGTTCACTTCTGGCTTAAACGTTGTGGTGCTTCCTAATGGCGGTGGTAAGTCTTCATTGATTGAAGGGATTAGTTTTGCTATCTACGGGTCCAGAGTCCTTGACGAAAGTACAGAGTCTTATATTAGAGAGGGCTCAGTTGGAGCTTCTCTTGTTAAGTTAGAAGGAGAATTTCGAGGTGTTCCTTTCTCCTTGACACGTCACTTGAAACCTTCCCGTGTCAATTTTAAGTACGGCGATGTTCAGATCAAGAAGTTAAACGAGCTTTCTGGTTTTTGGAGGGATAAGCTTGTTCCCGCGGCGCTTTTTAAGGCGACGATTTGTTGCAATCAGCGTGAGGCAGCACTACTTGCTCAAGCTAAACCTCCATTGCGAAGGAAGATGATTTCCGAGCTACTTCGCCTCGATGTAGTAACGGAGGCGATTAATTCGTTAACTTCTCCCGGAGTTCGTAGCGTATCTACTGTTTCTGAGGAACAGATTACTTCTCTTCAGAAGGAGTTAGATGAACTAGCGGCTGTTGACGTTTCCCGCGAGAATTTTCATCGCGAACAATTGTACCTCTTAGAGCAAGAAGCTCGGGAGAAGCCGGATGTTGTAAGTGAACGGCAGAAGCTCACTCAGAGAATGACTACTTTGTCTTATTTGGTCGAGTTACTTACTAAAGTTAGTAACGTGCAGAGTACTAGTTGCCCCGTGTGTGGCTCTACTCAATTTGATCGTAGCGTGGTTCAGGGTAGACTTACTCAGGTCCAGGAGGAATTAGCCAACGTTCGTAGTCAACTCGCACAGTTACCTATGGCAGTAACGTTAACAGAGGAACAGCGTCGCCGAATTGATCGAAGCCTTACTGTAGAAGATCACAAGACTATGTTAGCTTTAATCGAGCGGAAGAAGGCTTGCGAGACTTCTCTTGCTAGTCTACTCGAACTCCGTGAACAGTTGTTAAGAAGTCAAACAGTGTTGCAAGCTCGCGCTGCTCTTCGAGACTTTTTGGACAGTGTGTCTGTTCCTTTATTAAACTCGGTTTCTACACTAGCGTCGAAGTTACTGACTGGCTCACCATTTAGAGAAGTTACTCTTACACCATCTTTCGATTTAGTGGTAGATGGACGCCCTTTTGGCAAGTTATCGGTGGGTCAACGTGATTTTGTTGCTACTGTATTCCGTGTTGCTGTTTCCTATATCACTTCCGCGCTTCATGGCGTAGAACAGTTCCCTTTACTCCTCGACTCCATTGGGGATTCTTTGGATGAGACCTTCTTTAGTCTGTTGATGTCTTTGTTGTCTTCTGAAGTGGTTAAACTGTTCCCTCAGGTAATTCTAACAACACATCATGCGTGATGTTACAGCGAGGTGAATTTTATTTGCTAAATTACGGAGCTAGGAGAGCTTATCAGATTGAGAACCCCTCTATGTGTAGGGGGTTTTTCAGTTTTGTCGACTCGCGCTGTCTTAGTTGTCCTTTCCACGTTGAGTGCGAGTCAATCGCACTGACGGAATTTGGTTACGCTGGGCGTCCTGAAACTCTTTTAAAGGAGTACTTTTATGCTATGCCCTTCTTTTATAAGGTTTTGTTACCTGAGAAAGTCTCGTACTTTTACCCTTATCTAGTTCCGAAACATCTTCCTTTTAAAATGCAACGTATAATAAGGCGACAGTTACGCGTTGTTTATAAGATGTACTTGTATCAAGATGTCCTGCGTTATTGGCGCGTCTTTGCTCTTAAAGAGGAAAATATGATTAACTATTATTCTAAGTTACCCCAAGTCGTTCCTTACTTTGAATGGTTTTCGGACGATCAGGTTAAACGTATTTCGCTCACGTTGCGCTCTCTGATCTCTCGAACGGGTAAGAATACCCCTTTCTGTGTCATTACTATTGAATCGTCTGGCTGGTTGTGTTACAACATTAAGGCTTTGATGGCGTTTAAGTATGCGCCAGATGCTTTTTATTGGATCGACCTTGCGGACCCCGAGAGCGAAGAGATCCGACAAGCTATGTCTTCTGTAGTTTCGGATGACTTAAGTAGGAACCAGATCGAGTTCCCTTTATTGAAGATCTCGTGCGCTGTTGTTTGGTTAGTTTCACGACATTCATTTCTTCGTGTGCTGGCTTGGATTAAGCGGAATGAGAACTTTGTGAAGTACGTAGTTGTTTTGTTCAACGATTTTCGTTATTTTAAACTATTACAGTGTGTTATGTTCCCATTGATGTTTTCAGCTAGTACTAGTCAGAGTCACTATTCTTACATGGCCCTTTTCAAGGTGGTTAGGAAAGGAAAGTCGTTAGAGATACGAGGAGATGCACTAAAGGAGGTTTTTAATGAAAGTTAGAGTTAAGGGCCCGCTTGCTGAGGTAATAGAAGCTTCTGAAGTTGAGAAGGACTTAGTTAAGAGCGCACTTTCATTTCCTGTTTCTTCAATGAGGATTAAGTATGAACCTCATAAGGGACGGCACGTTTCGTGGTCCTCCGATAAGAAGGAGTATTTCTTTGAGAATCGTTATTTCCCGTCTCCCTTTCTGAGTTTGTTCCCTTCTTCCATCAAGTTGGAAGTTGAAGATGATACTACTGAATGTACTCCTCTCTCTTTAGATGACCTTCCTTACGAGCTTAAACCATTTCAGCGAACTGCGCTAGATAACATTCTTTCCAAGCGATCAGCTCTTGTAGTGGGCCCTACATCGATTGGTAAGACTTACTTGATCGGAGCCCTTGTTTATGCTTTCCGCAATTCTAAAGTCTTGATCCTTGTCCATAACAAGGGCCTCGCTAAACAGAATTATGAACGACTACGGGACTGGATGCCTCAACTAGAGTTCGGGCGCGTTTTTGGAGGACGAAAAGAGTTCGATAGTCAGATAGTAGTTGCTACATTTCAGAGCTTACGTTCTCTTCCTTTTAAGGCTGATGTGGTACTAGTAGATGAGTGTGTCCATGCGCTAGCACCTAGTTATATTCAGACTCTGATGCATACAGAAGCGCCTCGTTGGTATGGATTTACAGCGACTCCTTCTGGTCGGAGCGATCGACTTGATGAGAAATTGAGAGTTCTCTTTGGGGACCGGGTTGATGTGGCAGATCTTTCTGTGGGTTTGAAGGAGAAGTTGTTGTGCCCTGTTGATTTTTACGTTCTAAAGTATTCAAACAAGCGTTATCCCGTACCTGGTTGGCGCTTACAAGACAGTAATTGGATCTATCAGCAGTTCGTAGCTTTAGATCAGGATCGTAACGCTTTGATTAAATTACTGTGTGATTTAGAGCTCCAACGTACACAGAAAGTAGTTTTGGTCTTAGTTCATCGAATGAACCATTTAGAGCAGTTAAAGAGTTTGATACCTGGGAGTTTGACTGTGAGTTATAAGTCCAGGTTGGAAGAAAGGGAGGCAGCTAGGAAGTTAGAAAGAGGTGTTTTGGTTGCCACTCGTGTTATTGAGGAAGGCGTTGATAATCACTCGATTTATTCGATAATAAATGCGGCATGTGTGAGATCTCAGATTGCTATAATTCAACGAATTGGACGTGGTCTTCGATTTGAAGAGGGTAAACGACTAGCTTTTTTTGATATATGGGACCAGTTCCCTCCTGTTCTCCGATCACAAGGTAATTTCAGAATTGCTTTGTATAAAAGGTTTGGAGATGTTCACGTACTTGACCCAGCTTGAGCTCCAGGACCTAGCTGCAGACCTAGTTTTTGTATTGAGAAGAGTTTATCCCCGCTTTGGTATAGAGTTATTTGACAACCTTAAGTCTGTTAAGCAGTTAATGCGGTTGAATAATTATTTGAAAGAGTATGGTATACGACAGTTGGCCCCTCGTTATTTCGAGGAGATAATTCGAGAGACTTCCTTCAGTGACTGGAGGTTGATTTTGCAGTACGCTTCTCGTAAAAGTTCCGTTGTTGGGTTCTTCCGACGTGTTATGGAGGTAGTATGAAGGAAGTTTGGGTCCTTGTTTATTTCGTTACGGTACGAGATGTTGAGCTGCTCCTGATGGTTGAGGAACAAGATTTTGTTCAGCCGGTTTACCAATTCCTTTTCCGAGCGATCCGAGATTTGATTCTTCAGTATAAGACCCTACCACACCCTGAAGTGGTCTTGAACGCCTTTAAGGAGATATCTCAGCAGAAGTTAACCCCAGAAGAGTTGCAGCTGGCTTCTGAGTTTTTTACTGAGTGGTCTGAGTGTACTTGGCAAGAAGGAGATAGGAAGTACATTGCTGAAGAAATTCTTAAGTGGGTTAAATTCAGACGTGCTCAAAGGTATCTGCAAAAAGCTTCCCAGTTACTCACAAAGGGTAAAGTTGATCAACTTCCCTCTCTATTTAAGAATCTGGCAATCTTAGAGAAGTCTACTGGCGTGCTTGATTTGAGTGACGACATTTCAAAGAGGATCGAGCACTGGCAATCACTTCGTCAACGTTTGGGAGTTCCTACTCCTTTTGAACTTGGGACTTTTCGGTTTGTCTTGCCTGGAGAGGTTGCTCTTATCATTGCGCCACCTAAAGTGGGAAAGTCTTATTTATTGAACTGGATCGGAGCGCATGCACTTGTGGTAGGGAAGGTTAAGGTTATTCATTTTACTTTAGAAATGCCCGCTATTGAGGTCGCTATGCGGTACGACCTTACCTTAGTGAATCAGTTTGGGCAGTCCCCGCTCCGGATTTCCGAGGAGAATTACGCGAAGAATGCTACTTTAATAGAACGCTATCTAAAGTATTTTTTACGACCTCCAGCAGCTCTTAAGTTAGTAGATATTCCTTCTAAGAGAGCCTCGTTCTCAGCGATTGAGGCGAAGTATGATCAGTTGTGTGATGTAATTGGTGACTCTTTTGATTTAGTTCTGATTGATTATGCGAATTTGATTAAATCTGAGAACATCTCAGATCGTTCAAGGTTGTATGCAGTAGGGACGGATGTATTTGAATGGTTACACGATTTTGCTAAAGAGAAAAATGTTGCTTTGTGGACAATTGCGCGAACTACTAGAGAAGCTATGAAGATGCAGGAAGCAAATCGGTTAAAGAGCGGACTTAAAGAGAGAATTAAGGGTTCACAGATTGGACATAGTTATGCGATTATTTATGATTGTGATCACGTTATTACTATGTCTGACCTAACTCAGTTTACCGAGTCGGCAGTTCTTGCCAGTCGGATTTTTGATATCTCTCTTGACTATTCAAGAAGGTGCTCATCCTATTACGGATGCCAGGTCGAGCTTCATTATCCTACGGCTACTTTTTACTGTCCCCCTATTACTAAAATTGATAAGGCTAAGATACCCCGGTCCTTTCCGGAGAGTAGAAATGACTACTGAATGGGAACGATACTATTGCCCTTTTTGCCATTATAGAGGAAAGTCTCCTGATGTAAAAGGGAAGTTGTATGTAAATTGGGCAGCTAAACGCTATCTTTGTTTTCGATGTGGTAGTAAAGGTCGTTCATCTGAGTTGGACCGAAAGTCTTTAGTTCCTTACCGAGGATTTCTGAGTTCGGGACACACTGACTCTTCTTCAACTTGGGATCCTCGTAGGTTTGTTGAGTATAGTTTGACAGAGGTTCGAGATCAATTCCCCGAAGTTTATCGTCTTCTTGAGAGGAAACACGCACTCGATCGTTTTCAGAAGGTGAACTTAGTTTTCTTTACTCAGGGTTATGGTTTAGTGATTCCTATAGATCAGGATAATTTTCAGATTCGCCTGTTTTCTAGTGCACCTGACGCACCGAAGTATTTGACTAAGAAGGGATTCCGTAAGAACGGGGTTTTGCTAGGTGCTGATAAGCTAGTTGGAGACTTTGCGATTTTTGTTGAAGGTATTTTTGATTATTATCGTTTGGAAGGTTTGGCCGTTTGTGTTTTTGGACACTTTATTTCTTCGTCTGTAACTAACCAACTCTTAGCAAAGGGGGTTAGGAAGTTCCTTGTATTTTGGGATGATGATTCGTGGGAAGAATCAGTGAGAGCAGCTGTAGAACTCTATCAGACCTACTTAGTGAAGACTTACGCCGTTTTCTGTTTAGACGGATCTCCTTCAGATACTTCTCAACTGTGGGACTCCCCGTGTTTGGAGGTGACCTCGGGTTCTTTTATGAGTTTAAGAGAATTTGTGTATAAGGAGGTAGCATGAGCGTTCCTGATGTACAATCACGAAGTGAAGGATTTCCTAAAGTTTACTTACCTTGGGTAGGAGTCGAGGGTATCCGGTACCCTGTTTACGTTTACTACCCTCTTACTGAAATATTTATGCAAACACTTGGAAGTTTTAATGTGTATTGTTCTTTAAACCCGGAAGTGAAAGGCGTTCATATGTCGCGTTTTTACGAGGTAATTCAGGACGTCTTTTCTGAGAAGAAGTTGTTAACCCAAAACGTTTCCGACACGTTAGGTGCAGTTACAGGTCGATTAGAGAACGAGAATGCACGAGTAGAGGTATCTTTTACTTATTTAGTTTCTACTACTGCTCCTGTGAGTGAGATCGATCAGTTTCTACCCGTTGAAGTTAAAGTTACAGGTATTAGGATGAAAGGGTACCCTGATTATATACTGATAAGTGTTGACGTTCCTTACACGTCATTATGTCCTTGTAGTAAGGAAATTTCTCAGTTTGGAGCGCATAATCAGCGATCAGTTGCCTCTGTCACAGTTACCACTCCCCCCAACAACGAGGTCCTGTTTGAAGATTTAGTGGGTGTGGTCGAAAATGTCGCTAGCGCGCCAATCAGGGAATGCTTGAAGCGGGTTGATGAGAAATACGTAACAGAGCGTGCTTATTTGAACCCTGTTTTTGTAGAGGATATGGTTCGGTTGATTGGTCTTGAACTCGAAAAGCGTGCGCTCCCTTACCTGATTAAAGTTACTCATTTCGAGAGTATTCATGCACACAACGCTGTCGCGTTTGCTTGGTCATCGGATTTTAATTTTGCGCTGTTTAACTATTTAGGTAACTGAAAGGAGGTTAGGTAATGTTGTTTCCAGAGGATATTTTGATTGAGGCCCTTGATAAGATTTACGTCCCTCGTAGAGGTGAGCAGTTCTCCGCCGGCTACGATTTGGTTACTCACACGGTATCCCCTTCGCTTGGTGATTCTCCTGGAGATTACTTAATTCCTAGTCAAGCAACAGTTAAGTTGCACTGCGGCTTTCGCATGGCTTTACCAAGAAACTACTTTGCCTTAATTGTACCAAGGTCTTCCTGGCGACGACAGGGTTTACTGTGTTTATCTGTTTACGATCCTGGTTACCTCGACTTTGTTGAGCCTTTTGTGACTAACCTTTCTGACAGTGCTTTAGTAGTACACACTGGTGAGCGAGTCCTCCAAATGCTGATCCTACCACTAGAGCGTTTGGAGTTAGTGACAGTCGATGCGTTGCCCGCTTCTTTACACAATCGGGGCGGTGGCGCTGGTTCTACTGGCAAATAATTAACCGTAACTGAGGAGGTTATTGAGATGGAGTTGCATACACACATTCTTGAGTATTGCCGTGCCTGTCCTCTATATCGGAATTCCCTTAGGTTTGTTCCTCCGGAAGGGAGTGTTCACGCACCTATTTGTATAGTTGGGCAGAGCCCGGGTATTAATGAGTTCTTTGAAGGAAGGCCGTTTGTTGGAAAGTCAGGAGAAGAGATAGCCAAGTTTCTCATTCCTATCCTTGGTACTAGACCTCCAACCTTTGATAAGTTTTTAGAAACCCGTGGAGAACATTTATACATTACTAATGCTTGTGTTTGTGAGGTCTTAACTCCTGTTCCTAAAGTGAAGAGGACTTTCTGTTATGACAGACTTCATACGGAACTTCGACGCATTTCCCCAAGATTGATCGTTACATTTGGTGGACAAGCTCTTGAGTATGTAACTAGAGGTGAGCTTACTTCTATTCTGTCCGCTAGGGGGTTCCTACTCCGTACTGAAGTAGGACCTGTGTTACCCACAATTCATCCGGCGGGTGTAATGAGACAGCCCGAGCTTCGATGGCTGTTCGAGGCTGATATGAGAAAGTTGGCCAGAATTGTTGAAGGGGCTTACTCAGAACCTTCTCCGTTGATTTTCCAGATCAATACCCTTGGAGCACTTGAGGAGTTGACAAGGTTGGTAGAGTCACTCCCAGAAGACACACTGATGTCATTCGATTTGGAGACGACCGATACGAACCCGTTTAGATCGTCGATCATTTGTCTCTCCCTCTCTTTTGAAGATTGGGTTGGGTATACTATTCCAATGGATGACCCGATTGTTGTTCCTTACATCAAGCGTATTCTTGCGTCTCGATGCCGTAAAGTGGCCCAGAATTGCAAGTTTGACCTCCGGTTCCTGAAGAGGAACGGGTTCTGTGTAACTAACATGTACTTCGATACCATGATTGCTCAGCACGTGTTGAACGAGAACCTCCCTGCTGACTTGAATACGCTTATTACACTGTATTTGGATTACCCAAAGTACGACCGAGAGTTAGAGAAGTTCAAGAAGGAGCATAAGATTAAGTCATATGCAGAAATTCCGCAAGAAATATTGTTCAAGTACGCAACTCATGACGCCATTGTGACAAGGATGATTGCCCTAAAGCAAATTGAGGAAATACGAGAGAAAGGGTACGAGGAGCTGTACTGGAAAGTTGAGTTCCCGGTACAACTCGCTTTGGTCGATGTTGAATTAACAGGGATCCTTGTTGATAAGAAACGAGTAGACGAATTAACGAAGCGTGTGGTGTCCGAGATTCAACAGAACGAACAACAGCTTTTTCAAGCAGTGGGTTATGAGTTCAATTACAAATCTTTTAAACAGTTGACTAAGGCGTTGTATACTGATTTGAAGTTTCCTATAGTGAAGAGGTCCCCGACAGGAAACGCATCGGCTGATGAGGGAACCTTACAGAAGCTGAAGTCTAAAGTAGGCTCTGATCCCAAGAAGTCCGCTGTAATTACTTCGTTGCTCAAACTCAGAGCCCGTCAAAAGTTACTCTCTACTTACCTTTCTGGAGGTAAAGGAGGGATTTGGAAGTTTGTTGAAAATGATGGGAGAGTACACCCAGATTTTAAAGTTACCGGTACTGTGACCGGTAGATTAAGTGCTGCAGACCCTCCTATTCAGACAATTCCTAAATCCGCAGTTAGATCTATTTTCACTGTACCTAAGGGGTACAAGTTCATAGAGGCAGATTTGAACAGTGCTGAATTGTATGCTCTCGCGTGGTATGCAAGGTGTAAGACCATGCTCGACCAGTTAAACTCGGGTGAAGATTTTCATATTCAAACGGCAGAGCGGATATTTAAGAAAAAGGTTAAGAAAGGAGATATTGAACGGAAACTGGCAAAGTTTGCCGTTTATGGTATCAGCTACGGCCGCGGGGCGCGTAGCATGGCTGATCAGTTCAAGCTTTCACTAGAAGAGGCACAAAGAATCGTTGACTCGTTGTTTGAAGCCTATCCTGAGATTCCAACGTTTTTGGACTACGCCGTACAAACCGCTCGGGAGCAGCGAGAACTTCGAAATGTTTTTGGAAGGACGCGCATCTTTCCTCGAGATTGTGCGTTTATGCCTGTGTGGGAAAGACAAGCCCTGAATTTTCTTCCGCAATGCGTGTGTAAGGGTTCTCTTGTTCTAACAGAGTATGGTTACATACCGGTTGAAGAGTGTGACGGAGTTAGAGTTTTTGACAGCAAGGAGTTCACTCCTGCCGTTCTACAAGGACCTCGTTGGAAGGAAGAAGTAGAGATTACTACTTCTTTTGGACCACCACTATACGCAAGCGGCGATCATCGCGTGTTAGTACTAACAAAGGACGGGATTCAAGAACGGTTTGTCCGAGATTTGCAAAAAGGGGAGCTGTTAGTAGTTCCTGAGGTGAATACCCTGAATAATAAATTGAAGGAGCTAGAAGATTCATTTTTGCCTAAAGTTAATACTGTGAAAGGGAATGTTTCTTTTTATAAACCTGTTCTAGTAAAGAGAGACGCGCTTCCTAAGATCAGAAAGAGAGGTTTGAAAGGAGGGTCTCCGCTTCCTGAAACGGCTTACTTGTACCTTTCTAAGGTTTTCCGACATCTACCTTCTCGAGGCCTTTCTGAGACAGAACAAGTTCAACTTCGTAGACTGATACAGGAGAAGAGTTTATCATATGACCATGCTCGAGAGTTGTATACAAGGTTTAGGTCTCTGTTTAGTCCCGAGGAACGAAACGAACTCGATCTTTTCTTCAAGTCCACCTTTTTCGAAGTTACTCAAGTTAGGAGTACAGGCCGGGTTGTAGAGATGTACGATTTAACCGTACAAGGCCCGCGACCCTACTACGTGTGCCAAGGTTATTTGGTTCATAATAGTACTGTCGCAGATCATACTAATCAGACGCTTTGGATGCTCCAAATGATTTTTAACGAACGCGGGCTAGATGCGAGAGTGATAATCCAACTTCATGATGCTATAATGGTGGAAGTTCATGAGAGTGTTTTGGATGAAGTTGTTGGTTTAATTCAGGAGTTGTACACGCGCCCTGTGGCTAATACAGATTTAGTGATCCCGGTTGAAATTGAAGTTGGGGATTGTTGGAAAGGAGGTGATCATTTGTTTGAAGAGTAGTTTAGGCTTTTTCCTAGAAGAAGTACAATAGATGGTCGATGTTAATTTTTTTACAAAAGGAGGTTTGTTATGCCAGTTGATCTCGCTAAAATTAAGAATGATCTTGCTAAGTTTAGCTCTGGGAATTTTTGGAAACCTAAAACAGGGAAGAATTATATTAGGATTTTACCGCCCTACCGTGAGGACATTCCAGTGTACTACTACGCCGTTCGATTACATTGGGTGAGTAGTAGATATGTCCTTTGTACAGGAGATGGTTGTATTGTATGTTCAATGTTGCAAGACTCGGCCTTTGCGATGGTACTGAAGGATAAGGTTCAAACAATGAACAAGTTCCTCGTGAACATGATTGACTTAGAGAACCCTTCAGCAGGTGTTCAAGTGTGGAGTATGCCTGTTACAGTATGGCGTTCGCTGAATCAGTACTTTCTAGATCCTAAGTGGGGTGACCTAACTGATGTGAATCAGGGAAGAAATATCACCATAGTTCGTGAAGGCACTGGGGCTAAGGATACTAAATACCAAGTGTATCCGGATCCTGAACCAACTCCGGTTGACCCGACCTTCTTGTCTGGCCTTAAGGACCTGAGCACGATCTTTGAGGAGATACCGTTTGAGGAGATAGCTGAGTTACTTCAAAACGAGAATGTGAGACTGACTCCGGCTTCTGTTGGTCAAAGTCTCCCTACGCCTGGTTCTACTCCTCCGTGGGAAGGAACCCCGGGTAGTCAACAGCCGGTTACACCTTCTACTCAGTCATCTACTCCTAATCCGCAGCCAGCGCCTAGCGCTCCCCCTCAATCACCTCCGCCTGATCAACCAGCTCAGGCTAGCCCTGCAGTAGAGACACCATCTTCTGATAAGAGTTCTTCGGGCCAGCAATTTGATCCTCAGAAAATGCAAGCTTTGCTCAATAAGTTGATGAATAAATAGAGTCACTGGTAGGGGAGTAGAATATACTCTCCTACCATTCTGTTAATGGGAGGTAGGAGATGGAATGGTTAGAAGCTGCTAGAAAGTCACTCAAGTGTGCGACTTCTACTCTAGATACAATTTCTCAAGACGAACGAGGTTATCTTCCTTCAGGGGTGTTACCCCTTGATTATGTAACAGGAGCTCCTGGATTCCCTTTAGGTAGAGTTGTAGAGATTTTTGGTCTTGAGTCAGTAGGGAAATCTGCTATTGTAGCAGCACTTCTTGGCTCTGCCCATGTACTAGAAGGGACCGCTGTCCTCGCTGATACAGAGCACGCTTACACTAATGATTGGGCGAGGCTCTTCTGCGTCTCTCCAGAGAAACTGCTCGTTGTGAACCCTGAACACGTCCAAGAAGCCGTTGAGACATTTAAGACTCTTTGTACTCTTTTCAAAAAGCACCCCGCACCCCCACCACGTATATTTGCGTGGGATTCTATCGCAGCCACTCCTGTCCTTGAGGAAATAGACGATGATCTTTCAGATAAGGCCGCAGGCCTTCACGCACGGCTCCTTTCGAAAGGACTTCGTCAACTAACGACCGCTTTGGAAGATTTGAATATTTTGTTTGTTGCAACCAATCAGCAAAAGGAAAAGATCAGTATTTGGGGTGCTAGTGGAGTTTCGAAGATTGGTGGTCACGCGTTTGATTTTCACAGTTGCCTTCAACTACAATTGAAGCGAGTAAGTTTAATTCCTCATCCTGAGAGGAAAAATGAGGTAGTAGGAATGAAACTGTCTGTGACGGCGGTTAAGAATAAGATTTACCGTCCCTACTTGACCGCTCCGGTCACCTATTATTTTGACTCTGGTTTTGACGATACCGAGTTTGTTACTTGGTTCGCGAAGGAGACGGGTATTCTCAAGGATTTGGGTGGAGGTGGTTGGAAAGAGTTCAAAGGTGAAAAATTTCAAGGTACACCTCCGGTTGAGATTTTTTCAGAGATTGAGAAGTTGGTGGTAGAGACCTACTACGGGCCTCTTGCTAACACGGTTCTTCAACTTCGTAATCTTCGAACCAATCAAGTTCTGCTTTCACCTAAGTGGAGGAAGGGCGATGTTTCCCACGAAGACGGAGTCCAGACAGCTTTACCTGGAGAAGAGAGTTCTTCAGATACTTCATCCGACGCTAGTTCGGAGTACTGATTATTACTCGTTGAAAGGGTATTTACTTGGGGATGAGAGGTATTTTGACGTTCCTTTAGTTCGCCCGGGGCTGCTGTTTTGTCGTTACCTCAAGCTCTCTCTGAACCAATTACTCAAGAGGGGGTTTACCCCAGAGCTGCGCGAATTCATTCAAGAGTGTCATCAGCTCTCTGGTGGTGATGCTTTTTACATACTGACCCGTAAAGAGGGGAGTAACATTTTCTTAATCACTCCGATAGATAACTTGCAAACACGCGTTCAACCATATTTGTTCATCAACGGATATTTCTTGTGTGAGTTTACTAACTTTGCCTCTCATGTGGTTTTAGGAGGTGCTTATGCTGCGAGTAAGTGAGGTTTTTGAGAGCATCCAGGGTGAAGGTCCTTATGTTGGAGTCCCTGCCCATTTTGTGCGCCTACAAGGCTGCAATCTTGTTAATCTGCCGTGTGGCCCTTGTCGGATGTGTGATACGAGTTATGCTATTCCCATAAAAACTTCGCCTTCACTGTGTGCAGAAGGAGATTTTCTGCGATTATTGAAGAGTAAGAGACTGCCACTTCTTGTGATTACGGGTGGAGAGCCGTTACTTCAACAACGGGAATTGGTGCAATACCTGTCCAGAGTTCCTTCAGAGTTATTGCCAAAGTTAAACGTTGAGACTAACGGGACCATTCCTCCTAGTAGGGAATGGGCGAAGTTTGATACTCTTTTTTCAGTTAGTCCGAAGTTACACACTTCATCCTATCTTAACTTAACGTCTTTTCGAGGGTTTAAAAAGATACTTAAGGTTGTGTATAATAAGAAGGTTGATGATTACACTTTTGCGCAGTTTGTGTTCAAGTGCGCTTCCCAGCTCGGAATTGCTTCGGAAGAAGATATTTACGTAATGCCTGAGTCTCGAACTAGGGATTCTTACGTAGAACAAGGTCTCGCGTGTTTTGAGTTTTGCATGAAGTACGGGTTTAGGTTTGGTACCCGTGAACACTTAGTTCTTTTTAATGGAGTTGCGGGAAAGTGAGGTCGAAGTTCATGTTTAAGGGTATGTTTACCTTAATGAGCGGCGTGTTGTTGTCTCCTTATTGCGCCAGTCAAATGGTGATTTTGGTTTGTCTGGTGATTGTGGAACTAGTCCTAAGTGTGTACTTGTCTTTGAAGTATCGGCGGTTTGATAGTCACATACTTCTTAGGACGTGTTGTAAATTCTTACTCTACTTCGGAGTCATTTTGACTGCAGTTGGAATCGACTCCTACTTCGGGTTTCGGAGGATTTTAGTACAGGGGTTTCTACTCCCTTTCTTGTCCGTGACAGAAGCCCTTGAAGTGTTCAGGCAAGCAACTGAATTAAAGTGGTTTGAGAGGAGATTTCCGCGTTTCTCTTATTGGGTTAGACATGGATGAGGAGTATAGTGGTGAGAATTTATATGGCTTGTTGGACGCAGTGATGTCCCGCTTACATCGGGATTTAAATGGCCCCCGCGACAGCGGAAAAGATGGTTGGGATCTTTGTTGTAAGGCCCTACTGTGGTTTATGTTTAGCGAGGGAGTTTTATCTTTTCCGCGACGTAATAAAGCGGATGAGTTCTTTAGGTACCTGTTTAAGAAGGTAGTGAACACGTCACGGAAGTTTGCTCTTAATGAGGACTTGATTTGTTTGGGCCTTTTTGCGCTGAAGAAGCAGTTTGAACAGAAAGGAGAATCGAATGAAGTTTAGTATTTACACGCACGGAGATTTTGACGGTTTGGTGTCAGGTGCAATTGGATATAATTTTTGTAAGGAAGTTGGTTTAAGTTTGGATAAGATTACTTTTGTTGAGTATTCGACTTATCCTCCTGAAGTTTGGGATTCCTATCGGTTTGACCCTATTGTTAATGTGGTAACTGACTTTCCATATAGTCGTGCTCTTCCTTCTTCTGACTTCTTTATTTGGGCTGATCATCACCAGGAAAGGTTTGTTCCAGACTCTTCCGAAATAACTCGGGGAGTTTGCTTTTATGACTCCGACGCCCCTTCCTGTGCTAGAGTTCTTGAACCTTTAGCTAAGTTGAACCCTCTGTTGGAGTCTCTAGTACCTTGGGCTGATATGGTTGATAGTGCTCGCTACGAATCTGCTGAACAAGCCGTCTTAATGAAGGACCCGCCGTTAAGAGTTGCTGTTGCTATGTCTCAAACGTTCAACGATGATGTTTTCAGAGCCGAGTTGCTGAAAATGATATGTCAAGTTCCTCCCGACCAGATACTCTCCCATCCGAAAGTAGACGATGCTTATCGACGGTATACTTGGAAGCAAGAGAGGTCTATAGATTTCTTACAAAAGAATTTGGTCCTTTATGAAGACAAAGACGTCTTAGTAGGGATATGTTCCTTTGTTGGTTATAAGTTTTCCTCTCGGTATGCCGCTTTCTTGGTTCAACCGAATTTAGACTTTTTAATACACATTCGTAGTATTCCTCCTTGGGATTCACCTGCAGTCAGCCTGTCGGTCTCTTATAACCCGTGGAAGGAGTTTGATTGTGTAATACCTTTACACGAGATTCTTCGTGATGTTTACGACGGTGATTCGGGAGGTCATGTTCGTGTTGCCGCTGCGGTTTTACCCAATGCTCAAGCTGCTATGGAGCTAGCGCGGAAGTTGGCTCAGGTTGTATGTACACGTCTTACTACTGCGCGTGAAAAAGTCACTTGACTTTGGCCATTTGTGAGGGTAAATTTTCTCTTGTTGAATGTTCAGTTCAGTTTAGTTTTAAGGAGGTAGGTTATGAGTAATACTGATAAAGTGAAAGAGTTAACCGAACTTGTCACTCAACTGGTTAAGGCTTTGGTGGACGACCCGGATACTGTAACCGTTGAGACTTACAAAGGGGATTCAATTGTGTTGTTTACGGTTAAAGCTGACTCTCCTAAGACGCTCTCGTTTCTAATTGGGAAGAAAGGAAGCACGGTGTCTGCGATGAGACATCTTGTTCGGTGCTTAGGAGCTCGGTTGGATCTTAAGACTGTCTTTGAGGTGTCTAGTCTTAAGTAATTTTATGTACCTCGAGCATGTTGTAGCTTTTTGCTGTTTGTAGGATAGTTCTGATGGTGTTAACTGGAGCTGTGGTTTTGTTTTGTATTGTTGAGCTGTAAAGACGTACTCTTACCCTCTTTCCCTCGTTGTCTATGTAAACACTTACGTTGTAACAAGCTACTGCTACTACGTCGCCCTTGTTCAAGTAAAGTTCGGAGTTGTGACTTCTTCCTACTAGTTCGAGATCTCCTTTCTCGTTTGCAGCTCCTAGGTCGTAGTTATAGACACCTTTTGTCTTTGTGGGGATCCTGTTAATAACTTTGAGCGCGAATTCTATATACCGTTTAAACTTGATGAATGTTAAATTATGTGCATCTTGTTTAGTTGGTTTGAGTATTGCTCCTTCAAAGTGTCTGATTTTACAGAACTTGCGGACGTTCTTGTCGACCTCTGAGAGAGACCTTGCTCGCTCGTAAGGGACCCTGTTTAGGGGTGTATCTATAGGAGTTAGTTCTGAGGGGATGGGAAGTGCCTTGAGTTCTTCTAGGCGCTCCAGTGTTGTTTGATGAGAGATATCTTTATTGTCTATGTAGAGACAATCGAAAAGAGTCAATACCGCGTGAACGTTGTTGCGAGTTTTCCTTCTCCTATGGATTAAACCAATGGTAATTCCTCGTGGTTGGTGCTTTTTGTTTACGTAAGTTTCCAGTTCGCCCTCTGCGACAAGGTTGTTACAGGGGAGGTTCTTTAGGGCTTCTATGATTGGATTTGGTAGTTGTAATGGATTGCCTTGGTCACTGTACGCTTTAATGGAGTTACCTTCTTTACTAATTTGGATGTAGAGACCATCGTACTTGGGTTCAACAATGAAATCGAGCCGTGCTCCGTATTTTTTACGTATGAATGATAACAGTTCGCGCGTGTTAATTTTCTTCACGTTGAAGATGAAAGCTACATAGTCGTGTTGACGCCCGTTGAACTTTCCTGGTGTTATTTTTTTCGCTAACATTGAGCCTCCTTGATTAGTGTTCTTAGTTGAGGTTAACTCCTTTTTTTGTTAGAGGCAAGTGAGGTTTGTGATGGATAGGACAATCTCTATAGTAATTGGTTATGAACATCATGAGCGACGTCTTCCTTTACTTCTTAAGTGTCTTTCCTCTCTCCAAGACATCGAGCAAATTTGCATCGTTGAGTCTGGTCCTTTTAAAGCACTAACTCGTAATGTGTTATCTCCTGTTTTAGCTGAGGATACTGAGTTGAAGTACTTGAAGATTTACACATCGACCCCGTACAACAGGGCCTGGAACTTCAACATTGGAGTTCGTCATCTTTCGACTTGTGATATAGTTGTTCTAATTGATGCTGATTTGGTCTTTCCTCCCGACTTCTCACGTATTGTACGTGAGCAGGTTACTTCCAAGGACTATGTCGGTCCTGCCTGGAACTGTATTGTGTACTTGAGTGAAAAGGATACTCTTCGGTCACTCTCGCTCCCAAGGTATGAAGTAGAAATTACGTCTCCGTCTCGGGCTTGTCGCCCTTCTAAGGCAGGTGCTGCCGGAGGAGCCTTTGTGTGCTATCGTGATACTTACTTCGATTTTCAGGGTATGGACGAGAGGTTCTTTGGAAGGACGAGTGAAGACAACGCTCACTGGGCTAAGTTAGAGGTCCTAGGTTACAAGGTGAGGCCTCTCCCTGTAACTCTCTATCACTTGTATCATCCTATCAACCCTGTAATTGCATCAAATCGTAGTGAAGTCTTTGACATGTTAAATTGGTCTAAAGAGAGGTGGTTGGAAGAGATAAACTCTAAAGGTAACTGGGGGTCGATTGATGGATTCATTGTTAAACCTATCTAAGACTTGTTATCTATTTTGGTTGGTAAGAGGTGATGTACCTTTATATGTTACTGTAAGTGTGTCTTCTTTATGTGCAGTGGCTGGATTTGATGAAGTAATTATGTGTTTGGATGTTTCTGAGGTAGACATGCCGTTTGAGTTCGTTCGAGAAACTTATTTCCCGGAGGTAACCCAAGTTGTAACTCCTCAAGAGTTCTTTGAGAAAGAGGCATTTTCTATTTATTCGAGTTTGCACGGTCGTTATGAGGTAGTTAATAAAGCCGATTTTTTTCGAATTTACGCATTGTACCGGTTTGGGGGTTTTTATTGCGATACAGATACGCTGGCTCTTCGTCCATTTCAACCCCTTGTAACTGGTTCTTCCTATATTTCTTCTGAAGACGGCTCTCATTTAAGCAACGGTATTCTTTTTACGGAGAAAGGGCACAAGGCTTTGGAGTTTATGTATAAGAATTTTACTAACCGGTGGCAGCCCAATACTTTTAATTTAGTAGGGTCTCAATGGTTTACTGAACTAGAAGAGTACTTCCTAGTTGATTGGAATAGGAATCATCATTACTACATTAGTTGGCAGGAATGGAAGAAACTGTTTTCTCCTTTCTCTGGAGAGGTTGAGGATTTGTTTACGCGAGAGGTATTCTCTGTGCATTTATGGGGTACCACGCTTCGTCGAAACAACTTTTATCTCTCGCCGGATTATGTACGTGAGCGCCCTTCAACCCTTTTTTCGAAGATCGTGCAGTTTCTTTCACAGAAGGATTCCGTAATTTGCAAGGAGTTGTGCCAATGAGCGTTCTTGAACGATTGTCCCCGGATAATCGCCTCTTTGGTATTCCGATTCAACACTCATTTGCGTCACTCTATATCTTGGATCTAGTTTTTGACCAGTTTGATTTTGCTCAGGTTGTTGAGTTGGGTACTTATAGAGGTGCTCTTTCAACTTTTCTGTGGCTAGAGTGTCAAGTTCGAGGTCACCGTTTCTTGTCGGTTGATCGCGCTGATAAGAGAGTCACGGATTTATTTCCTTTCTTAAGAGGTGATATTTTTGAATGTCAACGGACTAAGTTGAGAATTTTTGAGTTTTTAGGGCAGGCGCCCTCTTTCTTGTACTGTGACGATGGGAATAAACCACGTGAGATTCAGGTTTACGCACCTGTCCTTCCCCCGAGAAGTGTACTCGGTGTACATGATTGGGGCACAGAAATCTCTGAGAAAGATGTTTCGTTTTTGGCTGACTTGAGTTTTCATCCGATTGATGACATAAATTGTTTAAGCACGGAACTCCACACGTTGCAACAGTTTTGGGTTCGAAGATAATGTCTCCTGAGTTTGTTCACGATTTTCGGAACGGGATTAGTTGTATTGCTGGGATTATCCTTAGAATTAACCGAAAACAGGAAAGTATCCTTGCTGCACAGGAAGAGTTGTCTCAGTTATTTTGCGAGCTTCGGCTCCAGTTACTTCGTGTTCTTTCAGCTTTGGAACGTTCCGTTGATAGCTTTGAAGAAGTGCATGGAGGTCAAAATGCCCTCAAGCAATCCGTTCGCGATCACGAAAATCTTGACAGAAGTTCTTGATTTGAAACCTCAAAGTATTTTGGATATTGGTCCGGGTTTCGGTAAGTGGGGTGTACTCTTTAGGGAGTACTTGGATGTTTGGAATTGGAGGGTGTTTCCTCCTGAGTGGAAAGTTCGAATTGATTGTATCGAAGCTTATTCCAAGTACATCTCTCCTTTACACGAGTACATTTACAACAAAGTAATAGTTCAGGACGTTCGATCCATTTCTTGGGAGTCTTTCCCTACTTATGATCTCATATGTTTGTTCGATGTTATTGAGCATATGAGCAAACTCGAGGGCTACGATCTGTTACACACCTTGCTCCGGAAGGTTACTAAAGCAGTGTTTGTTTCAACACCATTGCCAGAGGATTTCTCTTCCTTTCCTCACGGAAGATGGGAAGATGATTATGAAGGACATAAGGAAGCTTGGTCTCCGGTAGAGTTTGTTGAAAATTTTGGCGCCGAAATAGTGATGTGTGACGGTGGTAAAAGAGGGTTCCGGACTTTTCTCGCGAAGATTATGATACGATAGGAGGCTTTTTTATGGAACTCGTAGAGTTTAAGGGTCGTAAAGGAATTTGGATTACTTACAAGGGCCGCAAGATCTTTATCCCTGAGGAAAGAATTCATCAACGAGAGTTGGGGTCACGTTCCCGTCTTGATCCAAAGATGAAAGTCCTCGGAGGTATCACTTTAGCAACTTTAGCCGCTTACTTTTTAAAACCCGGTACGCCCATTTCTGAACTTTTTCGCAATAAAAGGTTTGTCGTGATCGCTAAACACCCAAATCCCACTCCCTCAATGAGAGAGAAGTTTTATGACATGATCACGTCGGCAATAATGGGGATGCGTGTAGTTCGTCCCAAAGCGGGCGCTAAACTTCCCAAAACTGCAGGCGTTGTTCATACCTGGTCGAAAGAAGCCTTTAAGATGAAACTTCCTAAGATTCAAGACTATGACTTGATGTCTGCTATTGACGATAAAGCGGTATTTCCAAAGCTGTTCAAGGACGACCCTAAAATTGTTCCTCAAACCTTCTTACTTCGTGAGTTTCACAGTCTTGAATCCGCACGCTATGCGTTCCAACGTGCTGGGAAGGGATTTGTGATTAAACCGCGCATTGGCTCACTTTCGAAGGAACTCCCTACTCATGAGTGGAGTGACAAACGTTTGATGAAATATATTGAACAGCACGGTGGTCCTAATAATGTGATCATACAAGAAATGTTACCTTTTAGAAATGAGTTTCGTGTTCACTATGTGAATGGGAAGGTTTACTCTATTACACATCGTCGTTTTCCTGATCCTTTCCGTAAAATTTACAATAAAATCTTTTATCGATTCGGAATGGAGGGTGGTTCTTCTATTCCAGTGCTCAACCCTGTGAAACGTAAACGACTTAAGGAGTTTGTGACTCAAGCTATGAAACTATATGAGAAGAACGCCCATGTAGGGTTTGACATCGTCGAATTACCTGACGGTTCCTTCCGATTTATTGAAGGAAACCCTGTTCCAGGTAGTTTAATGAACCCTGTTATTGCCAGGAAGTTACACAAGACTGTCACTGGAGTATGGACTAATGACTTACGCGCCGTTGCTCTAGCTGGAGGCGCGGCGGGTTTATGGTGGGCAGGAGAAGGAGTTTCCGAAGTACGGAAGAAGGAGAAGCAGCTGTGGGTGTAGGAAAACACGTGTTGATTGACGTGTTTGAGGTGCCTTTTGAAGTTTTAGATAATGAGAAGTTGGTTCTTCAGTGTTTGATTCGGGCCGCTAGTAAGGCCGGCGCAACCATACTTCATTCATTCGTTCATCATTTTGAACCTCACGGGGTAAGTTGTGTGGTTGTGATCTCTGAGTCTCACTTTTCTATCCATACTTGGCCTGAACGACTTTACGCGGCCGTTGATTTGTTCACTTGCGGCGATTCCGTTGATTTAGATGTAGCGGTTCAGGAGATTCTTCAGTTTCTTAAAGGTAATCCTAAAGTTTTAGTCTTGGAGAGGGGGGATGTACATGATCGCCGATTGGGGACTTCACCTGATTTTAGATTTGTATGATTGTGATGAGTTCCTTATTTCTAGTAAGGGCAAACTTAGGGAATTCGTATTCGAACTTTGTGATATTCTTGATGTGAAAAGGTACGGTGACCCTATAATTGAGTGGTTTGGTAACGGCCCTTCTGAAGGATACACTCTTGTTCAGTTAATAGAGACGTCTCTGGTATCAGGACATTTTGCTCCTTCTAGCCGGACTGCTTACATTGATGTGTTTAGTTGTAAATTTTTTGACCCGATTAAGGTTCAGGAGTACATTGGAGGTTTCTTTAAAGCTAAGAAGGTTGATTCTACCCTTCTTGAAAGGGGGTCGAAGTTACGTGAAGTATAAGATAACATTTCTGGGTTCTAAGGGTATGATTGAGGAAAGTTCCCCTCATCACAAACTGAGAACAGGTATTGTAGTCGAGACTCGCAGAGCGCGTTTCCAAATTGACTGTGGTGAAGAGGAGTTCTTTGATAACCTTAAGGACGTGGATTTTTTGTATGTAAGTCATTGTTATGATGAGAAGACTGAAGTTTTTACTAATCGTGGCTGGAAGAGGTTTACTGAGTTAAGTAGTTCGGATTACGTCGCGACATTGGATGAGGACGATCGATTAGTGTTTGAGAAGCCTATAGATTATATTGAGCAAGATTACACTGGGTTAATGTATTACTTGAGTACGGATTTTTTGAATATGATGGTGACTCCTAATCACAATTTGTATATTTCGGAGAACTTTGATGACCCTTCCTTTTCTCTTATCCCTGCCGCGAGGTGTTTTGGGCGCCCTAAGATGTTTACGTGCTCTTTTAAATGTGAACAACACGATACTTCTCTGGCACAAGCAGTTTTTTCTGACAGTCGTTCCTCTACCGCTAAGTCAGTAACCTCCGGTAGTCAAGAGTCCTGGGTTCCTTACGACGGGAAAGTTTACTGTGTTACTTTACCCGAGTACACTAGGCATATACTGTTGACTCGCCGTGAGGGTAAAGTGTGCTTTTCCGGGAACTCACACCCAGATCATGTAAGTGGCTTAAAACACAAGGAAATTCCGACGACGTTGGTGTCTACGTCGCTCGTTCGACGTCAATTAGTCCGTAATTGGAAGGTCACTCCTACTCTTTTTTCTTCACTTCCTTTTGAGTACGAAGATGTGTCGTTAAAAGCTGTTTCTTGTTTTCACTCTATTCGATGTCCTATGTGGGGTGTTGTAATAAATAACGAATTGGGTATCTTTACGGATGTTATACGACCACGTGCTGGCTGGGGGATTCTCAAGGGACTCCGAGTTTACATTGGTGATGGCTCCGCGATTAACCATCCCATAATCCGCGTTAAGGAAAAGGGAGGAGAACCGTTCGGGCACACTTGTATGAAATCTCAACTCCGATATGCTTCTCAATTGAATTGGCAAACAGTTGTTTTTACTCATCTTGGCCGCCAGCCTGTTTTGAAAGGTGATGAGAGAGTGAGAGAAATTCTCGGTGTGGAGGATTTAATTATTGCGAAGGATGGACTTACAATCGAAGTTTGAGTCAGAGGTGCCGAAGTACAGACATCGAACACGAAAACGTAGAATTCCTGTTTACTATCGACTTAGAAGGGAGTACCGAAGTAGGGTACCGTGGTTTCGTGAGTGGGCCGTTCTAAAACGTTATGTCACCGTGGATGATGCTGAAAAAGCTGTTAAGGTCTTGAACGCTAAGGATAAGTGGTTTGAATATAGTTTAGATCCTTATTAAGGAGATTGGCGTGAAATTTAGAGTCCCTCCTGAGTGGATTGAGAAATGGATTACCAAGGGCGGACGTAGAGTTCCGATTATTAAAAAGGAGTTCCGCCAAGCTTTCTTGTGGACTTTCGCCTTTGCCAGGAAGTCTCCTCTTCGAGTTGTTGACTCCCGGTCTATTAATGAAACGCTAGAAGGGGCGGGCTTCGAGACTTTTAGGTTTCTCGAGAACGTTGCAGCGCCTCATCCCGAAGTCCGCAGGAAAGTCCTTCCTCAGGCTGATGCATTTTTGAATTTTTTTATTGGGAGTGCTGAGAGTGAAAGAGCATTTCGTAATGTAAGTTTATCCTTTCATCGTTATACGTCGTCTGCTCCAATAGGGTGTTATGTTGATGCCTATATTCTTAGGTCGACGGGGAAAATTGAAAGAGAGCTCACACAACAGTGCCTTGAACAATTTTCCGCAAATGATCGTGTCCATCTCAGACACGTTCTGGGAATTACTCTTCCTAAGGTTCAAAGGGTTCCTTCTGAGGTTAAGGATCTTGCTGAGTACGCGTTTCCGCAAGGATCGGGGGCTATTAGTATGCTAGTGTACTCCCCTAGGCGGCGTGATGTTCCTTATGATCTTACTTTTCTCCATGAATGCTGTCATTTTGTTCAGAGTCAGCTTGCTACTCGGGCTCCTGATTATTATGTAGAATTTGGTCGAAGTGTTTATGCTCCTTACCTTCAGAGAGTTTTGCCTGAAGCTGTACAGCTCTTTCAGCAAGCTACTAAGCATTATGGTTCGGTACGCCCTTCAGTTAGGCGTAATTTTGTGAGGTTGCAGTTTTATCGGGCTTTAATGGACGACCCTTTTAACACGTCCGTGATATCAATTCCCAGCCTTCAAAGTCCAGAAGAGGGCTTTTCTGAGGCTTTTTCGCTTTTTGCACATTCAAATCTTCAGCATCGTAGGTTTCTTAGACTTAAGTGGCCTGAGGCACGTGACTATTTTGCTACTTTGGAAGGAGTACTGTGATGACTGAATTCGACCCAATTCGGTGGCTGTCCAAGTATCGAGCAAAACATCTCGGAGAAGATCACTTCTCCCTGTGCTCTTTTTGTAAACATTTCCGTGAGGATTGTACTTGTGTAGCGTTTCCCAAAGGAATTCCAGGAAAGTACTTGTTCTTTGATGTCTATCACCTTGAGAAAGATCCTTCTCAGAAAGGGGATGCTGTATTTGAATTGTCTTCTCGTTTTGTGAAGGAGAAGTAACTATGCTGAAGATTTTATATATTTGTAAAGACTTTACTAACTGGATTGGACATGGACATCTAGCCTTTAAGAAAGCTCTTGCTAAAGTTGCTGATGTTACTTTTCATCACAAGCCCTGTCACGTACCTACGCTATTGAAGGAGCTCGCTGACAAAGGGAAAACTTTTGATCTACTCATGTTGGGTGAAGCTCCTCCAGTAACTCCTCCTTTGACAGGGCTAGCTGAGATTAAGCTTCCTAAGGTAGTTCACTATTGGGATGTTCATGCTTATCAGAGAGATCGGCTCCTGTTTATCAAGGAGAATAAAATCGACTTTGTGGTAGTAAAGTTTAAAGAAGGGACGCTCAAGTTGTTTCCTCGACTCCTTGATGTAGTTCCTTGTGAGTGGTTACCTATTGGAGTTGACACTCACGTGTTTAAGAAATGGTCTCAAACGAAGACCATAGACATCTTACTAACCGGAGCTATTCTCCCTGATGTTTATCCTATGAGAACATCTTATTTACGTACGTTTAAGGGGTACCCTGGTTTTGTACACGTCCCTCATCCTGGTTATGGTCACTTTGATTCACGAACTGCGATTGTTCATGATACCTACGCGAAGCTTTTGAACTCAGCTAAAGTTTGCCCTACTTGTGGTAGTATCTACAATTACTCCATTCAGAAGTTCTTCGAGATTCCCGCGTCTTTTTCTCTTTTGGCAGCTCCACCTATTAACGACATTGTAGAACTTGGGTACGTTCCAGATAAACACTTTTTGCCCGTCTCACCAACTTCCTTTGAGGATAAAATTCTCTCAGTGTTAAGGGACGAAGACCGCTTAGTTGAGATTACGACACGAGGGTATAGATTAGTTCGTAAGTTCCACAGTGTCGATGTGAGAGCAAAGCAGTTTGTTAACTTGATGTGTAGAGCTGTATTGGGCGTTAAGCAGCCATTTGATGGGTTAAGGGAGTTTTCTCTGAGGTGAGAATCGCAATTCTAGGGGCAGACGGCTACTTAGGTTTTGCACTTTCACATCATTTGCTTAGAGAAGGGCACTCTGTACTAGGCGTTGACAATTTAAAGCGGGAGTCTTTAGTAGAGGCGACCTCCTCTTATTCGATTATTCGTCACTCTTTTGAGTCCTTAAAAGATTTACAGACTGTTGAGTTAGATGTTACAGATTCCGCTGCCTTACGTGACCGATTGGAGAAGTTTGAGCCTGATTTGATTGTCGACTTATCCCGGTTATACAGCCCAGCCCTTTTTCAGCAGCGAGACCAATTGCTTTGTGTTACTAACCTTTACAACACCATTTCGGTTGTAAATACACTAGCTTCGTCCGCTTTACGTAACGTTCCTTTATTTGTGGTAACCGATCTAAACTCCTATTATCCCTCACAACTACCGGTTCCAGAAGGTCCGTTATTGATTCACCACAATGAGCTTGAGGATTTTTTACCTTTTCCATTGAAAGGGGACTCTCTTAATCAGTGTACTGAAGCCTTTGTTCAAATTTTCTTAACATATGCTCGTAACCACTTAAAACTCAAGTTAGTCGATCTCCGTGTAGGTTCTGTGTATGGTGTGTATCCAAGTGAGGAACCACTTCATCGATTGCACGTTGACAAGTTTCATAGTACCGTCATTAACTACTATTGCGCCCGAGGCGTCCGTCAAGGGATCGTAAATGTGCCTCAGGAGGGTTACTATACTATTATCTCGTTGAATCAATTTGTTGAGAGTTTTACTTACTTGTTGACTAAGAAGGTGGACAAACCCATTGTTCATTTGTTCGATCGGCTGGTCAGCTTTCAGGATTTGATTTATAAGATAAAACATGTTTTTGCGGAGGATTTTGGGTATAGACTACGAATTGGGTTCTTTCGTACTAAAACATTTGAGTTTACTTGGCCACAGTTTGTCCACATTGAAAGGGAACTCTTGAGTGATTGTTTCTTAAGTGATACAATTGAGCTTGAGGATGATTTGAGAACGTTGATCGATGTGTGCTTCAGGAATAAGAAGAAAATCACTTCGTTACCTCGTTCTTTGTGGTAGGAGGAAAGAGTATGAGAGTCCTAATCTTGGACGATGAGGCGCCAGTAAGGGACTTTTTTAAGTCTTTCCTCGAGAGTAGTTTTGACAATTGTGAGTGTTATACTTGCGGTTCAGTTCAAGAGTTTAAGAAGTTAAATACTGAAGTCAATCCCGATTTCTACATCCTTGACGTTGTCCTACTCAATGGGCAAGTGTTCTCAGCGGTGGACCAGTTTGACCCTGCACGGGCGATACTTGTGACAGGTTACGATTCGGATAGAGTTCGTAAAATCGCCCGCGTATATGGGTTTCACGGGGTTCTTCCCAAGCCTGTAAATGGAGACGTGTTGAAAAGTATGCTGGATTCTTTGGTATTGAGGGTGAGCCCCCGCTTACGGTCTAGAGTTCAGGATTTAATGGGCGTTTTCCCGAAACTGTTTGAAGTTCTTGCAAAGAGTTTGGTTAGTGGGCAGAAAGTGCAAGAATGTGTTGAGATAGTTGGTAAAGCTCTTAACGCAACAGTGATAGTTTCCCCATTTGAACAAGGTGGTATGATTAGTTTCCCTTTGTTTGCATACTTTAAAGAGGGCGAACCTAAAATGCCCCGACGATTTAAGTTACCTAAAGGTTGGTTTGATCAGTTGTTGAACGGGAAATTTGTTACCTGTTTCGAACAGGGACTCGACGAGCTTGGCATCGATGTTAAGAGGGCTTTAGCATTTCCTATCAAGGGCGAAGGTATAGGTCAATGGGGTTTCTTCTTGACTTATGATGATAAGGATGCTCCTTATTCTCAAGAGGAAATTACGTTCGTGAAGTGTGTTACGGATATTCTTGCTCTTGCATTACTCCGGCTACGTCATAATACTACTCTCGAGACTGTGCTTCGCAACGCCATTACGAAGGTGAGTGCTTTTTGAAGTAACGGTGGACTTAAGGAATCTCTCTACAGTCGAAGAATTGTTGGTTGAACTAGTACGAGGGAATACGTCTGCCACGGAGAAGTTAGTTGAGCGGGTGACTGTGATTGAACGTAAGGCAGAAAGTCTGTGTGAAAATCAAACTTCTGTTGTGTCGAGTGTGACTGAAGTTAAACTCCGAGTAGATGATATTTGGCGTATTTTACGGAGTTTGTTCATTAAAGTTATCCTAGTTTGTGGCTCCGTTTGTGCGATTAGTTTCGTGTTAGGATATCTTTTAAAAGGATAGGATTACATCTCCGTGATCTTGAAAGAGACCTTCCGCAGTGTTAGATCGTACACCGGAATACAGTTTTGGTGTACTCCCCCCTTTAGCGCTTTAATCTCTGGCCTCTCTTCTACCGGGAACATTCTCTGTAGTCTAATATAAAGAGGAACGAAGTAGTAAATAGGTATTTTGGGTATTAAGAAGAGATGATATGCAGGTGCGTAGTGTATAAAGTTTTTGATAAGTGTCTGTTTTTCGGGTAAGTCGTTGACTATTTTGTGAAGATCAATGGAAATTGGGTTGGTATAGTTTTTAGGGTACATAGGCGCGTACTTCCTACTCAAGACCGGCGGTGTGAGCTCTAAATTGTAGATGGGAGCGAACGTTGAGAAAGGTGTTCCGTAGTATGCGTTTGACCAGTGAACATAAGTTGGTAGAAATTTTTCGAGGACTTGTTTGGTCACTCTGGCGATTGGGTCTTCTTCAATCTTGAGAGGAGTGAAGACCATAAAATCGAGATCGTGCGGTGTTCCGTAGAAGACTGATCCTGTTACGATCACGTAGGGGTTTTTGATCTGGAAAGGTAACATCCTGTTCAAACTTCTTTTTACTTTATGAGCGTTTACCCCTCTCTTACGCAGTTCTCTGACTATTAAGCTGTCGAGTTTCATAAGCTGCGATAGAGTCAAACCCCCGACTTTCCCTCCTTTTTTTCGGGCCTTTTTAATCAGGGCTACTACAATTGAGTGCTTAAAAAGCAGGTCTTTAGTAGGGATTTTTGATAAATCGGCCCCTAAAAGCTGAGTTACTTTCATACTTACTCCTTGCACTAGTTGGTTGGTTCTAGTATAAAGGTAAGGAGACGCCGAGTCAACCCGTAGAGGAGGAAGACTGTGGAGAGACAACTTGAGAAGAAGGAGAAGGAACAACAGGTTAAGGAGCGATTAGTTGGAGAGACTTCGATCACTGCAGGAACTTTCGCAAGTTTGGTTACTTCTCTTTCCGCCTCGCAACTCCGTCAAATCTATAAAGAGACTAATGTTGTGAGGCGGTGTGTTGACCATATTGCGAGTTCTGTTGCGGACCTTCCGCGAGAGTATGATGTAAAGTTTGGTTTGAAGAAAAGTGAAGTAATCGATCTTATTTTTGTGCGCGAGACTATAACTGGAGAGACTTTTCGAGATGTGTTAATCGCTTTGACAGTGGATTTGTTGGTGTTGAACAAAGGTGTGTTAGTACCTTTGAAGACATTTGGCGGAAGGTTAACCGGATTTACGGCACGCGATGCAGCCACTTTTTCTCCAGTGTATGAGAAAGACGGCAGGCTTCGTGGGTTCATTCAACAAGTCGGCTTGGGTAAGGTGTATAAGTTTCGCCCAGATGAGTTAGTGTACATTCAACTTATTCCTAAAACTTACACTGCTACTGGAGGGTCTATCTTAGAGTCTCTTACTTATGAAGTTACGAGCTTGTTAAAGAACTTAGTGAAAAGCGATCCTGAATCTAGGAAGCCTATCGGGACATTTATTTTTCCGGAGAGTTTGGACGAGGCAGTTGTTAATAGGTTTCAAGAGGACTTAACCTCGTTAGTATCTGGAGGTAAAGTGAAAATCCCCGTGGTATGGGGCGCTGGTAAAGGGGAGTGGATCGAGTTGGTTAAACAATTTGACATTCAGATGGTTGCTACGTTCTTGGATCGCTTAGATTGGCTAGTTCGGAGCGCTTTTGGATTTGTGCCTCCTGGAAGTAGTTTACTTCAGTCACGACCTAACGAAGATTTGATGTATTCTACCTTAGTCCCTGTGGTTGCTCGGGCGATCCAGAATCGACTGAATCGGTTTCTTAAACCTTATGGAGTTACTTTTAGTTTTAAGATTCCTCCTGCACACTCGTTGCAACGTATTATTGAAGGGACTAAGTCAGGGTTGATCTCACCTAATGAGGCCCGTCAGTTTATGTACTTACCACCGGTTAAAGGCGGCGATCAGTTGTCAGTTATGCAGCCTCAAGGTTTAACTCCTGTAGGGAAGAGTGGGCAACAATCTCCTGTGGTACCTCTCTCGGACGCTAAACAAGATACAGATATTACTCGCTCGCTTTCTATAGAAGAAGTGAAACAGCTTAGGAATCTCTCTCTTTTGTCCGATGAGAAGGTAGCACGGTTTGTTCTTAGGAGAATTAAGTTGCTGAAATCGATGCAAGAGGAGTTAAGAGAGGCAGTTCTGGATTATCGTTCTTCTTTTGAAGAGAAGGTGATGTTGCGTCAGGATACCCCTGCTTTACCTTCTTATGTGCCTTTCTTACTACGAGTAGAAGGGATCATTGATAATTATGAGGCCCAGTCGATTGCGCTGGGTTATGAACGCGTGCTCCAGTTTTGGAACAGACGCGAGTTCGATAAGGATCTGATTGACGCTGAGATTGCTGAACACGATCGACGACTTCGTCGAGAGTCTATTCGGAGTTGGAAAGAGCGTTTAGATTCTATTCACAATGAAGCAAAAAGAGGTGAGTGGGATCAAGTTAAAAAAGCTCTTGACAATTTTATACGCGCGATTATTGCCGCCGCAGGGTTTGTCACTTTGTTTGCGAATCTCCCTCTTGTACTTGTGTCTAAGTTTTTTGAGGAGACACAAGGAGTGCTCTTACGCTGGGTGGGCATATCTGATGATGTTACATGTTATGATGAAGCAACTAAAGTGTTGACGGATCGGGGGTGGAAGTTCTTTAAGGATTTGGATGGTACGGAGAGGTTGTTGAGTATTAACCCTGATGATTTGACTCAGGTTGAGTGGCTTAAACCTGTTGCCTATCAGACGTTTGAGTACGATGGTGAGATGATTCATTTCGAGGGCTATCAAACGGATCTACTCGTGACACCTGATCATCAGTGTTTTGTGTATGATAATGGAAGACTTCGGAAAGTTCGCGCAGGAGAGCTGACTCAATTTGCGAAGGTTTCTTTCTACCATGGTGTTCCCGTCGATGTTGCTGACGTGTCTAGTATTTCCTGTAGTGAAGCAGAAGTTCGCCTTTCTTACTACAAGGGGAAGGTCTACGACGTGACTCTTCCTAAATGGCACACTCTTTACATCATGCGCAATGGGAAGTGTATGTGGAGTGGTAATTGCGAAGACTGTGCAGCTCTTCAAGGGCGCGTTTTTAAACCATCCACGCTTGAACTGCTTCAAACTTGGCCCGGTTATGGTGTGCGTTGTGGCCATAACTGTAGGTGTGCCCTTGAACCTGTTTCTAATATTACGCAAGCAAGTGTTAACGAGTGGATCGGTAAAGTTATCAAGTTTAGGAATTTGCACGTCCCTCTAAAGGAAGCAGCGCTTGTTTATTCTGACGTAATCGAACATATCGATAAGAAGATCGCAGAAGCTCTCAAAAAGAACCCTCACTTACGGGAGCCTTCGTACGTTGCTTTATTTAAGGAAATCCGATTGCGCGAGACTTTAACCCAACCTAAATACGATGCTATACGAAATATACTCGAAATCCCCGCCTCTTTTACTGAGGAGCAGATTCGTTCAGCTTTTGTCGATGCAGTCGCCCTGAACGTCCTGTTACGTCAGAACTTTCAGTATCCTAGCTCACCTTTCGTCTCTGAGATAATGTCTATAATGGAGCGGGCCAGGAAAGTGCTTTGGAACGAGCAATTAAGTAAGCTTTTACCTTCAGAGTTGAAAGAGTCTTGGTTGGAAGGTGATTTCGCTCCTTTTGAGAAATTGTCACTTAAGCTGTTTGATATTCCAGTTAAGGCTTACTTTGATCCCAGAGAGTTTTTTACTTACATGTTCCGGGCGTCCATTTTTAGCCCTCATCGAGAGGATATAGTAGGGATGCCCGCTTTTCGAGAACTCCTGGCAACCCATGTGTGGTCCCCAACTACTTATGAGAATTGGCTTAACCGTGTTTATAAGGCCCGTTCCGCCCCTTGGCGGGCCACGTTAACTCCTGATAGAGTACTTACTCGACTGGAATACGTTGACTCAGAGTTCCGTGATAGATTGGTAGAAATCCTTAAGAGTTATCCGATGTTACGAGTTCCATCTTTTTGGGATGGGTTGAAGGGAATTAAGTTGTCAGATGTATCTCGCTACGACGCGTCTTATAGTTTGGAGGGGACCTATGATGAGTTTGTGAAGTCCTTTGTTGGTTCTATCTTGACTACGGGGGATACATTTCAGTTCCTCCACGAGCTAGGCCATCATGTGTTTGAGCGTCATTTTACCGCGCGCTCTACACTAAGAGACGCGTTTGCTTATGTGTACCGTGAACGAGTTTTGATCCCGTTTTACGAGCAAGTTTTACCTTATTTGACTGAAAAGGAAGCTCAAAAGTTCATGGGGTACATGAACGAGATGCTTGATGCAAGTGAGAAGAGAACTCTTGGGAGCTTTTTCTTAGGGTCTCGAGACGTATTTAGAGAGGAAATTTTTAAGCCTATTTATCCTAAGTTACAAGAGGTGATGCGGAACTGGGCACTTCCGATGCGACTGTACTCATTACAGAGCATCGACGAATCCTTTGCCGAGTTGTTTGCCACTTATATACGTAACCCATCGGTGTTGTACTTCAGTGACCCCGAGTTGTACTTGTTTATGGAATCGCTCTTGCAGAACCTTGCTGTACGTCCAGAAACTTTGATAAGTAAGCACCCTATGTGGAAACGTGTTTTTGAGGCCCTTTCACGTATAGGTTTAACACGGAGTCAGATAAAGCAACTTCTTCCGAACCTTCTGTGGGCACATATTAGAGAAGATGTTGGGTTTGAGGAGTTGATAGCGTTGTTCGAGAGCGCTGCTACTGCAGAGGGCGAAGACTTACGGAAGAAGATAAAAGATATTGTCGAGCGCTTTTTCAAAGCGCCTGAGAAGAAGAAAATGCCTAGTTCTGAGCCGAAACCCAAAGAGATTAGGAAGCCTCGTAAGGCACCTTCTCTTCCCGAAAAGACTCTAGTAACTCTAAAGGATGTGCGCGAAGTTCTTGAGAAGACTTTGAAGCTCGAAGGTAGAGACTTAGAGGTTTTTATGGACAAGATTGTTTCGGTTGTAGCTGAAGGTAAGATGAGTATGATTGATGTGTATGAGAAATTGACTTCTTTCAAGACTAAAAAGGAGGCTTTGAAGTGGCTAGCCGGTTTGAAGAAGTAAAAACTGAATTGGGTTATATCGTTGATAAGGAAGGTACCCTTGTAGGGACGTGGTTGTGGAAAGAAGGGAATATGACTGTGAGCACAAAGAACAAAGCTCTACAAGAGGTACTATCTCGAGGGGTACAGTTAGTAGAGCGTGTATTTGATCGAGGGGAGATTCAGCTTAGCTATTCCCCCCCAACAGTTCGAGTAGTAAAGTTTACCCCTGTTGAACTCAGTTCGATTCTTGCGCCTGATTTCTACTGTATTACAGCTGAGGAGCGAAAGAAAGGAGTATCTTTACCTGCTAATACTGGCAGACACTCTCGCACGTTTAAACAAGTTCACCGGGGTTATGTCCTCGAACGATTAAAAGGGCGTGATATCACCATAGGAATTTGGTTTTATTCCCCGGGAGGAATTGTATGTCAGACTAATAGCAGGACGTTTGATAGGGAGTTCCACGAGGTTAAAAAGAAGTTAACAAGGACAGTGTTTACACGGGATGGGGTAAGGGAGGTTCCTCTTCCATTTAACGAGGCTACTTATTTTGATGTTAACTTGAAACTTCCCTCACGGTATTTTCTGGTACCTAGTTGGGGAATTGAAACCTCAGAGAAGGAGAAGTTCGAGGATGTCAAAGAAACTTGAAGATTTTCTTGATCACTCGTTAGACGATTTAGAGTCTCCTCCGGTCTTGGGGTTGGGTAAAGCTGCCTCTGAGGACTTACCTAAGCAGGAGGACATTCCATCTGAGGTTGGTTCGCCTGAACAGGAAGCGATTGATACAATTGCTGAGAGGATAATAGAAGAGTTACGCGGTAATGAAAGCATTAGGCCGAAGAATTGGAGTGACGTTCTCCGTGGTTTGGAATTAGTATTAAAGTTTAAGCATGAGTTACACGGCAAGCACAAGAAAGGAGAACAGGACCTCGCATACCAAGCTCTTCAGGAGTTTAAGGAAGTGGTAGATGCCTTCTCGAGATTTGAGTCAAAGTAAGTTCCACATTTCGTTAAAGAAGCTTCGTACTATTTGCCAAAATAGTTTCCTTCACTACTTGATCTTCGTTTTTGGGTTTCCAGTGTCGGCAATGCATCGAGAGTGGATTGACGCTCTTATGAAGTGTTCTCGAGTTGTGATTGCTGCTCCTCGGGCCCACTCTAAAACTACCATAGTTTCTATTGCGTATTCGACGTGGTTGATTGGGCGTAACCCCAATATAAGGATTAAGATCATAACTAACTCTATTGACAAGGGTAGAGAGATTTTAGCCGCAGTTTCGAGTACTCTTCTTTTTAATAAAAGGTACCAGTTTGTTTTTCCTGAGATTAGACCCGCAAAGACACGTTATTGGACGAAGGATAGATTGTATGTGGAGCGTTCTTTGGTTCTTCGTGATCCTACGATCGAAGCAAGAAGTGTTCTATCTACAGGGGCCGGAGGTAGGTCAGATGTGATAATTGGAGATGACATGGTTGATAATTTGAACTGCGTTACTGAAGGTTTGCGGAGAAAAGTAAAGGAAGCTTTCTATGATACTTGGATGAATACTCTCGAACCACAAGGGAACCAAGCGGTAGTTGTTGGTACTATTTGGCATGAAGACGATCTGCTCTCTGAATTGCTCAGGAATAAAGACTGGGAGTTTCGTAAAGTTTGGGCGATAAATGATAACTTTGACCCTCTATGGCCCCAAGTGTGGTCGCGAGAGAAGCTTTATAAGAAGTGGAAGGAAAACCCTTTGGCTTTCGATAAAGGCTTTCGCCATCGTCCAACACGTGTAGATACTGCTCTTTTCCCGCCATCTTCATTTAAACAACGGTCTGATTGGCCTCTTTCTCCAGGGTCTAATCCTCCTGAGTATAACGATGTGGATCCTTCTCTTATCAAGTGTTACTTTGGGGTGGATATTTCAGCTGGACATGGAGATGATTTTTCGGTGATTTTTGTGGTGCGGGTGAATGCTGAAACTCTAATTCGGTGGCCTGTTGAAATAGCTCGGTTGAAGCAACCAGCTCCTGATGTGACCCGCAAGCTCATTCGGATGTACAAGCAGTACCAACCCGAAGTGATTATGATTGAGTCAAACGCTACTCAGTCTATGATGCAAGATTGGATTTCTGAAGTAAGTAAATTACCTCTAAAACCGTATTACACAGGCGTTCAAAAGCACTTGATTTCGGTAGGGATCCCTTCTCTTAGAGTGGAACTTGATAATAATATGTGGATGATCCCTTCTTGGGATCACCCTCTTGAGTGTAGTTGTTCTTGGTGCCAATGGAAAAGAGAGGTACTGTCGTATCCTTATAGTAAGAAAGACGACACTGTTTTTGCTTGGTGGTTTAGTCGTGAAGCAATTAGGCTTTTCCTAGAAGGAAAGCGAGTAGGCCGCGGATATGCTGTCGTAGAACTCTGACGTCTTGCACTTTTCTGTGTTATCCTAGTAAGCTTTTCTTAAGATGTTAGGGGGATTAAGGTGTGGGAGAGAATATCTCGGTAACTTCCTATACTTTTAAGAAGTACCTCAGCCCTTTTTTAGTTTGGTGTGAAGGTAAATTCGACTACATTCTTCACGTTCATTGGGCTAGCGTCCTCCACGGAGACTTGCGAATGGGTTACTGTGGCGACCCCAATAACGTGATTGGAGTTACCTTGTTCATTTACAAGCAAGGTGCTGTCAAACGCCGCCCCAATGGACCGAAGGGTTGGACAGAGTTCTTGAAAGTTGTTCGAGACCCTAAGAACTTCAAACTAAACTTCAAAACAGGAGAAATTCAGGGCCAGCGCAGCTTAGCGGCAACTGTTAAGTTACCGGAAGCTAAGGCATGGATGAGAGTGAAAAAGTACATCTCTCCTCCAGGCACTATTGGCGCTCGAGTTTTGCGCAAATGGTGGTCCTATATGACGATTGTTGATAAAGGTAAAGTGGAACATTTAACTCGGAAACTGGACGAGTTTGAGTTTTACTTTACTGAGGGTAAGGCTTTTAGAGGACGGTACATTCTTCGACCTTTTGGTAAGAACTTTACCTTCTTTACTGCCAGTGCCCGACCCGTACTTGTTGGGACGACCCAGAAGCTGGAAGAGGGTAAGGAAATTAGTGGTTTTCTTTGGATTAAAGCAAAGAACCAGACCCCGTATGTTCTTTCTACACGAGCTGTAAAGAAACGATTTATTTCCCCTGTGCATTTTAGTGGGCTGCCCCAGGCACTGAAGGAGAGAATTCCAAGAGCTTTTCAGTATTGGACTATAGAGTCAAAAGCGAAACGTTTAAAGGTGCGGGATAGTTTGGTGTTAGCTCTGAAGAGCCAGAGACAGTATCAGTACTTGGAAGAGGGGGCTTGGCATAAGGTCAGTTTGAAAGTGTGACCGTGGACCCCTTGCCCAAATTTAGGTTCCCTGTGACTTTATTATGGAAAAAATTTGGAACAGGAAGGAGGTGCAAGATGAGGTTTGAGAACGGCTTGTTTCAGTTAAATCCAGAATTCATTCGCGCTCCAGCTGAGGTTTCCGAGAAGATTGCTAATCCGGGGGAGTTGGTGATCGCAGGTTATGCTACAACTTATGATAAAGGTTTGGATAATGCTGTCATATCTAGGAAGGCATTGTCTAACGCTGCTGAGGACCTGAAGAAGAGAAGCACAGTGTTGTTCAATCATGATCAAAATCGCCCTATTGGCCGCATTCATGAGGTGAAGTTGGATAATAAGGGGTTGTTTACAATTGCTGTAATTGATAAGACAGAGCAAGAGATTCAGGAGAAGATCAAATCAGGAACGTTGAACAAGTTCTCGATCCGCGGACGGATTTTAGCTTCTCATGAAGAGTGGGATGAGAATACTGGAAGGTCCACGTCAGTTGTTGATAACTTGAAGTTGCTTGAGGTATCTGTTGTTTCCGTACCTGCTGTTGATGAAGCAGAGATTCAATCGTGGTATGTACAAAGGAGTGCGAGCGATAATGACTTCGTCCCCTTACAAAGGGATGTTAATTCAGAACAAGGAGGTGACAAAATGAGTGATAAGGAAATGAAAGAGCTAGAGGAGCAGGAGCTTGAGGAGAAGGAAGAGGAAGCTCTTGAAGAAGAGGAAGGAACTGAGGAGTTGATTGAGGCAGTGGAATCCAGTCAGCTTGAACTGTTACTAGACCTTGATGAGCGTGTTTCTGCGTTGGTTGAGCGGGCGGACGAACTTCTTAAGGCCGCGAATTTAGATGCTGTTATGAAGAAGTTGGATGAGGCGATGGAGATGCTTAAGAAGATTTTGGACAAGTTGGAAAAATATCCTTACCCCTATCCTTATCCCTACCCTGCAAAAAAGTCTGCAGAGATTGAAGAGAGTGTAGAGGAGCTCGATCTTGAAGAGAATGCGGAGGAGCCGATGCAAGAAGTGCTCGAAAGTGTTCGGGCTCTTACTGATGAAGTTAAGGAGTTGAAGGAAACTGTAGTTGTTCGTGGCGAGAGGTCTGAAGAGGCTCCCGAGGATGCAATCCGGCAGTTTCTCGAGTCGGAAGAGTACAAAAACGCAGATCCTTCTGAGAAGATGAGGATGCTGTGGGATTTCACAGAAAAGTATAAAGGAGGTGAAAAGTAATGTTGAATCCTATATCTGAACTTCGAAGGGCATTAGCAGAGAATACTGGTGGCGGTTATGAAGGTATCGCTGATATCCTGCCGAAGGAAGTTGATAAGATCATCACCCAGATGGTCGAGCACCTTAACCCGCTGAGACAGAATATACCTAGGAAACCCGGTTCTGGTGCAGGGGTTTACATCAATCGTAGAACCCCTGGTGCTGCTAAGGCTGCGTTCTATGCTGATACTGATTCTTTTGATGAAGAAACCGGTACTTATGAACAGGTCGAGTTCCTTTATAAGACTATCGGAACACAAGGGAAGGTTACTCGTAAGGCGCGCGCTATCGGTTCTAAGTACGTTGATATTCTAACAGCTGAGATGGAGGCGAAGGCAGAGGATTTCAAAGATAAAGAGGAGTATGCTATTTGTTGGGGAGACTCCAGCGCCAACGCTAAGGAGTTTGACGGACTGTACAAGCTGTGCGATTCCTCGAATATTATTCCTGCTGGGTCCGACAACACAGGTGGTGATTTAACTCTGGCACTGCTGGATCAGGCTTTGGACGCCATTCGTGGTATGCCCAGTTTGATCGTATGTTCAAAGAGGACCCGTAGAAGGATTAGGGCATTGCTCCAGGCACAGCAAAGGTTCATTAACATGGTGAAGGTGAAAGGTGGATTTGAGGTTTTGAGTTATAACGAGGTTCCTATTTTGGTTAGCAACCAGATTCCGGATACTCAGCAGGTGAGTGCTAGCGGTGCTACAATTACTTCTCTCACAGGAGGTAATTTGAGTACTCTGTTTGTAGTTGATACAAGCAAAGTATTCGTCTCTGAGTTGACCCCGCTAACCGTTCAACCGCTGGCTAAGGAAAGTAGTCAGTATGATAAGTTTGATATCTTCGCTGATGAGGTGTTGGTAGCCAGAGATCCTCAAGCAATTTCGTGCATTGTAGGTATCAGGTAATTAGTTCAGTTAAGAAGTAGTATAAAAACCCTCAACGTGTTGACGTTGGGGGTTTTTTGTTGCTTCTTAACTAGTTGGTACTTGCTTTTCTGTGGGAAAGTCGGTAAAAACTTACTATAAGTACTTGTGGTGTAATGAGGAGGTTGTTGTGATAGAGTTAGAATATAAAGGGCCTTATGAGGGTGAATATTGGGAGATGCCCACGTATAGGGAGTTAGTTCGAGTTTATAAGGGGCGGTGTAAGGTGAAGTATGAAGACACCGCACAAACTTTGGAGATGCACGGGTTTGTTCGAGTTACCAAAAGTGAACCGGTTAAGAAGGTCGAAGTGTCTGTAGATACTACTCCGGCTCCTCTCCCAGAGTCGAGTCGAGAGCGCAAAGTGATTGAAATGTATAGAGACGGAAATGCTTCGGTCTCGATGATTTCTAAAACTTTGCGAATGAGTAAGAAGAAAGTTGAGGCGATTCTCGAGACTTACAAAGCTTGCTTAAACGAAGGAGACAGGAATGTTTAAACAAGTTTACACCGGGAGTGAGATAAGGCTGCAGTTTGATTTCGTTGTAGGAGGTCAAACTGTCCTTGTTTCACAACCTCAGGCAGATGTTTTCGATCCTTTTGGAAATAAAGTGGATGTAGTTGATCTTGTTTTTTCTGGCGGACATTATTTGACTTATTGGACTACTCCTTCTGCTACGTTAGGGTCCTACGTTGCAATCGGCCGAGGAAAGTATGGTTATGAAGACCTTCTAGCCAATTCTCAAGTCAGGTTCGATGTCGTTTCGTCGTTGACTACTGAGCTTGTTACATTAGATGAAGTAAAAGAGTATTTGCACGTAGATGATTTTTCTGAAGATCCCTTTCTCAGAGCCCTCCTTTTGGCTGCCTCGTCCGCGATTTTGGCGTATACACAGTTGAAATTAGGTTCTGTTAGTGAAACAGAGCGCTGTTTCTTGTCGGGAGCTACTCAGTATGGACTGAGATACTTTCCCATTTCTGAAATCACTGAGATTAAGCTCGACAGTGTGGATTTGGTTGAGGATACTGATTATTTTGTAGAACTGTCCACAGGTCTTATTAAGTTTTTCGTACCACAAACTGGTTTCTTTGAATGTACTTACACTTTTGGACTTTCCCAAATCCCTTCTCCGGTTAAACTCGCCTGTTTGAAGCTCGTTGCCGCTCTTTATAACCTGCGGGAATCTGAAGGTTTTTCCAGTCGCCGTTTATTGAGTAACGTTGAGAACTACTTGAGAGACGCGAAGATGGATGTAATGACTGAAGTTAGGAGTTTACTCGCTCCGTATAAACGTAAATTAGTTTAGTTACAGGAAGGAGGTTGTTATGATTACCGCTGTAACGTTTACGTCGGAAGATGTAGTCGCGTTTTTGAACACTACACTACCTTTTCACATTGAGGGCATTCCTTTAGTTGTAGTTGGACAGGATCAACGAGATCTTACCAAAGTCTTGAACTGTCGTACTTATGAAGGGGGAAAGACTTTTGGTAGGAAGTTACTTGCTGGATTAGAGAAGGTCGAAACGGAGTATTTTGTTTTTGTACACCCAAAGGCGGCTCTCTCTAATTTAGACTTCCTTGGTGAGGCTTTGAAAGTTCTTTCTTCCCCTGAAGTTGGTTTTGTAGTTCCTGGACTTCCTAAGGGTGTGGGACCACAGAGCTATAAGAGGAAAGACAGAGGAGCATTAGCTCGGATTGCCCCTTGGTGTTTCGCGTTCAGAACAGAGGAGGCTATTACTCTGTTTGAGAAAGCTCTGAAGGTGTTTCAAGACGAGCGAATTGTTCAGCTTGTATGTTATGAGCTGATGAAGCAAGGTCGTTTTAGCTATGTACTCCCAATGTACACTTTGGATATGGAAGAGGATTTTAGTGATCTGAAACTTGACGCGAGGTTCAGAACTCAACCGTTGGAGCCAGTATTAATCTATCAATATCGCCGGTTGAAGGACATCCCCTCTACTGCGAAATCTTTGTTCAAGGATGTCATTGTTTGCACTCCTTTAGACGTTCCTGAAATTGATCAGGGAAAGTTGATTTTTGTTCTGAGAGAGGGTGAGGATTTTGCCGATATTTTTACCCTTGAGCAATTGCAAAGGATGTGTGACAATCCTGATCCGTTTGTTTTCGCGTACCAATTTCCTGTACTACGGACTTGGTCGGATAATCGATATTTGAAAGATCAAGTTACTTGGGAAATTAGGGCTTTTGCTTCCTTTGAAAAGATTGCCCCGCGTATTTTGATTAATCCTTACTACGGGCAACAGCTTCCTTATGAAGGCCTACGCCCAGTTAATGTGCCCATTATCAAGAAGGTTAATGACTTACCCGACAATTGTTCTATTGCGAGACTTCGTACTCCTACCTTGACTATTGCAACGATTATGAAGGACGAAATGAAAAACCTCCCCACGTATTTGGGCACTGCTCTTCCTTTTGCTCAACAGGTGATTTTGGTAGACACCGGTTCTCAAGATGAATCTCTGTCTTTTGCAAAGCGCTTTGGAGCTGAGGTGTTAGAGACTAAATTAGATAAAGACTTCTCTAAAGCGCGGAATTTGTACTTACAGAGGGCGAACGGCACTTGGCTCCTTCAACAGGACCTGGACGAAATTGTTGACTATAAGCAGATTTACGCAGTGATGTTGGAAACACCTGAGAATACAGACGCGGTCCAGCTTCAGGTGCACAATTTAACTCCGCAAGAGGGGACGGTCATCTATCAAGATGCCATTCGTTTGGTTAAGAACCCACGAACTTGGTACTACTCAAATCGGGTTCACGAGACGTTTGAACGCTGCGCTACTGAGGAGAACCGTGTTGTATCACGAGTTAATGATGTAGTGATTTACCACCTAGGATTTCTGTCCCCACGCATGAAAGAGAAACTCTCTTTTTATCGAGAGTTGATCAACATGCAGTTAGAGGAGGAACCGGAAAACCCCTTACCGTATTTTAATCTCGCGCTCGATCTGTTGAACGAGTATGAAGAGCATCCTGAAAATTTGGACGTAGCGCTCAAACTCCTCCTTCAAGCAACTTCTCTCCATCCGAGTTTTGCCCTTGCACAGTACGAAGTTTCGAGAGTATATTGTCAAAAAGCACTCGAGGCAATTGAGAGGACCCTCGAAGTTGTGCCACCTCAACATCCTATGGTGAATGCTATTAAGAAGGTTTACGGACCTTTGAAAGAGTACACCAAAAGGTATATTGTGAGATGACCAATCTCGTTGGCTTTCATTACAGACAGCGTGTTTACACGGTTCGTCGGTATACCACTTGTGTTACAGTGGAGTTATCTTGCAAAAGAGGAGTTCCTACTGCTTTGAACATTTCGCAAATACATCCTGAAGCTACGTTGCGATTGACCTGGTTAGGAGATACACCGAGCGTGTTGTGCACGTTAGTCGGGGCCTCTGTAACTGAAACTCTTACTTTAACTAAGTTTAGCGCGTCTCTTACGTCAAATAAGTTTCCTGGGCTGGAGTACGTTACGTGTACTCAGGATGGTTCCCTTTCGATTTATACCACCGAAGAAGTTGGTCTTGACATAGGACAAGTCACCGGCGCGGTTTATACTACTAGAAGGGCTATAGGAACGGATGAGTTTGGTCGTGTTACGTTAGTCTCTTCGAGTGTAATGGTGTGTTTACCCGGAGTTGAAATTCGCTCTGACGATGTACTGATTGACCAAGAAACGAACGAGACTTTTTCTGTAGTAGAGGCACAGCAAGCTTTTGATCGAAGAGGTAGATTGCATCATTGGGAACTTGATGTTGTACGGATAAGAGAACGATGAGACTGTTAATTCGATTACCTTCTGTTTCGAAGATTTACGATGACCTTGAGAGAAGGAAGCAAAAGTCCATCGATGTGATATTTGAGGAGGTTATTCGACTCGTTAGTGGTGAACCTCTTTCTAACGAGGAGTTACGCAGACGAGGACATCCTTACTCAAGGCGACGTCCTACTAACTTGTCCCCTTTGGTTCATATTCGTACTGGACGTTTAAAGGCTTCGATTCGTAAGAATCGCGACGGAATTGCTTTTGACACTGGTAAAGCACCCCATCTAAAATATGTGACTAAAGGTACAAGGCGGATGATCCCTCGAGACTTTATTGCGGCTGCTCTCCAAAGGGCTTCAGATCGATTGAGGGAGATTTGGGAGTAGGATAGTATGATTTATTTGCACGAAGTTCAGTCGGATTTGAGTAGTAAGATTGAGTCCGTTTTGACGGATTTGGATCAAACGTATAATTTGGGGTTGATTAGAGCTCCGGTGATAGTTTCCTCCTTACCAGAGGATCGCGTTACTCCTTCTACTTACTTGAAAATGGAAGAGGTTTCAAGTCAAGAGAAGGTTTTCTTTCGGTGTACTGGAACGTTACTCGTTGAGTTATCTTTTGAGATAGGTGAAGATGTGGCTTCGAGCCTGATCCGGAAGTTAGGTAATAAGTTGCAAGATCAATTGGAGCGAAGAAATAATACTACCCATACCTACTATTCAGGTAGTGTTAAAAGAGTCACGTGGTCTCTTCCTAAGGAAGAGATGGTTAGAACAATTAAAGTTGAGTTCGAGGTACAAGGCATTGAGCAACCAATCTAGTGCTTGGAAGTGCTCAAGTTGTGGGGCCGTCCTAGGTTACCTGGATGGTACAGACATCTTGCGTATCAAGTATAAGGACTTATACTTTTACGTAAATGTTATAAGAGGAGCTTCGTTGATAAAGTGTTTGTGTCGTAAGTGTGGTAAAGTTAATGAAGTTATGGCGAAAGCGATGAAGATGAGTGAACCTGCTGTGATCGAACTGGAGAAGTACTTGTAGTGAGTTAGGTTGTTGAGGTACACACTTAATTTGAGGAGGTGAGAATTGTAAATGAACACACCAACTTATAACACCAAAAGATTGAGTTTCGGGCCTAAGTGACACTGGGCCCGTAAAACCTCTGCTGATCAACGGGGAAACACAATGGTATCCACTCAGCTAAATGAGATTTTAGATGGATTAATTTTCAGTGATGGGCATATTGCTTATTGTAAGGCTGGTGACTATAGGTTCGAGTTGGGGACGACCAAGCGTTTGTACGCAGAGCAAGTTTGTAACCTTCTTCGTCCTGTTATTTCCTGTTCTATTAGAGAACAAGTACGTATTGGATTTGGGAAGAAATTTATCTCTTACAGAGTTGTTGGATATAAAGCTCCTGTTATGAAGAATCTTCACTATCGTTGGTATGATGATAAAAAGAAAAAGCTTCCCAAAGATTTTAGATGGACGCCTACTACTTTGAACGTTGCTTATTGTGGTGATGGTACTGTTATTGAGAATAGCCCGACTATGTGCTTAAATAGTTGGGCGGTTCCCGAGGTGAAAGAGATAGTTAGGTGCTTTGAAGAGTTGGGCTTGTATGGGACGGTTGTCCAAACCCCAACAGGACCGATTTTTAGGTTACATCAAGATTGTGCCCTAGATTTCTTCGAGTACATAGGAGACCCACTAATTCCGTTTCACTCTTATAAGTGGATTACCGTTGTCAACCCCCAGCAAGCAGTTCGCGCGACTCTGTGGGACGATGACCTAGCTCAAAAGGTTGCGAGGTGTATTAAGAAGATTATGATTTTACGCGTTTGGGGAGGTTCGAAGGAACGGCGGTACTTGTCGTACTTTCCTGAGTTAGTCGTAATGGTTAATGATAAAGACGTTAAAGATGCCCTTCAGAGAATCAGAACTTCAAGGAAGAAAGGTGAGGTTGTAGTTAGAGGTCGACAAGCGAAACGTGTTTTAGAAAGGGTCCATTTGTTTCTTCCGGACGATAAACGAATGTTAGCTACAATTGCGTTAGCTTTGCCTCTTGGGCGGAGGAAGAAAGATTTGAAGGAAGTTCTATATCAGTTTTTCTGGACGAAATTTAATGAATTAAATCCGCCCGAGAGAAGACGGGGACCCAAAAGAGAGTTGAATAGCGAACTGCGGCTGCAGAGACTGAGCGTAGAGGACACTAACCTCTTTCAGGATCTGGTTAGTGTATACGACAGTCCGACCCCTACGGTGACGTAGGGAAGTAGTTGTACTACTTGCCCGAAAGGGTCAAGAAAAATAACAGGTTAAAGCGGGTGTGCTTTATATTGGAAGCGCCGGCCAAACACCTACTATTGATATAGGCGCTGTTAAGACTGGAGCAACTCTAACATTTACTCGAGATAAACTCGAGGTTAAACAGGGTTCTCCCGAGAAGTTGATCAAACAGTGGGTTGTTACTGAGACAGTTAAACTAGATGTTGTTGGTCATGAATGGAATCTTGAGAATTTGAGGTATGCTATTGGTTGTGGTATCATTCAAACTTCGGGAAATGAGAAGACGATGGATTTCGGCGGAGATATGGAAGTTACTGAAGCGTCGCTGAAGTTCGTTCACCAGATGCCTGCTGGAGGAACTGTGGAAATTGATATTTGGAGAGCTCAGTCCGCAGGAGAACTCTCGATCGAGTTTGGGAACGATCCACACGAATTCCCTTACTCGTTCGTTGCTCTGGATGCCGATACTGCTTGGGATGGCACTACCTTGGATGAGAGGGGAAGGTTGTGCCGAATTAGGTTAATCGGTGACTTCTCCTAATTTTAGGTTAACTTAGTTAGTACAATTTAGACGCCCCAGGAGGTGCATTTATTATGAAAGCTTTTGAAGAGTACATTGAAGGAGCTCGTGAAGTTACCTTAAGCAATGGGAACACGGTTGAGATTCCTCCGCTTACTTGGGGGAAGGAACTTAGGCTCTACAACATTCTAACTAAGGTCTTTTCTAAGCTTTCCGTTAGTACTGATGCAGAAGGCAATCCTCAGTTCGATGAGTCCCAAGTCTACGCGTTCATGACCGCCTTTGCTAATGACGTGTCTGAGATTGCATCGATTATTTTCAACAAAGACAAGAAGTGGGTTGAAAATAATCTGACCTCAAAGGATATGGTAGAGTTTATCGTCCCTTTGTCGCTTCACATTTTCGGAAAGCTAAATCTCGGACTAACCAACGCGGTAACGAAGTTGGCAGAAGAGGCGGGGGAGACCCCATAGAGAAGACCATAGCGCAGGTAGTCGACTTCTTGTGCTCTCAGTATGGATGGACTCCTGACCAGGTTTTCGCCTTGACAAGGCCCACGATTGAGGGTTTACTAGAAGAAGCGAGAGAACGACTCCACGCTCAGTATCGTTTCTATGCTTCTCTAGTAGGCGCAGAACTTCGTGATGATTACGTTCGGCCAGATAGTGATGATCCACGTACCTTGTTGAAGAAAGTGCGAGATATTGGAGTCGATTTTGAGGTGGTTGGTGGGTAAAGAATATGGCCGAAGAGTATATAGTAGAAATAGGTGTTGAGAATAAGGAGGAGTTAGAAAAACTCCGTACCCAAGTCGCGAAAACCGCTGAGTCTGTCCAAACCCTTTCTGAAACTGTACGTAAGCTCGCTGAAAGTCAACGACAATTAGTTGAGTCGATTCGTAATACCGCCCGGAGTACCCAAGCTTCTGTTAAGTCCACCCAAAGTGCTTCGAAGGCCACTTCACAGTACGCCTCCTCTGTTCTCACGTTAAGGACTGCGTTTATTGCTATTGCCTCTGCAGCTGGGTTGGTAACTGCAGCGATTAACTCTAAAAAGATCTCGATGAGCTTAGCGAATAAGTTGTACGTACTTTATACGCGCTCAGCCCAAAGCGCTGCTCGAGCAGTCACCTCATTTGCAGTACAGCATCGCTTCCTTGGTACCGTTTTGACGCAAACCGTTCATATACTTTCCACTACAACTTCTGCTTGGATTACTTGGGCAAAAGGATCAATCCCTGCTACTGCCGCAATGAAACAGTCTTTAAATTCTGTGCGAGATGCGCTCAGAGTGTTGTTCACCGAGTTTCGCAGGGGACCTTTTACTTGGATAGCTTCTCAGTTTACGCACGTTGCAGAAGTTGGTAAGTCTGCGTTCGTTTCTATTGCTGTTTATGCTGTAAGGGCAGCTACTAGGTTAGTTGAGTTCTTGACTCCTGCTGTTGCTACGGTAACGCGCTTGTTTTTGAAGTTGAGCGATTCTCTTACTCCAGTAAGGGAAGCTCTTTCTCGTCTGTTTGTTAGACTGAGAATTCCAGACGCCTTTACTAAGCTAACCGAAGTTTTTACCAGGCTTAAAGTGATAATCGTTGATGTCGCGGATGTTATCTCTACTAAGTTTGTGTCTGGACTTCGTGTCGTAGCCGACCTCTGGAAAGGCTTACTCCGACTTGCTTATTCCCTACGTGATCGTGTAGCCCAGATCGGGAGTGTGGTGAAGTCTAAGTTAGCCGGCAAGATAGGACTGACCGCTAGTTTTGCGTTTTTAGGTACTGTATTGGATAAGGTGCGAGACAAGATCTTGCAGCTCGGGGCTCGTATTAACGAATCCCTAGGTGGTGAGGCCGTTTCTATAGGCGCGAAGTTATCTAAACCTTTTGTGGCGATGATGGGGAGTTTGACCATTCTTTCCGGGAAACTGTTGCGTTTCTTTCCCTTGACTAAGAAGTTAGGCTCTACACTAACTACGTTGGGGTACTCCCTCGCTTCTGTGTCCTCGTTTTCGCGGTCGTGGTCTATGGTAATGTCCCATTTGGATAAGACATTACCTGGAGTCAACGACCGATTACGCAGAGTTACTCGCGGTTTCTCAGAGTTGACCGGTAAGATTAACATACAAACGGCCGCGCTTCCTAGATTGATCAAGGCACTTGGGGAAGTCACCTTTCACTACCTTATGATATTCAAGTTTAATGTTAGTCTAGCTCACGGATTCGAGCTCTTGGGTGAGAAGCTCTCTTACTTTGGTGAAGCCATGCTCGAGCACTTCTCCGAATCGTATAGAGTCAGTTCTGAGATGATTCGCACGCAGGTTGATTTGAACCGAGCGGTTCGGAGGTATGCTGAGTTGACCGGCGATGCTTCTATGAGTGCAAAAGATTGGCTCCAGTGGTCCGACAGACTTGCTCTTTCTGCAGGTAAAAACGTTTCAGAGATGCGCCGGGTTACCGGTGCTCTGTTGGATTTTGCGGCTTTGTATAAGTTGAACCAAAAGGAGACGAAGCGATTCATTTCTTTGATGACAGACGTTTCGAGTTTCTTGGGCAAAGATGTGTTCGAGACCTTGCAACATGTCCACGGTGCGTTGGCTGGGTTAACTAATTCAGCCATGATTTTGGGCATTAACATAGACCACCTCAGAGAGAAGACTAAGTTTTACGAAGAACAACTCCGGAAAGAAGGCACCGAAACTGGAAAGTCCGTCAAACAAAAAGCGAGGATGCTCGCTCTTATACAGGAGTTGAGTTACTTACAGGGTGTTAACAATAGGTTGATGGAAACAGGGTATGGTATTCTGAGACGTTATCGCGTTTCTCAAGAACTTCTCGCGGCCCAAACTGGAAATTATGTAACTCCTATTTTGAATGCTTATTACAAAATTTTGACCCGAATTAACGAGGTCATGGCTCAGCCCGGGATTGGAGGTTTTATCACTACGATGAAGGCCGCTGGTGCCGCCTCACTTGATTTGCTAGGACGTTTTGTAAAACTCGGAGCGCAGTTGTTTGTATTGATTGAGACTGTACATTTAGTTGAAAAGGCGTTAACAGCACTAAACGCAGCCTTTGACGTCTTTGGGATGACTCAGAGAACAGCTCTTGCTCCTCTATTCGTGATGAGAGATGGTATGGTCAAAACTAGTTTTACTGCCTCGTCACTAAGCAAAGTTCTCAAGAGGTTAAGCGTTTACATTGGTACTACCTTTGTAAACTTCTTCAAAAACGGTGCCAAGGCTGTTAAAGGCCTTGTTGTAGAGTTAAGAACTGCGATCTCCACATTAATGGCGACTAAAGTTCCCAAGGCCATTTTTGGCCCAGCTCTAGCATCTGCTATGGTTCCAGAAAGGGGTGTGATTAGGAAAGCTCTGGCTGCTAGTAAGTTGATGCAAGCGACTTTTATGGCCGAAGGGTTGGTGCTGGCGAAGAAGGTAACTCCTATGGTACAGAAGCACGCTAAACAGGTTCGAGATTTGTACTTAATTACTCATGACGTCGCCGGAGCTCAACGGGAGTGGGCTAATACCATAATTACGTTTACTGGGGCGGCCGGGGGTTTGTCTAAAGTATGGTACACTTTCTTAGGTGTCGTTACAAAAGTTAAAGGTGCCGTGTTAAAACTCATTAACATATTCAAAGGCTTTGCCAAGATTTTTGGGATTATTTTGATCGTCATTCCCGCGGTGTATAAAGCCTTCAAAGAAGCGCTTATCCCGGCTTTTAAGGAAACTTTTGGGGAGTCCGAAACTTTTCGGGCCGCGGTTTCTGCACTAGGGAAAGTTTTGGGTTGGTTAGGAAAAATCATTGTACAGATTGTTACTGGCCCCGTTAAGCTGTTTGCGACGGGAATCGCTGGGACTGCAGGTGTTATTTCGTATGCACTGGGATTGATTATTAAGTACAGGGGCGTTCTTCTCCGCTTAACAGGACCTTTCTATTTACTCGGGAAGTCCGTCTTTAATGTGGGGAAGTGGTTCGGTATTTGGGGTAAGTCTGTTGACTCCTTGAACAAGAAACTTGACAGTGCTGGCGAGACTTTGATCAAGTTTGGAGAACGGTCTGCAGATAATGCTCGAGCTATAATTGGGCTGAACAAGGTACTACAGACTAACATCGATCGTACTGCGCGGTTGCGAAAGGAACTTGCTGAAGGAATGAAGAGACGACAAGAGGAACTGGGACTGAACCTTTCGTCTGCTAAGTCGTTGGAGCGAGTTGTTAACGCTATTCAGGAGTATCGAGATGCCTACCAAGAGTTCCTCGAAGTTCAAGATGAGATTGAGAAAGGTAGGACGACTGAGGGTAAGCAGTTAGAAGATGCAGAGGCTTTACATAGGAGAAGTACCGAAGCGGTTCAGGAGCTTTCGAAGGCGCGTTCCGCTCTTGCAGAGAATTTGAAGAAGCAGTTTGAAATTACAGGAGCCCAGATTAAGGAAACTAAAACGTTGGTAAGTTTGTACTCAAAGTACACTAAAGCTATTGGCGACGTTTCGACTGGACAAGTAGTTACTCTCAAAACTGGGCAAGCTATTTCACGGATTTGGCAAGGCTTAAATCAGATTACACAGGGAAACTTAAGTGGGATTAAGACAACCGCAGAAGCGTACAACTCGTTAGCAGGTATACTTCGTGATATGGCCTCTAAAGCTAGCCCTTCACTACGGGCCGCGTTGGTAGCAGAAGCTAAGTCTTATGAGAAGCAAGCTGGTATACTAACTAAGGTAATGGAGAGGACCAAAGGGAAGGTCAAAATTGATGAAAAATTAATCGAGACTTCCTTCAAAGTCTCCGCTGCCCAACGTGCTGTGAATGACGAATTACAAAGGCACCAAGCAATTTTGACTTACTTACATAAATCGATTTCCGATACAACTGAGGGACTGGGTCAGTTCGCGAATGTGTATTCTAAAGATGTAACAGTCTCGGCCGAAACTGCCGCCCGTGTACAGCTCGCTTTAGCGAAGATCTCCGAAGTAGGTGCTCGTCGCTACGAAGAAGCTATCAATGGTAATATAGACTCTCTTAAAGTGTACCGGAACTATCTTGAAACAATTCAGAAGTCCCAGAACGACGAATTTGCCACTCTTGTTAAGGACGCAAAGGGGAGACAGCTCCTGAATGCTTACTTGGAAGCACAGATTCGAACCGTTGATAACTTGATAAAGTCTTATGAGAGTGAGTCTCAAGTTCATGTAACTTTATCGGCTCGTATAAAAGCACGACTCGCTACTTTGAAGGCGCAGAATAAGGTAACAACGGAAACTCTGAAGCTTCGGAAACTTCTACTTGACCTTTGGAAGTCTGAGTTTAACCTCCATTCTCGGTTAAACGCCCTTACGTTACAGGGGTTGACTACAAGAGAAAAGAGAGCCCAAGCAGAACAGTATCTTAGCGAGGCTTTACAACAAAGTATCGAGCAGTATAGCAGAGCAGGACTTTCTCTCAAAGCCTTTGATGATTACGAGAAAGGGGCTATTTCAACTACTACAGCCGTTAGACAGGCTCTGGTGCAATTACAAGGTCGTACCGACTTGTTAAGTAGGGCTATTAAGGAAACCCTCTTAGAAGCTCTGTCTCGTGCTACATCTCAACAGCGTGAGTATGCGGCTATGACGATCCAAAGTGCGAGGCGGATTAAAGAACTCGAGAAAGTAATTCACCCTGTTTATACTACTTTTGGGAATTACTCGAATCTGATCGCTGATTTGGTTAATCGTTCTCGTGACCTAGCAAAGCAGACAGGGATTTCGGCCCTCGCCTTTGATTCCTCTACGGTTACTGTGAGTGAACTGGCTTCTTATCTCGCCCTTTTAAGCGCACATCAAGTTGATTACAACAATGTTTCAAAAGAGACCGCTCAAGAAGTTACCTCTCTAGTTGAGAAGTTACTCGAGCTGACCAGAGTTGATGTCCCCCAATGGGGGTCAAGCTTAGCTAATGTATTTGAGAGCTTACAAGGGAAGACTAAGGATTTCATTTCAGCGAATGATTACCTCAAACCCGCTCTCCTGAACGCTATCTTTGGATTTAGGGGGTTGGTTGACAGAGTCCGTGAGCTTGATGCTAACCTCGCTCCTGTTATACAAAGCGTGTTAGACAGCGCTTCGGCGATGTATGAAGCTAAGAGTTCTTCTTCGGCTTATAGTGAGGGGTTGAGTAAAATCACGAGTTTGGAAGAGCAAGTACGTACCGCCCTTAGTAGCGTACTCCCTCATTTAAACGCGCAAGTTCAGGCTTTAGCTAAAGGGAAAGTGCAAACTGCTGACATGATCGCGAAGACTCAAGATTATGCTAGGATCGTTTCAATACTGGTTTCCCAGTTAAACACATTGACTGATGCTGAGGAACGTTTGCGAGAAAGCCGCCGTAAGAATTTGGAGTTGAGTTCCTCTTTGGTATTTTCCACTCAGCAACTTCATGAGAATGTGTCCGAGCTCGCTAACATTGCTGTACAAGATCTGATTCAACAGTACCGACGAGCGGGTGTGGTACTGAGTGAATCGCAGAAACAAGCACTGGAGGACATAACAAGGACTATTACAGGTTACACAGAGTTAACTGAGTTGGCTCGTAGACGAGTTGATACTTTTACGAAGTTCGTGGACGCTAAGCTGGCCGAACAAACACGCGCTTGGTCGCGCAATAAGGATGAAGTTGAAGCTTTTGCTAATGGCTTGAGGACTATTGGCGAGAGTGCAATGCAAGGAATCTTGAAGAACTATGCTGAGATTGGGGCGAAGATCGAGGAAATGGGCGGGTTCTTTGGCGCCCTCGGACAAATGACTCAAGAGGCTGTTGCGAGGACCGCTGCGAGCGCGTTTGATGAGTTGAACAGGGCAATAATTGATTCTATAGTATACGGAAAGCGATTTCAGATGAACTGGCAGGAAATTTTGAGAAGCTTTACGGCAGGTCTTGCTCAGGCAATGCTACAGTTGTTAGAATTTAAACTAGCTATGATGGCGCTGCAGGCGATGGGAATTCGAGTTCCTATGATGAGACGTGGGGGTTTGGTTCCTTTAAGGAGGCAGGCCGGCGGCCCGGTACCTGGGCAAGGACGTGGAGATAGCGTCCCCGCTTTACTAGAACCAGGAGAATATGTTGTTCCAAGGCCTGTGGTAGAAAAAATAGGAGTTTCGTTCTTTGACGCGCTACGTAAAGGTGTTGTACCTCCGACGATAACACCTTTTCATTACCAAGCGGGAGGCTTGGTTACGCCGATGCAACAACAAACGCAGGAACCGAAGGTAACGGTTGTGACTATTTTCGATGAGAAGGAGCTTAATAAGTATTATAGCTCTCCCACTTATGGCAGGGTTGTTGCGAACAATGTAGGTGAGAGAATCGCGAGGAGGACTAGCTAATGGCTTTTAGAAAAACGTCTGGAACTGTATCTTCGCTGTCGGATTTATTTGCTCGAATTAGGACTTTCTTTGTTGGCTCTCTCGGATGGACACAAGTTCACTCAGGAACTCAAATGGGGAGTGCTTACTACTTTTATCATAGTACAGGAGAGGCTGGAAATAAAGACATTTACATTGGTGTTAGATCTTTCCGGCGCAGTAGCACTTTGTGCGGCTTTCAGTTTACAGCTTGTACAGATATAAACACGTCGGAGGATTTCGATAGTCAGCCGGGGGGTTTTGGAACTCCAGACTGTTGTTGCTGCCAGTTTGTAAGGTATCCTATCTTAAGCGCTGTTGATGATGGGACGTCGATGGCGTATTGGTTTATTGGGGATAAGGATTTTGCATTTCTTTTGTTTAGAATTGGTTCTAAATATTTATCAGCTTACGTGGGGTTGATTAATTCGTACTGGAGTGATTACCCTTTACCATTAGTAGTTCTTGGTTCTTTAACCTTCGACCCCTATCTTAGATTTGGCTGTACTAGCGTTTGTTGGCGTGATCGTCAGCTTGCAATCCCGTATCGCCGGAATCTGGGGAGTGGTGAAGGTTATGACGCCTTTTTCGGTTGCTGTGGTTCCTGGCTTCGAAATTGCGGAAATACTGAGTGGTTTCGCCGCTTTGTAACTAATTGTGTAGATAGTTATAATAACTGTGAATTTCTAAGCCATACTAATTCTTGTTGGTGGTTGGTTACTTACTTCTATTGCCAATCGTATTCGACCCGGTCTCAAGGGCACGTTTTATTTCCTATTTATGTCGGGAGCCCAGAGATTGACCTACTCGGTGAGTTGAAATATGTTTACTATTCATACTTTTATGGTAATGTACCGTCTGAGTCTACTATTTACGTTGGGGGCGACCCTTACTTGGTTTTTGTAAGTACTTATGGAGAAGACTCCGTTTCAATAGCAATAAGGGATTACGAATAATGGCATATCATATAGAACACTTAACTGATATAAACGGGCCTCAAGCGTTATACAACGCCTTGATTGACTTTATGACAAGTACGTTAGGGTGGGAAGTCAAGAAAACTGGAACTACTGGAGGTAGTTACGGAAGAGATTATACTATCCTTTATTCTAGCGGCGAATCAGAGCAAGAAGATATTTACGTTGGATTTAGTTGGTATTATCGTACTAATATTCGTTGCGGCATTCAAGTAAACGCTTATACAGGGTTCGACAGTGCTTACGGCTTTAGTAGTTTAGGTTCTCTAAATACGGAGAAGTCCCACGGTGTTTATAGGTGGTTGCCCACCGTACTACTTCAGGACACAAATTACGATCACGTGTGGTTTTGTGGAGATAAAGATAGTTGTTTCGGTGTAGTTAGGTGTGTTACTATTTACCCCCACTTTTGTGTTGGCCTCTTACGACGTTATTGGTCACGGTATTTTGATCCTTACCCTCTTTATGCGTTTGGAACTTTCAGTGGCGGATACAATTACCCTTATGACTATGACTGGAACGACTCTTCGCGGTTCAGAGGAATCAGTTCTTACCGACATGGGGATTACTGTAGAGATTACTTGTGGTACAATCAGGATACTTGGCATTCGGATTTTGGTTACTACCCCGTGGATCCTGGTACAGGAGATACTATGCGACATGAACATCCTGAAAGAAAAAAGAAAATCTTTACCGCTAATATGTTTATCCACGCAATGGAACTGCCTAACAACGAGAAAGCTATTGCCCCTTTTATGATCGCCGATGAGACAGGTATACGCGGCGAAATTAAGTGGGTTTATAAGTTATCTCGAGCTGTTGGGCTGGATCCGGAGGACGAAGTTACAATTAACTCGGCTTCGTACAAAGTATTCCCTGGTACAGTAGATCTGAATCTCTCAAGATGGTTTGCAATTAGACTCGCTTAGGAGTTAATTGAGCATGGGTGTGATTAAACTCTATAAGTCAAAAATTGTTAACGATTCGGAGTTCAACGGAGGTTATGAAGATTGCTCGTCCGAGATTTTCTCAGGACAATATGAGAACCTTTTTCCAGATGTCTCGCCCTCCGAACGTGCTTCTGGGTACGTTCGTTATCGAAAGTTCTTCGTTCACGCAACTGCTCAAACTATCTCTAGTTCGTACGTAGGAATCTTTGACAGGAGCCCTGCAGGAGATTATTTTAGACTTCACGCAGCAACTGTTGCTCAGACTCAAGGAAGTTTACTCGCACTTCCTTCGCACAAGTGGTATGGTACTGGTAGGATTACCCAACCCGTTGCCTCTGGGGCTACAGTTGTAGTTGCGTCTTTTGATGGTGATGTCCCTGATATTGAAGTGAACGATACCGTTCTTTTGGCTAGTGCGACTGATAATGAACTGCATACTGTGGCCGCTGTTACCAGTTCCGGACTGAGTGTAACCGTTACTTTGAGTAATGGTACTAACCACTCGTACGATACGGGTTCTCGTTTGTGCCACTTACTTCCGTTGGGTAGTATTGCCCCTAGTTACTCTGATTGGTTGGAGTCTAGCTCTTCAGGGACTTATGATGAAGTGAATTACCCTCCTAGTGTGTATAATGTGGGGACGGTTGAAGATGTTTGGACTTTGACGTTTTATAGTTCCTCTGCGTTTACGTGTGTAGGTTTAACTACGGGAACTGTTGGAACAGGAGATATTAACAACGATTTTTCGCCCAGTAATCCTGTGGGGGGCACCTATTTCACACTCTACGCCTCCGGTTGGGGAGGTTCATGGCAGTCTGGAGATTCTGTCTCGTTTAAAACTCACCCGTCTTCGAAGCCTGCTTGGGCTAAAGAAGTTATCCCTGCGGGCGCTGCGCCTTGTTTCTCGAATGAGGTGCCCTTTATTGTGATCTATGCTTAAGGGGACCCAGATGACTCTTAAGACGACTACTCCAATTCTCGAGTCTTACACTCCTAGTGGGCTACTGCGATTATAACTTAAGGAGAGGAAGTAAATGGGCTGGCTCCCAGAATATTCACACAGAATCAGGTTCAAGATTGATCATGCAAAGATTGACTCTGATCTTACTCACTTCCCTATTACCCTCTTCTTGACTGAAGATAATGCTGATGCAGTCTTTAATGAACTGGGTTCTAACTATAAGAAGATTGCAGTTACTTCTGATGATGGTACTACTCAACTTTATGTAGAAGTTGAAGTATGGGACTCAGCGAATAAACAGGCAGTTCTCCATATTTCTAGGTCGTCTTGGACTATTTCGTCATCTTCAGATACTTATTTTTATCTTTACTACGACGCGTCTGTTGCAGACAACACAACTTACGTTGGAGATCCTGGAGATTCTGTTGCTGCAAATGTTTGGGATGACAACTTTAAAGCGGTTTACCATTTATCTCAAAATCCCACAGGAGGCAATGGATGTATTAAAGATAGCACCAGCAACAATAATGACGGTACTCCTCATGGAAGTATGACTTCAGATGATTTAGTTGATGGGGGGGTAGGAAAGGCTCTGGACTTCGACGGAAGTGACGACTATGTGGATTGTGGGAGCGACGGCAGCTTGGATATTACTGGTCCTCTTACAATAGAGTCAGTTGTGAAGTTATCTTCTACAGGCGGGAGTCAAGCTTTTTTTGAAGGGCGTCTGCAATATACATTGTGGGTGAATTCAAGTGGTAGAGTACGCCTTGCAGACACGCAAGGTAACTACTGTGATTCAGATTCTGGTGATTTTGCCTGGGATGTTTATCAGTACGTAGCTGGCAAGTTTTCGGGTTCTTCTGGAGACTCTATTACCACGTCCAATGCTGCTGTTTTTATAAACGACGCTAATGTAACAGCAGCTACGGGAGGTACGTGGTTGCCACAGTCTCTTTCTACTGCTGTAATTGCGTGTTCTCCTCAAGCTACGCCCATCTCTTTTGCAGATGGTTTGATAGACGAAGTAAGAATTTCCAACGTGGCTCGTTCCGATGCTTGGATCAAGGCGACTTATTATTCTTTATTTAATAGTTTGATAACTGTTTGTGAGCATGTAACGGCGTGGAGTTATAGAAAGAAAATTACTATTTCTGGTTCTCCAGGAGCCGGAACAGGTTATCAAGTCCTTTTAAAAGTAGGAGAAAGTTCTGGAGCTAGTAACTGTGATTTCCATGTTGAAGGGCATTCTGCCAAGTTCCCTTCAGGAACCAATGATTCAGGAGACCTTCGTTTTGTAGATAACGATGGTTCTACTTTTTTAAACTTCTGGGTTGAGAAGGTAGAAGGTGAGGCACCCAATAGAGTAGCTTATTGTTGGGTTAAGATAAACGACAACTTAGATTCGGATGTGAATATTTACTGTTATTATGGCAACCCTGGGACAGGTAATGTAAGCAACGGGAAAAATACGTTTGAGTTCTTTGACGATTTTAGCATTGACTCACTTTCAAACTATGATCTGATTTCGGTGTTTCACTTCGGCGACGGTACTGATGATAAAACAGCAGGAACTTATGATGTAGTTAATCAGAGAGTAAACATTAACACTGGTGATAACCTTGAAACGGTTTATTCCCCGAAAAATTTTACCATCAGAAATTTTCATGCCCAGGCTAAGTTTCTTGTTTCAGGAGGCTACCCGTATGGTGCTACGGGTACTGTAGTAGGACGGTATCAAGATGACAACAATATGTACACAGGCCAAAAGGCAGCACAACAGTATAGTGAGACTGGGGGGACAGGTTCTTATTGTAGTTATACATCACCAATAATACGTAAGTGGGTTGCTAGTACCGAGAGTGACATTGCTACACCCCCGTCAAATAATTACATTCCAATGAATACTGAAACTATACTAGCTCTAGCAATATATGAAAACAATATAAAATTCTTTGTTGACGGTTCAGAGGTTTTATCGACTACAGACTCTGATTTATCTGATGCAGGCAGGGTGGCATTTGGAGCGGGTCAGTGGGAGGGCTGGCTGGATGAGATCAGAGTCCGTAAATATGTGTCTCCCGAACCTTCTTTCTCTACTGCAGGAGACGAAGAGCAACTTGTCGGCCCTACCTGGTATCAGGCTATTTCTTGTATTCGAAATCGCCTTTACGAGATTGCCTACAATTCTAAACATTACCTTACTTCTACCTTTTATATGTTCTTTAGAATTTGGGGAGGTGATATTACTAAAGTCAAGAACAAAGTATTTGCTGATGCGTTAACTTTAATAGCCAACCAAGTTCGATCCTATCAGCTCGTGGTCCCTCATTTGATTCAACATTGGGACGGCCCTGAAGGTGATTACCGGCTCGTTCCTCCTTCTACTCGCGAACGTCCATGGTGGTGGTGGCCTTATTCTTGCGGTGAACCCGTATCTAAAGGGCAGGAGGGTATTAACTATTCACGTATTTCGAAGGATCGTCGTTACGACACGTTTTTCTCCCCCCAACGGTATTATTGGGGTGTAATAGTAGGGACACCGTACTCACGAACTCCCTCATCTTACGCAGGTAAAACAATTGAGGACAAACCAAAGAATTTCTTCTGGAACAGAGTTTACGTTGTCCCTACAAAAATTGATTTCGGATTTACTAAGGTAGGTTCGTCTCGGTTAATTCACATTTTACATCGTTATGAAGACACCTCTCACGATTTACAATCTGTTTCTTCTTCGGATCCTACGTTTTCGGTAACTCTTCCTGAGCCTTTGCCTCACACTATGGCTCCCGGGGCTGAGATGGACGGTCTTGTGAATGTGGCACAGGTGGGGGCAGTGAGAGTAGTAGACGCGCCCATCTACTTCCATTTTGATACAGTAGGAGACGCCATTTGTTATGTTTCTGCTACGTTCGCTATAGTCCTCTTGAAACCGAGAAAGTATGATCAATGGAATACACCTCATACTTTTCAGAAGATAAAGTTCAAGTTCGAAACAGAATTGGTTCACAACTTAGCAAGCAAGCCCACCCGTATTCCTAAACTTTATTACCCTACCCGCTCGTCTTCGTTGCACTTGGGAGCTGTTGATGAGGTTGCATATGATCTTGATTATGATGCTATCAATGCGGCTCGTTATTTAGTAGTAGTGCCTGAGTTTCCTCTTAGAGTACGATTAGTGAGCAACGCGCACCAACATGATACCCAGATAGTGGTAGAAGATGTCACAGACTTTGAGGTAGGGTATTCTGCTGTTTTGTGTAGCTCGCGTCATTTAGAAGCGGGCCAGATCACCGAAATTGACGCAGCCTCGAAAACACTTAAGTTTGCTGGCCAGCTTCAGTATGATTATGATGTGAACGATACCTGGGTGTACCCCAGTTTTACGGGGTACGGCCACGTGCGACGGACTCGTTCTTTAGTGAAACATAATGTTTACAACCTTGAGATTGACGTAGATGAAATAATCCCTGAGGGCTGTAACGCATTGACAGGTACTACTTCGCAGTGGTACAAACGGCCAAGAACGGTGCTTGTTGAAGGGTCTGTAGTTGATAGTAGGGATGTTAAGGGTCTTGAAGTTGGCGTCCCGTCCATTAAAAATCCTTTGAGCTCTCGTCTGCGTGATAAAATTGTTGTAACGCATAGTTACCAGTTCTTTGGAACTGCTTGGAGGGATTTCAAAGACTTGTTTTTATACGCAAAAGGGCGCTATCAGAAAGTCAATATAATCACTTGGTTGAGTGAATTACGCGTTTACGAAGACGCTTATCAAGGTTCTGCTTCGCTAAAGATCATACCTCGGACTTACTCTGAGATTTGGAGTGCTTACAAGAAGGTGGTGATTGATTATGGATCTACTATAGTTCACACGACCGTTACGGGCGTAGTTACTGCTGAGGATCATTGTGTAGTTACCCTTCAAGATAATTTGTCGTTAGACACACCGAAGGGTACCCCACTCCACTTTAAGATTGACGCTTACTTAACAGAGGATACCATCGAGTTTGATTTCAAGGGCGATGGCTGTTTCGTAACTGTTACTTGGGAGGAAGCGTATGACTAAAATAGCACTTGAGCTCACTGGGGGGTTAGGGAAGAATATTGCTTTTACTGCAGTGCTCCCTTACCTCGACTCTAAACCAACCATTTTATGTTCGTTCCCTGTTGCCTTTGAGAATAGTCCTTATGTGGAGGAGTGTGTGCCGTGGCCTTCTTCCAACTTTAGGGTGCTGAGTGAGTTTGATATAAGGAAAGTTGAACCCTACTACGTTGCGGATTACCGTCAAGGGAAGATTACTCTGATTGAGGCAATATTTAGATCCTGTGATGTTAAGCTTGTGCAGGGCGCTGCCCCGAAGCTTTACTTAACTGATAAAGAGAAGAAGGATGCACGGGCCTATCTCGATCGGAAAGGGCGCCCTGTTATTTTATTCCAACCTTTTGGAGCTTCTACCGACGTATCCAGCCCCCTCTCTTCAGGTCAACGCTCTTTGAGTAAAGATCAAGCGCTGAAGTTAGCCCGGTTCTTGAGCGATTTTGGTACTGTACTCGTACTGCGCGGTTTGTCCCAACCCTCGCTACCTGGATTTGAGCATCCTGATTTGAACTTAAGGTTTTCCATCTCTCTTGTGTCAGAAGCGGACGCTCTAGTGGGTGTGGATAGTTGGCTTTGCCACGCCGGGGCTGCACTGGGGAAGAGAGGTTTCTTTATCTTTACGTCTACGGACCCGAGACAGTTGTCCTATCCTCTGCACATTTCAGTTCAGTCACCTAACCGCTGCGATTTGTACCCATGCCGCCGTCCTTGGCCAGGAGTTCCTGACAATTTTGTGTGTCCCTTTGGTTTGAAGTGCCAAGATTTTAATCCTGAAGTATTTTTTGAAGAGATAGAGTCCTATTTGAAGGAGGCCCTCGTTGAAGTTTGACGGCGTAATTCTCGTTTATGGCATGCATACAGACTATTTAATTGCGACTAACTTCCCGTTTACGACCAATGACTCTATTACCTGGGAACCTCTTATCACGTCTGATATTTCATACGAGCTTTCTGGCGTAGATCGGAAAGAAGCGTTTACTATTAAAATTTTACGGGATAAAGTACCCGATCTCTCAAGTTACCTTGTAAATCGAGTTGGTTCTGTGACAGTTCGCGCTGTTGAGATTGATGTGGATACGGCAACTTGGTCAGAGTTTTATCAAGGTAATGTCACTAAGTTTAAAATCGACCTCCACTTTGTCGAACTCGAAGTTGAGAGTATGGTGTCGTTAGGTCTTAGGTCAGCGAATCGTGTCCGCCTTTCTCTAGGATGTATTCGAACTTTAGACGAATGTGGAGTCGCATGGGATTCTTATTCTGCTTCTGGAATAGTAGCTGGTATTAGTGGGAGAACTATCTCGATTAACTATACTACTCGGGGTTCAAACTTCCCAGACCCCGTTCCAAATAATTTTCTGAAATATGGGAAGTTAGTTGCGCCAACGGAAGTTAGGAGTATAGTTTTTAATGATGCGGGTTCTGTGGTGGTGAGGTTTGCTACTCGTGATCTGTCTGTAGGAGATGTTGTTACTGTTTACGCCGGGTGTGATAAATCGATTGCAACTTGTAGAGACAAGTTTAACAATTTGGATAACTACTTAGGTTTTCCTCATACTCCTACAGAGAGTGCGACTTTAAGAGGAAGACAGGGAAAGACTGCGTCTGGTGGAAAGAAGTAAGTGCTACAATTGCGTACTCTTTGAGAAGGCTAATGAATGGATTGGTACCCCATTTAAACTCAGGGATTGTGTTAAAGGTAGGGGGGCTGATTGTGTGAGTGCGCCTCTTTCGATCTTGGTAGATGTAGGTCTACTTCCTAAGGAAACGTTTCTAGATATTTACAGCGCGCGAATGCTCAAACTATTTCGTCAAAACCATCAAGAGTTCTTACGGCAACTGGCGCATACTTTTGGTGACAATTACATGGTGGTAACTGGAGATAAAAGTGTGAAGTGCGGAGATATTGTGGTGCGAGACATTGGGCGCTATAGAGAGATGTTCGCCGCAGTCTATGTGTCCGATAAGTTTCTCGTTGCTAGACCTGTAACCGGAGTTCAGTGGGTTGCTAACTTTGAATTTGACTACAAAATTTCTAAAGTCAATTTTAGGTGTCCTTGTGAAGTGTGAGAATTGTTATTATTATCAGTTAGCACAGAAGTGGGTTAATACCCCTTTCAAGCTCGGGGGTACTTCTCTTAAGGGAATTGACTGCTTTGGAGTCTCATTACGTATAGCACAAGAGAGTGGTTTGATTTCGGAGGATCAGTTCAAAGTAATTCATACTACAACGGTACTTAGGATTCTAAGGAAAGAGGGTGTACATAAATTCAAAACGTTTATTCAGGAAGGGAGTGGTGGACGACTTGTTGAAACAACTAACCCAGCAGACTTGAAGTGTGGGGACTGGGTGTTAAGAATTATAGGAAGAAATTTTGACGTTGAGAGTGCTCTGTTTGTAGGAGGTCAGTTTATTACATCTTTCCCGAAAGAGTGTGTTACTATCACACCTGTGTTTAAGTTTGACTTTGCAATCTCGTGGGGAGGATTTTCGTTTAGGAAATGGCGGTCTTTGCAACTCTAGCAATTTATGCGGCGTTGTTTCTCGCGAGCTACTTTTTGGCGGGGCCACCTAAGACTGAGGACAGTCCGGGCGACCAAAGTGCTAATGAAGTAAAGATTCCTCGCAACCGAGTTGGGCTGGCGATTCCCTCTGTTTTTGGAAGGGGCCAGGTTGCTGGCGTAATGATTGATATGGTTCCTAAAGTAGAGGCATATGGTCGTTTCAAGCGGTCATTTCAAGAGGTTGAACATAAGAAGAAGGTAGGTTCTGGTAAGGCTAAGGCAGAAATTACCTATTACACCTACGTGATGGTTGCTCGTTGGGCCTTTTCTATAGGCCCGGTCGATGAGTTTACGAAGCTAATCCTTGAGTCCACTCGAGTGGATGTAGATCACCCTTCTTCGGGGTGCGATCAGAGTGAACGAGGTAAGTACCTCGGGGGCTATTGGTACTATGGTACGTCTACGCAAACTCGACATTCTCACGACACCGCTCTTCATGACAGTTCCGACCTATTGAACTATCGCAATGTGGCGTACGCTACACTAAATATTTGTTTAGGACAATCTCCATCTCCTATCCACCCACAATGTGAGTTGAAAAGGTTCGTTCAGCCCTTGACTTCACTTGGGAAGAAAGTTGGAGATGACGCTAATTTGATGCAAGTCCTTTACTACATTCTAACGAATCGATGGTATTTGAACATCCCGGAAAGTTTGGTCGATAAAGATTCGTTTATAGAGGCAGGTAATGTTCTTGCGTCGGAGGGAATTGGAGGTTCATATGTAGTTTCAACTTCAGCCGACCTAGGACAGGTAATAAGAGAGATCTTAGATTGGTGCGGGGCCAAGCTTTATTGGTATCAAAACAAAATTTGCGTTAAGGTAATTAGAAATACAGGGGCTGCAACGTTGACTTTAACTGATGATGACATTGACAACTTGTCACTCGAGGGGAATCTTTGGACCGCAGTTCATTGTGCAGCTTCGCTGGAGTGGATTGATCCTCACAATGATTATGAGACGAACTGGATTTATCAGGTTGACCACGGTACCGAAGCAGTTGCAGGTAATTTTAAACTAAACGAGTTTAGTTATAGGATTATTGCTTCTGATACTATTGCAAAGAAAGTGCTTGATCGTAAGATGACTGAGGTTACGTTCCCCCGTATTAAAGCTACTTTCACGACTACTGTGTCTATCGAACCTTACCAAATCATTGAGATTGATTCTGACCAGTTTGGAGTAACGGGTACATTTAGGGTTACATCAATTGTTCGAAAGGGAGTGGGCGTTTACGAGCTTGAGGCTATAGAACTTGTTGAAGCAGAACCTGTTGACATGTCAGACGTTCCTTCTGTTGGTCCAGGAGTAGTTACGCAGGACTTCGAGAGTAGTTGGATTTCCTGGGGTTATCTCGAAAACCCAATTGGAGGTGTTTACTTCTGGTGTAAACCTGATTTAAGCAATCCTTACTTAAAAGGTTTCTCGATAACCTTGAGTTACGACTCTTTAGAGCTTTCTACGGCAGAGATTTTGGTTAACTACTTAGGGACGCTAACTCACGATGTTCCTGTTACTCATAAGACTTCTAGGACTTATCAGATCGATGTTACTAGTGACGTCGCTTTTTCACTACTTGGATCTAGTGATGCTGGTTGGTTCGCTGGTTCTTTGTTATTACTGATCAATAACGAGATAATTTCTGTTAGAGATGTAAGTGTAGATGAGAGTGGATACCATTTTGTAGGAGTAATCAGGGGATTCTTCAAGACAATCATCTCTTCACATGCTGCTGGAACTGACGTGTTCTATCTGAATTACAACTCTCCCGTTACTACGGATAGAAATACGTTTGCGCCTCTTGCTAACCAAACCCTCGATATTGACATGACCCCTCGACATCACTTCCTTGGAGCGGAAATCGACGATACAGAACACGCGGAGACAGACTCCTTTACGTACAAGGGTAATCCTTTTAGGCCATTGCCAATCTGTAATCTCCAGGTTAATGAGCAAGGTAATAATCACCGCGTTTCTTCGGGCGATGACGTCAGCATTAGTTGGAGGAACCAATCTAGAGATGGGGCGGGGTTTCATTTCCCAAGTCAGCAAAAGCCACAGGATCCTACTCCTGATTATGACCAGATCCGGTTAGAGATTTATGATGGTACCACGCAGGTGAGAGAAGAGATATTAGATGGCACAACTACGTCGTATGACTACACGTCCGCGCTGCAATCTTCAGACGGCGTGCTTAACAAGAACTTCACGATTAAAATTACGCCAAGGAACAACGTATGTGAGGCGGACACTGTTGAACTAACAGTACTACGCTGAGGAGGTTAGTAGATGGGATTCTTAGAGCCTTACGAGTTTGAGGAGATGGGGAATGTAATTGGATGGGATGCTATTTGCACAGGAAACACTCAAAAAGTAAGAGATGCAATCGGTGCTCCTTGTTATTCGGTTACAGCTGGAGAAAACCTCTCTAAAGGACAAGCTGTTTATATCGCAAGTGATCAAAGGGCTTATAGAGCTAGCAATACTTCTGACAGTACCATGCCTTGTGTAGGGTTTGTCTATAAGGATGCATCTGCAGGTAACGATGTGTGGATACAGTTTGACGGGCGTGCCGCGCTGTTTTCAGGTCTTACAGTTGGGTCTAAGTATTTCGTAGGTACAAATGGAGGGATTACTTCTACACGGCCTACTGGGTCGAATATAGTTCAATGTGTTGGGATTGCTGTTTCTTCAACCACACTCCTGCTCGTATCTTTGGGGTGCGACTTTGCTAGCACTAGGACGGCAGAAGTAGGAGGTTTACATATAGTAGGGGCAAGTGACAGCTTTGGAACCGCTCAGGTGATTGATGTTGATGCTTCCCAGAGCGACCCATCTGCTATTACGTCTACTGCAGTTACCTATGCCGATGCTGCGGCTGTTACTTTAGGAGACGCAGACTTAACGTATGACGCGAATGAGAGAGACTTGATTAACGATCTGAAATCCAAATATAACGATCTTGTACCTCTGGTAAACGAGATAAAGAGTGACTATAATGCGTTAAGAGCTGATGTTACTTCTATCCACTCTGTCTTGATAGGGACTATTGATTACTGTGATGCTTTAAAAGCGAAAATTAACGAATTACTAGGAGAGCTCCGTAAGACCGGTGGTTGCGGAGTTTTGAATGATTAGAGGAGGTAGCTTATGATAGAGTATCCTGTTGTTGAAATTGTAAGGCTAGAGGAGAATGAATCTTACGGCACCTTTGGAGTGCTTCGTATTCAGAAGCAAGTCTTTTGTGTGACTCTCGAACCTGCGGACCGATTCAATATGCCCGGAGTTTCATGTATTCCCGCACAGCAGTACATATGTAGAAGGCACGTTTCTAGCCGGTTTGGGGAGACTTTCATAGTTACAAATGTACCGGGCCGTGTTGGTATTCTATTCCATCCGGGCAATGAAGTTGAAGATACTGCTGGGTGCATTCTTTTGGCGGAACATTATGGGAAGTTACACGGTGATAGAGCTGTGCTGAATTCGGGTAAGACGTTCAAGAGGTTTATGGAGGTTATGAAGGACTTTGATAAGTTTCATTTGACAATTCTGGAATGTTATTAAAGGGGGTTAAATTGGTGAAAAGAGTTTTAATAGGAGTATTATTGTTGTTTTTAATGAACAGTTCTCTTTGCCTGGCGAAGAATCGGATTACTTGGCTTAGTTTGCTAAACAACAAGCATTTCTCTGCTGGTGAAGTTGTTTCCACTCGAGTCCTCGATCTTGATAAACTACGCGCTACAGGGTACTTTTCGTTACAAGTGACGATTACTGGAGGAGGTGTTTACACTATTAAGGAGAAGTGCAGTCTCGATGAACAGTTTTTCAGAACCCCCGAAGGAGTCCCAGATATTGCGACTGAGCTTACTTCTACTTCTGGTCCGGAGAGCGACGGCCATTTGTTTATACCAGTTGATTTGGGTGCAATGACGAAGTATTTGCAGTTTGAGGTGGTTGAAACTTCTGGGACTTCCGGAGGTACTGTAACAATTCTATTGGGGATAACTGTGGATCGATAAGTGATGGTCAGGAAAGTCCTTTCAATTAGTATATTGCTCTTGGCGATTTTTACAACAAGTGTTTGTGCTCAATGGGTGCGTAAACGTCAATTCGTCTCAGACTCTACAATTACTGTCGCGTGGAACGCTCCTATAGTGCTGTCTACAGGTGACCCGATTCCAACTGATGCTGTTTTAAAGTACCGGGTTTACATTCGAAGAGTTGGGTCTCCTCCGCGAGAGATTACTTCTGCTCCTATTACAGAGACTCAATTTACGTTCGCTCCTCCTAAAGTTGACTTTTGTTTTATTGGTGTACGTGCAGTACTTTACGATTCTAACGGAGTTCAAATTAGTGAATCACCTATCGCGTGGTCGTACGACCTTAGAGTAGCAGCTAATGGTCGTACGTTCGGGATGCGTAACTATTCCTCGAAGTTGATAACTATATTGGGGCGAAGACCTCGATGGGGCCAGCTTTGGCATCATCGATGGTAAAAAGCACACTAAATTCTAAAACAGGAGGTAGTTAAGATGGAGATTAAACCAGGATACAAAACTACTGAGTTTTGGGTAACTGTAACAGCGAAAGCAATTGCCCTGCTTGCGGCTCTAGGTGTGTTTACACCTGAGCAAGCTTCTGTGGTAACTCAAGCGATTACTCAACTAGCCGGAGTAGTGGGAGTTGTAGCAGCTGCATTTGGCTACTCTCTGGCAAGAGGTTCTGCTAAGAAAGGGAGTCAACAATAGAATACTAACTCGCATTAGGGGGTAGAAGAGTGTTTACGAGGCTGGTGATCGCTTTAATCTTGTGCTTTTTTCGTGTTTGTTAGTCACGCTCTGGGAGTAGCACGTACTAGCGCCACTCCCAGACCCGGTCCAGTAAGACCTACAGCACTTAGGGTACTTCATTAGGTGAGTCAGACCGCTTTGAATCATCGGCAGAGCTTTACACGAGGGTACAACTGTATTACAGCTATTATCTTCAATTGGGAGGTCCGAAAAAATGGCCGAACTATTAGTCAAGTCTAGTGATACGACAAACCCCGATCCAATAAAAGATTTACGCGGATGCTACAAAAAGGGTGACGTTGTAGTTGTGAAGCCAGATGGATGGAAATGGGGGAAAGAAGAGTTGAACAAGAATAAGTTCTACATTCTGTGTGTGCCTGACAAAGAAGTCGATGAATTAAAGTTTTTGACAAAGGAAGATGAAATTGTGCTGGGAAATCGGTACATTGCTGAGTCTCCTGAATTAGGAGTAATGGCAGAAGGTCCTGATGCAGAGACAGCATCTAAGACTTGCCAAACCCTAGCTGATGCTGTTCTGAAGAGATTACAAGACCACGATTTATCTCCTAGTTACCAAATCGTAACAAGAATAGAACCTATCAGACACGTTGTGGCCAGGCGCAGACATAGGATCAACATTGAAGATATTGAGGACATCCTACAAAGTGAGGTAGTTGCTGAAGTAACCAGTGACAAAATCAGCGTAACAGACAAACCTCAGAAAATATCAGCAACCTTAGCGAAGCTGGCTAAGTAAAATGGCAACTGAAGTTGTAAAGATAGTCGATACAGGAGGAAGTGGAGATTACTCATCTCTAGCTGCTTGGGAAGCAGACTTCGGGAGCTGTACCCAGTCGAACTACCCTTCTATGTCTGGAGACGGTGACCTTGTGGGAGCGGACTTGATCGCTGTTGCTGATTGTAGGTGTTCAACTGGGGATGAGGATGATAGTGCAGTTACTATTGATGGATGGACTTCTGTAGACTCGGATCACTACATTAGGATTTGGACCGATCCAGATCAGGGGTACAGACACCCAGGGAAATGGGATGACACAAAGTACAGGCTTGTGCTCTCCGAAGGAACTATTTTTGACATACAAGAAGAGTATGTGAGACTTATTGGCTTACAGATGAAAGGAACGAGATCGACAGGGTCTCAGTTGTTGATACATACATATTACACAAGCCGTTATCTGCGGGTCGAAAAATGTATCCTCTGTAGAGAGAATGCTGGTGGAACAGTAAATACTGGAATTAGTTGTGATAATTCTGCTGTACAAATTTATTTGGTCAATAATCTTTTTTATGACATACCTCAATATGCCATTCGTGGAAACGACTATTACTACTTATACAACAATACTATTATCAACTGTGGTACTGGTGTAGATGGTGGATCATCAGGGTATTGCAGAGCTATCAACAACATTGTTGACTGTACTACTTGTTTTGTTGGAGTTTTCGACTCTGATTCAGATTTCAACATCTCGTCAGATGATACAGCTCCAGGACCAAATTCAATCCATAATGCTACGGTCACTTTTGTAGACGCAGCTAATGGCGACTTTCACCTTGATGCTTCTGATACAGTAGCTAGAGACGCAGGTACAGACCTTTCATCTGATCCTTATTTAGCTTTCACTGACGACATCGATGGTGAAACTCGCTCTGCTCCTTGGGATATTGGAGTGGATGAATATGTGAGCGGAGGTGGAGGAGTACTTACAGCTATAGCTGATATACTATTAGCGTCTCTCACTCCGGCCACGTCGTTTAGCGTACTCAGGAGTATATCAGCTTCCCTCAGTTCTCTAAGCACTACTTCTCTTTCCCACTTAGGACTGCTCCTTACCCTTACTTCAAACATTCAACCTAGTTCCTCTACTGACGAGATTATCCTCTCTTTAACTAAACTAGCGATGGTCGGTGTAAGTAGTCAATCAACTACTGCCGATTCGGATTTAGTCATCTTACGGTCGCTGTTAAGTAACGTACTCCCAGTCTCTGACTCTAGCATCTTTCATTTAGATATACTGAGGAACGCTTTAACACAATCTCAGGTTGGTACGTTTACTCCGAGTGGTGCTCTCTCAGTACTACGCCGTGTAACTAGTTCTGAGCCAATTCAGTCGTACGCAAGCACTACTGCCCTCAGAGTTTTGAGGAATCTCACAAGCTCGCTACAAGCGCAGTCTTTTACATCAGCTCTGATTCACTTACACGTAGTTAGGGAGTTGCTGGCAAATATACCCTTGCAATCCGACGCCTCTGACGAAGTCATACTTTCGCTGGCCGAGCTGTTTACAGCGATCGCGAACATTGTCACTGGAACAAGTACTAACACGCCACGTCTCTTGGTACTCCGGTCACTTGTAACGAGCGCTTCTGTGTTGACGGACTCCAACAGTGTAGTACTTCGACTACTGAAAAGGGTGTTTACCTACGTTTTGAGTCACACTGTTACGTCACCTACGACATTGAACGTTCTACGGATTGCTTTAAACTCGATCACCGCACAATCGTCAACTCCCGACGACGCCGAACTTCTCCTAGCGCAGTTGATCACAGCAGTCTCAAACATTCTTGCGCTAGTTATACCTTCAACTACTTCTCTGGCAATAAAACGAGCTCTCGTATCACATATTCAAACGACTACTGGCACGGGCGATGTACCTCTTGAGTTATTGAGAGAAGTGCTCGTTAATATTTTAAGTCAAGCAAGTGGTTCAACAGCTCCGCTACGAGTGCTAAGACCTGTTTCGAGTGCTACCTCAGTCCAAACACTGGCTGCTGATGACGTTGTCTTGTTGTTAGTCGAAGTGCTTATTGCTGCGGCCAACGTTGTAACTACTGTTACTACCAGTGAAGTTAGTTCGAATGTACTACGCGAGTTGTTAACACTAACCGAAGTTAAGACTACCTCTTCAGATTCTGTTGAACTTTCTATTGCCGCGCTCATAAAAGCAGCCGCTGATGTTGTTTCACAAGTTCTTACTGGTAATGCGAAGTTCTCGATATTAAGACTGATTTCAACTGAAGTTCAAACTCAAACCGCTTCGCACGCTGTGGTACTCGAGCTGATTCGCTCTGTTACTTCTGCTATTCAGGCCGCTGTTACGTCGTCGAACAGCGTCGGGCTAATAATCGTTAAAGTTGGGCAAGTAGAGATTGTAGTCACTGCTCAGGTTGCTCAAGCAGCTCTCGCGATTCTAAAGGCACTTGCTATAGATATTACCTCTAACACCATTACTGCGGATGTGTTGCTCAGGGTACTAAGATCGACATCTTTGGGAGTAGATAGTACGACCTTAACTGGAGCGGTTGAGTTGATCACTACCATGTTAGGTTTGATTGTAGACACAACTATAGAATCGCTTACGCCGAGGCGAACCATAGAGGAGGTTTAAAAATGGGATCACTATCAAATTATTTAGAGAATGCATTACTAGATCATGTTCTTAATCAGAATACGTACACACCACCTACTACTATTTACATAGCTTTGTCTACTGCAGATCCTCAAGATGATGGTTCTGGAGTGAGTGAACCATCTGGAGGTGGTTATGCTAGGCAACCTATTACATTTGGAGCAGCTTCTAATAGGAGAGTGGTTCAAAACACGGATGTTGAGTTTCCTCAGGCCACCGCTGATTGGGGTACTATTACTCACTGGGCTCTTTTTGATGCTAGTACAGGTGGTAATATGTTAGCGTATGGCGAATTGGCGTCTGCTAAGACAGTTTATGAAGGCAACACTCCTTCGATAGCGTCAGGTGAAGTGTATATAGAATTCACTGCAGGGTACATTTCCAGCTACCTTGCCAACGCATTACTTGATTTTGTATTTCGTAACCAAACCTACACACCGCCTTCTACTTACGTAGCTCTAACTACTGCTACTATTAGTGATAGTGACACAGGGTCAACTATTTCTGAACCGCCAGGAAATGGCTACTCTAGAGTGTTAGTGAATCCCAATGGAGGTAGCTCTCCTGCTTGGGGAACAGTTTCGAATGGGGCTATTGAGAACGCGGATAACATTGATGTGGGCCCTGCTTCAGGGGGTTCTTGGGGTACTATAGTAGCCACTGCCTTGGTAGACGCTTCGAGTGCAGGTAACGTGTTGTTCTACGATAACGGAGTAACAGATCAGGAAGTCGGCGATGGAGATACTTACCGGTTCCCCGCTGGAGATTTCAACATAAGTATGGACTAATAGTACGCGCTTTCACATTTTTTAAATTAATTTGCGATACGAGACTTTTTGAAGATGATAGTCGAAGTCTTCTACTTAGGGCATGACAATAGCATAGATTTGCTTCTGAAGTCTAATAACTCAGTTGTTGACCTTTCCCCAGTTACGAAGATGGAACTGGAGATCAAGGGGGTTACTACTCTTTCAACTGAAGATTATCCCGGACTGATACAGTGGGCGGGTTCACTGGAAAGGGGAAGGGTTGTGATTGACCTAAATAGGTACACTGGTACGTTGCCAACGGGTAGATTTATTGCTCGATTAATCGTTTACGACCCATCTCACCCACATGGTATTGTGTGGGGTGAGTTTGTGCTTTATATTCGTGATTAGGGAAGGACTTAGGAGGTTTGACGAAAAAAGACAACCTCTCTTTCAATCTTAATTGGTGCCTTTCTTTTCTCAGTGATTGTGCTTGCTCAACAAGTAAATTGGCACGTAGTTAATCAAGTTACAGTTACATGGGACCTACAATTCTAGCAAACGGTAATCCTGTCCCCAGGGACAATTCACTTAAGTATCGTGTTTACGTCAAGCGAGATGCCTCTGATGTCCAAGTTCAAGAAGTGACTACAGATCTCATTTCTGAGGCACAGTATACAATTACACTATCTGAGGAAGGTTGCTACTTCGTTGGAGTACGTGCTTTAATCTAAGGGATTCATCCTCAGGTGTTAACATGAGTCCGTTCACAACACCTTTGATAGTAGAACCTATAAGTACTAGACGTTGGAGATTGGTAGCGCCGTTTGAGTATCACGTAGGAAGTTATCCAAGTTCTAAGCCTAAGTGGAAACGTTTCATCAAAAGTCTTCGGAGAAAAGAGGATTTTAATTTTAGACGATGACGGGATGGCTTATTAATTTTCTATAGTGGTCTAGGCTAACTATAGCTGACCTATTGAAAAATTGGAGGGTGTACCTACTGATGAAGAGCTGAGGGCGTAACAGTGGTAGTCTACATCTGTTAGGAAGGTGGTTCTTATGTCGATAACATATGATTCAGAAAACAGTACAATTATCATTACGGATTTTACACTGGAAAGTCCTTGTACTTTTGAAGATATTTATCAAACTGACGTGTCAAATGGATGGGGAGTTGTAGAAAAGAAGGAGACTGCATATTTCATACATGCTATTATCCAGCTTGGTGATAGTGACCATGATGCTTGGCTGGTTGATAAGAATAAACAACTATTTTTCTTTGCTGATTGTGCTTTTAAAAATTCTGTTCGGACGGGGCATTTAATTTTGGGAGAAATTGAAAATGAATAAGAAAAAACTGCAAAGAATGGATGCTATATAGAGTGTTATGGAAATTATTTTATTGATGGTAATATTCAAGAAATTGATTTGCTTGATATAAAAGTTGTTTCAAGAAATGCTGATAACTATAGTATCTTGGCAGTTGATAACTGTATCGGAAAGATTTGGAATAGTGAATTGCATCTTTTTGTATTAAGAGGGAGTGCTGCAAATTTAGATATATACAATGTGGAACTTGGTAATTTTCCCCAAGATAGCTTTGTTTCACCTTTTTTGTATTTTAGTGTTGGCTCTGGAAATATGGAAAAAATCACTGTTGTTAATTGTTCATATACAGCTATTATTTTTATGTACGCTGGATTTGCTATCAAAAATCTTGTTGGGAGAAATATCAGGAATGCTCTTGTTTTGTGCAGGTTTGCTAGAAGTGAATCTTTTGCGATTGATTGGGATGTTGATTGGAATATGGCCGTTCTTGAGGGAACCGCATATGAAGGTCTTAATAAACTTTGGCGGCAGTATTCTTTTAACGTTAGAGTTCAAGATGAAAGAAATAATCCCATATCAAACGCATCGGTTATTTTGAAAGATAATAACGGTAATACTGTTTATTCTGAAACGTCAGATGAGTCAGGAAGGAGTCCCATTCAAGTCCTCGACTGGGGATATTATGCTCTCGACGACAGTAGTAATTGTATTGAGTATCCATCAACTCCTCATACCCTTGTTGTTACAAAACAAGGGTACCAAAAGTATGAAACAAAGATCGAACTAACTAAAAAACTGGCGGACTTTCCAGTAGTTCTTAAGAAAGAGAATATTAATGTTGACCAAGAGGCCTTAGTATGAGGTATGCCAAATCAGAGTCCACAAACATTTTAGCGTTATTTAATAGCGGAGATACTGTAACGATTAATGTGTACAGGTTGTCAGACAATACGAAGGTGGTGGATGGTGCTTCTTGCTCTGAAGTGGCAGAAACAGGGATATTTAAGTATCTTTTTAGTCAGACGATTTCGCAGAAAGAAGAATACTTGTGGGTAATGAACAATGGAGAATATAGCAAGTATGGGAAGATAGTGTTAAGCGGGTGGATGGATGATACTGCTGACGAGATTCAAAACCACCGTAATATGGTAGAACCTAAGATAGATATAACTATCAGCTCCAGGGCTTCCCAAGAGTCTGTTGATGCCATTCCTACAGCAGATGAGATTGCCGATGTTGTATGGGATGAGACAACCTCTGATCATACTACTTCTGGATCATTTGGTGAGGAAGTTCAAAGTCACGCAACCAAAACTGAGTTGGATCAAGCTGAAGCGAACATAAGAGGTGTTGACAGCGACTCTCTCAAAACCCTTTCTGACCAGATAGACTCAGTAAAAGAGCAAACGGATAAGATTCCCACTATTCAGTTAGATGTGTCTTTTATTAAGGACATTGAAGGTGGTCGTTGGGTGCTTGACGGACATCAAATGGTGTTTTATAAAGAAGATAACACTACGGAAGTTGCTCGATTTGATCTCTACAATAAAGACGGGGCATTGATTAGTGAAGAAGATGACGCCTATGAAAGGCGTCGAGTTTAAAAAAAGAGAAGGAGGGATTAGGATGATTAGGATGTCGAAAGTATTGACAGGAATTTTTCTTCTGGCTTTTTGTATTTTCATGGCAGGGAGTGCATTTGCCGCTCCTTATCTAGTTTGCGACCCCCAAACTAACGTAACCTCTTACATAGTTACCCTAGATGGAACTGAGACCGAAGTACCTGCTCAAGATTTGGGTAATGGTACTGTACGTCTCCATTTCGATCTAGCTAGTGTAACAGAAGGGGAGCATCATGTTGAAGTAAGAGCGAAGAACATTTGGGGGGTGAGTGATCCGGTCCCTTTCGACTTTACAAAAACACTACCCGCTCTTCCTTCGGGCTTCTCTATATCGACAGAATGATCTACTACTTGGAGGTTGAGCCTTGTCGGTAGGAAGAGTGAGTACCTTATTAGGGGTGCTGGTGGGGCTTTGCTCTCTGATAGGAGCTGTAGCGGCAGTGGACTCCCGTTATGCTAAACAGGTGTACGTGGAGAAAATAGAGCAGCGCTTGGACCAGAAGATATGGTCTGATAGGTATTACCAAATACAGCAGAGAATTTGGCAGCTTCAAGATCGTTACCCAATTCCCCAAAATATGCCCCAATCTGTGAAGGAGGAGCTGCGTAAACTCAAGTTTCTGAAAGAGCAGATTGAGAGAAAACTGAGAATTCCTGCTGACCAACTAGGGACGATAGAACTGGCAGTGGCTCATGCTAAAGCCACTGCCGGCGCCCCTGTACCTCCTAAACGTATTAAAGTTTCCGAGAACTACAGTATGGGAGTGTAGGTGATGTTATGACGAGTTTGATTATCACAAGAGGTTTTGGAAAATGTAAAGGTGAAGCTCAACCTGTAGTAGTAAGTGGGGGTGAAGTGATTACTCAGGAAAAACCCCGAATTTATATTGATAGGTTAGTTACCAAAGATGCTCCTGACACAAGTCAGCTCTTGAAGGTGATTGTGGAGTCGGTACATGATTGAGGCATATTTACAATCTGCAAAAACGTTCGAATTCAGAGTTACCATTGAAGGGGTCCACTACTCCGTACTAACAGCTTATTTAAGAGTGCAAGTCGGTAAAATTGAGCTGGGGTTTCCTGGTGAAGTCCTACGAGACAAGATCGTTGTTACCATTCCCGCATTACAGAAGTTCGTGAGTCTTGCGCTTGATAGGACTTATAAAGTAAGATTAGAAGTGATTGGCGGCGGTTTCTATTTGGTTCCTTGGGAAGATAGCATTGTGTTTAAACCTTCGATTGCAGTCAAGAACGTTGAGGTAGTAAATGAGAAGACGCCGTGTATAGTTTTGAAAAGGAGGTCAGTATGAAACTCGCTCCTAACAAACCTTACAACCTCTCCTTCGAATCCGAAATCACGGGAGTTGATACGTCCAACTTAAAGGGATTCCTGAGAATGTCCATCAATGGCATTGAATATGGAGTTCCTGCTACAATTCGAAAGAACTCGATCGACGTTTCTATCCCACCTTTTGAGAGCTTTGTTAAGGTCTCTTTCGAGAAGGAATTGAAGGTACCAGTTAAGTTGGAGATAGTAAGCCCTGAATTCTGTTTGTGTGTTTGGGAGGATACATTTGTAGTTAAACCTGTAGTTAAAGCTCGTGTCGCCCCAGTAAATATCCAGGGTTCAGGAAAGGTTGTAGTTAAAGGGTTGAAGAAAACTACTGATATTGACAAGCAGTTTGAAAGAGCCGGGATTACAGATCCCCGTGTTAAAGAGTTGATCAAAAAGAAGATGAAGAAGTAAAAGGAGGTTAACATGATCAAAGTTGAAGTTCTTGCTAAAGATGGTGGTACTAAAGTGGTAAACCTCACTCGTACCAAAGCGGTACATGAAAGGTGCTTGAACTGTTCCGCGTGGAATGCTTACGCAGTTTCACAGTGTACCTTTACAGACTGCCCTCTGTACCCTTTCCGAACTGGTAAAGGTGTACGAGGTAGATCCGCTGAGAGAAATAAAGCAATAGTTAGATATTGTCAATGGTGTTCAAATAGCAGAACACCTAAAGATTGCACTGCGAGATTGTGCCCTTTATATGTGTACAGAACAGGTCGTATTGATAACAATGTAGTCCTGGAGAGGGTCAAGAGTCCCCGAGAGTTTCGCTTCAGTAAGAACATGAACGACTAGTATAAAATTTTCTTTTTCCACTACAACGAACTTACCCCACACCCTCGGGTATAACTAAGTATAGGTTGAGCGTTACCTGCGATTTAAGTGCCAAAGGTATGCGCACTTCTGGGCTAAAAATCGATTTTTACAAGCAACTGAAGATCACGTCTCCCCCTTGCTTTTACGACACGTTAACGTAATAATCACTATTGACATCCCTCTTTGCTTAGAAAGGGAGAAACCTTGCAGACTTGAAATTAGGTAAAAACTTAGGAGGAAGCTTGTGAAACAAACACGAAAAGTCAAGGTATTTGATCTCTCGAGGTTGATCGACGACGAGTGGATTCACAAGGCTCCACATGAAGGAGTTCCCTTTACTACGTTGATAGGCGACGCTATTTCGCTGACTCCTATCTCAGAAGCGCGTCTGCTACGTCGTAAACTCAAGAGAAGGGAGAGGAGGAAATGAACTACTTTCGCACTTCTTTTTTCCACAAGATTCGCAACAAACTTTTCAGGATCTACTTGAATGGAAGTGGAGAAGAGGGTGTCTTCATTACAAAGGGAGGTCGGAGGATATTCCTAAAGTTAAAGTCCAAGGGAGCTCGCGTCAACGAGCAACGTGTTAAATACTGGATGGATAGAATTGACGAAGTAGGACTATACAAGCTGGTAAAGGATCGTAACTTTAAAACCTTCTTAGGGAACACAGGAAAATATGTACATCCTCTCTTCTCAGAACTATATCGTACTTGGCCAAACAAACAGGATAAGTTGTGGTATAGGAAGTTGATCGAGAACTGGCATTGGAACCGTTCTAGAGCTAGGGATACTCTACAGAAGCTAGTTTCTGGGGAACTTAAGAACCCTTTTTGGGATGAAGTATCCGCACTGAACAGGGCACTTTTGCTAAAAGAGTCTAAGGAACTACCTCGTATTACTTTGTACAGAGGTGTGTGGGTTTCAACCCCTTATTCGCCAACCTACGCGCACCATATGATCCAGTTTTTTGCAGACTTAAAAGAGATGCAACTCAACCCACAGAAGTACATTCTCAAGGACTTCCCGTTCGCATCTTTTTCAACCCTTCAAAGTCAGGCTCAGAAGTTTGGAATGGTCGATCACGCCAAAATCCCTGTCTCCCGTATTGTTGGGCACTATAGGATTGGTTTTGGTTCAACAAGAGAGAAGGAATTTATCGTCCGTACATCGTACAGGAGAGTTCCTGAGTTAATAACACGGGCAAGTTCGAGTTTAAAGAGCGCGAAGAAGTGGCCGGACATACAGTATTCCCCACTCCCGGAGACCGCTACTAGAGTTTACAGGTTTAATAGAGAAGTGTTCTCTGAAGTACCTTTTCGGAGGAACTTCGCTTTTCGCGAAATTCGCCTAGTAACACACGCGGGTGACACTGATTACGTAGCGGGCTCCCACCGCATTCACTACGTAACACTTCAATTTAACAGCGCGTTCTATGACCGAACAAAAACGTTTTTAGAATCCATGCAAGTCTTAAACAGGGAATGGGTGTTTTACGTTAAGAATCGAGACGACGCCCTCGAACTCTACTCAACTTTCTGTGATCAACTGACTCGCGGCCGTAGCCGTGATCTTGTTTCCAACATCCCCAAAGTAATTGATCGAGTTACGAAAAACTACGACTTAGAGTGGTATTTTGCAATTCCAACTACTCCTAAGAGTCTGCTCACGTCTCCATTTAGTACTACCAAAGACACGACGCACGCTTTTTACTTCGCCTCAAGGGATATACTCAAACCCTTCTAAAATAGTAATCCCACAAAAGGGAACTGAGTTCAATTTTACTAAGTGTTTAAATTTATTTGAGTTACTATCGACCCTGTTTACTTCCATAGGCAACGTAACTGCCTCGGGTCAACAACTGTTTCTTAGAGAGCCACTGAATTCGCTTTTCCCATCTATCGAGCTCGACCTCTTCCTTGAACCCTCCGAGGCCAAAGTTTGATACCTTTACTCCATTCCAGGAAATACTCCTTTCTATAACTAGAAGTTCCTGTACGGTGAAGTTACCTCCCTCGAAGCGGCCCAGCTCGATCCAACGTGCATCCCATCCCAGCCAAAGGACAGTAGGGAGGACACGTACGTCAAACAATCTATTCACGTACCAACGTAGTGGTTTGAAGACGGCTATGTGTAAGGTCTTTCTTAAGGTAAGTCGGTAGATTAGATCGAGAGGTATACGGTAGCTCTTACTCTCGTTATCCGAAGGCCAGACGAACAGGACGCGTTGGAACGTATGGGAGCACCTTCTGCGAAGATCTAGCCAATTAGTTACAACAAGTTCGGAAAGGTTTAAGGGAGTGTAGTACAGAGGGAAGTCCGTCCTCCGTAAGGAGACTACGTATTCTCTCTCCTCAAGGGAGAGCCTGTACTGAGATTTGTTCTTCCAAGTTTTCTTTGGTACTCTCATAAGTGGGCATCCCCTTGACTTAAGAGTTTAACCTACTAGAATAAGGTTAGCACTTGGTTAAGAAGGAGGAATTAAGAATGCCGCGGAAACTCGCTCTTGCAGCGGCGCCAGCGAAAGTCAATCCCAGGATTTCAGTGAAGTGGGGTTGGAGGGAGGCTGGCGTTTCTACTATCCCCTTGTTTAGAGAGATCTTCGAGGAATTCCTTCCCCGATTTGAGGAAGTGTATAAAGAGGAAGGAGCGGTCACTCCGATATCTCAAGCACATAGAGTACTTGGGTCCAAAGCATTTCATCAGTCTAACTTCGGCGAGTATCTATCTCTCAAAGCACAGGAGAAGGATATTGGTAAACCGAAAACAGAGAAGCTCTTTGAGGAGTTTATTTCTCGAATTAAAAAGGAAAAGCCCGCCGATTACATACCTAAGACACCAATAAGAGTGTTTAAGACACCACTATCCTCTAGGTTCCGTCCTACTCGAGATAAAGGAAAAGTTCAGTTTGAGCTCACTTCAGTGGTTGATAAGAATGGGTATATCGTTCTCGAGATTGTACTCACACCTAGAGAGAACCTCAAGAAAGGAACGGCTCTCCTTCAGAGAGCTGCAAAGGAAGACCCGGTTTCCAAAGTTTCCAAACTAACTACGTGGAAAGGCGAAAGAGGATACTGGGTGACTCTAAAAAATGGTAGAAAGATCTTCATTCCCGAAAAATATCAAAAGCAATACCATAATTGGAAGGCTGTAGAGGGGGTAGGAGCTTTTGCTGCGGTGATGGGAACGCTAGGCCTTTTCACGACTGCGGGAATAATGAGTGTTCCTATACTCACAGCAGGTCTTACCAAAGTAGCTTCCCTAGCTGTTAAGGATCCTGCGAAAAAGGCAGCTCTCAAGTCAATTCAATCTGCCATTAAAAAAATTGCGGAGAAGACTACGCTTAAGGTCGCTGCCATTAGCGCTATTGGGGTTGTGGGAGGATTCCTAACTCACATAATTGCCAGAGCGATACAATGGGGGATGAGACTTTGGGCTGCTAATGCACGCGCCGCAGCGCGCATTCTCAAGAAGGAAAGATAACTTAGAGAGCACAAACTCGCAATTGAAAGGGCACCCTCACGTGCCCTTTTTAGTTACATTGTAGTGGGAGGTTGCAGATGAGAGTGTATATTGCAGGAATGGATGGTTACTTGGGTTGGACTTTAACTGTTTACTTACTTGCTAGGGGTTACGTAGTAGGTGGCTGTGATTTGATGTTGAGAAGAGAGTGGGTTGAGGAGATGGGATCTCAATCCGTGACACCCATCGCGAGTATGGAAGAGAGGATACGTGCTTGTGAGGAAGTGTTTGGTAGGAAACCTATTTTCTATTTCGGGGACTTAAGGAACCCCAAATTTGTGTTGAACTCCATTAAAGAGTTCAAACCAGATGCAATTGTCCACCTAGGTGAAATGCCTTCTGCACCTTACTCAATGATCGATGTACATCACACTACTTTCACCCAAGTCAACAACCTAGTGGGGACCTTAAACCTTTTGTACGCCATCAAAGCTGTGAGTAAGGATATCCACTTAGTTAAATTAGGATGTTATGACGACAAAACAGAGGTGCTAACAAGTAAAGGATGGAAGTTGTTCAAGGACCTAGATTACTCTGACAAAGTATGCTGTCTCAACGGAGAAACAGGAGAAGTATCGTTCAACTGTCCAAACCATATAGTTGAGTATCCGTATGCGGGAGAGATGCTGAGAATTGTGAACGACGATGTCGATTTCGTGATTACTCCCAATCATAGAGTGGTCTTTAGAGAATCTCCTTCGGGAGTTGTGCAGATAAAGAGGGCTGATCACGTGGCAAAGAAATCTAGCTTCATAATTCCACAGATAGATAGCCAAACTAAAGTAACTCCTTCTGATATGGAATGGGTTCCTTATGCAGGAAAGGTGTACTGTTGCACCGTTCCTACAGGAATCATATATGTACGCCGGAACGGAAAAGCGGCTTGGTCAGGAAACACAATGGGAGAGTATGGCGTCACAAACCTCGACATTCCTGAGGGATTCTTTGAAGTTGAATATAGAGGGCGTAAAGATACTCTTCCTTTTCCTTGTCAACCTCCTAGTTTTTATCATTGTACGAAGGTACACGATTCTGTCAACATTAGATTTGCTTGCGACGTTTGGGGGCTTAGATCTACTGATATCATGCAAGGAGTGGTTTATGGGATTCAGATCCCCGAAATGAAAGGAGATGAGAGATTAATTACTCGCTATGATGTAGATGAATGTTTTCCTCCTAACACCAGAATTACATGCTTAGAGGGCGTAAAACCTATAAAAGACGTTCAGGTAGGAGACAAAGTCTTAACTCATAAGGGTCGGTTTCGAAAGGTGCTTAAGAAGTTTGAACGAGAATACGTTGGGGAAGTGATAGAGATAGAACTTGAGCGCGCTTTTGGAAAAATTGTTTGTACGCCAGGTCATCCCATCTTAGTAACGACGCTCTCTTCAGCGCACGGTAAAGAGACGACACGGTGGATGACAGCGCGAGAACTAAAAGAATGGCTCCAAGTTCAAACTAATCCGTTCCTTGAGAAGTATGAGAGGTTTAACAGGTTAGTCGCAAACGGGACTTCGATCATAAGCGTAATGGATTTGAGCTGTCCTATCTATTTACATTCAGGAGGGTTTGACAACCTGGTGCGAGTAAAATCAGTTTCAAGTAAGATGTACAAAGGGAAGGTATACAACCTCCATGTTGAAGAAGATCACACGTACGTCGCAAACAACGTCCAGGTGCATAACTGCTTCGGCACTCTCGTAAATCGTACTTGCGCTCAGGCTATTGTAGGAATTCCACTAACGGTTTATGGAAAAGGGAAGCAGAAGAGAGGGTTCCTTCCCATTCAAGACTCCATGCAATGCTTCCGTATTGCTATTGAGAACCCTCCCAAGGAAGGAGAATATAGAGTGTTTAACCAATTCGAGGATGTATACGAAATCATCTGGCTGGCTCGGTTGGTAAAGAGGGAGGCAGAAAAGCTGGGGTTCACTGTCAAACTCGCTCACTATGAAAATCCACGAGTTGAAGCGGAAGATCACTACTACAACCCTGATAGGAACAACTTACCTAGACTTGGCTACAAACCTACAGCAAACCCCGCTGTAGTGATCAAAAACATCTTAACCAACCTAATCAAATACAAACACAGAATAATACGTGAAAAGATAATCCCGGAAATTCGTTGGAGTGGTGATAAGAACAAGTGTAGGATTATTACAGTTGAGGAGTAGGAGTTCCCTTGCCTCTCTTAGCAGATTAATGGATATACATAGTCAACGACTGATTAGAGAGGAGAGTAAAATCGTGGAGATTCCCAAAGTTAACGCAATCAAGGATCTTCCCTTATATCCCCTAGCAAACGCGCTCTCTCCAACATGTTATCAGTGTAAACACTACCTCAAGAACGACAAATGCAAAGCCTTCCCTAAAGGAATACCTCGAAAGCTCCTGTTAAGTCCGTACTGGCATATCGCCCTTCTTCCACAACAGCAAGGTGACTACATTTTCGAGCCGAGGGTATAAATGAGGCTCAGGATCCTCAAGTGGATAACGTATAAGGGCAGGAGGATTCCAATCACGGAGAGAATCCTAAGAGGAGCCCGCTTTCTCTCGAAAAAAGAAGCTATACCAATAGCTGAAGAGCTTGATCGAAGGTATTGGAGAAGGTACGGCGACATCGAACCTCATTTCACGAAGTACGACCTGAAGAGCTTGGGGATTTCAGTTCGAGCCGTAGACGAAAAGTTCCCGGGAATCCTACACGGCACCAAGATAATCCCAATCAAGACAAGTAGAGGAACGTCAGTACTGAGTTTTGTCGTTAATGATACTCTGGGGCGAAGAGATTTACAGGTACTTACCATCATCAGTAAGGAATTACGTAGTGCAACCTCACGCACTGAACTTCGAAAGATCGCCGCGAAATACGGTTTGGGTACCTCCAACCCAAACTTGACGTACGACACCCTGACTCATCTTAAAAACTACTATCTTACTCAAATAGAGAAGCTGAAACCCTTGGTAATACTTCCTCTCAGGGGAGGAAGACCTCAAAAGAGCGCTATTACTCCGGACGATATAATCATTTGCTTTCAACCTTCCGTTTTGAATAAACGAGATCCACTAACACAAAGACACGCGTGGATTCACGAGTTCGGGCACGTCCTAACTGCTAAGCTTCAACCTTCTCAGTGGAAACGTTGGGTTGATGTTTACTATCCCAACCAGCTAAAGTTACGTTCGGAGTACGGAAGAACTAGCCCCACTGAAGGGTTTGCAGAGGAATTTTGGTTGTTCATTTCAAGAGGAAATAACTCGACAAAAGAACTTAACGAGTATTTTAGAAGCCTTCACAAAGAGTGGAACTTACTTTAGAATGACGCTAGTTAACAAGTAAGTAATGACTTATGAAAGGATCATAACGTGGATTACCTACAAAGGAAAAAGGATCCCCATCCGAGAGAGCCTTTTTAAGGGAATTAAGTTTGTTCGTAGAGCAGACACGGAATCTCTACTTAAGAGACTTTCACACTCCTCACCTCATACCTTCAAAGGGTTAGTTCCATATAAGGGGAAAATCGACTGGAAATGGCTCGCCGCCGCGTGCAAGGACACCGACAAAAAATTCCCGGGACTACTCGAGAACGTAGAGGTCCACTTCTTTTCTGATACAGAGAAAAGGAAACTAAAGGGGTTTGCTCTTAGTACAGATGTCGGAAAGCGCAAGATAGCCTATTACCGTCAGATAATCTCTGAGCTAGAGAAATCCAAAACTTCCCAAGAGAAGTTCATCGCAACAGCAAAGAAATTCCATTTAATTCCCTATGGTGTGAAGGAATTAGACGAAAACTTTGTAAACTTCCTTCAAGAATTGGTAGAACACGACTTAAAAAGGTCCCTTAGGTCTTACTACCAAAACAAAAAACTACTAGGTGACCGAAACTACCTCTTTATGAACCCTGCCTTACCTACAAGGAACCCTTCTAGTTACGTAAAGACAGAAAAAGACGTGTGGATTCACGAATTCGGGCACCTTCTTATGGGAAAGATTTCCAATAAAGAATTCGAAGCTTGGAACATAATCTACGAGAGGCAACGAAACAGGATCCAATCAACCTACGGCCGCTCCAATCCCTCTGAAGGGTTTGCAGAGGAGTTCCTTCTCTACATTAAAACAGGTAAATGCTCAACCAACGCTATTACCCTCTACTTCGAAACACTTGAGAGATCTTGGAACTTCCTAAGTAAATAACCTTCTCTTTAAGCGCACCTATACACAACATTATCGTTAAGAGTCAAAACCGATCTATCACTAAAGTACTTCCCAGTTTTTTGGTAGAAACTGTTCACTTCTTTCAGTTTACCTTCTCGAATTATCAGTACACTAGAAGGGAGTTCCTCTCCCAACTTGAACATTACCTTATCCCAGTCAAAATCTTTTTTTGTCTCGCCGAAGTACTTTTCAAGGAAGGAATGTGAGGTAGGTTCTTTGACCAGTACAATATCGTTCTTCAGTATCTTAGGAAAGACATGTCGTACTTCGACTCTCCTATACCTTCCAGTTTTTAAGAGGATCTCTCCAATTTCTCTCAACTCAGACAGATCGACATTTCCTATCTCTTTATGTCGGAGGAAATACAGAATTGCAGCTGCACGGACGGTTAGGTTCTTATGCTTAAGTAACTCAGGTAGTTCCTCTGGCAACCTCTTTGGGATCCTCTCCCTCTTAATTACTGCCTTCTGAACCTCCTTCGCCCATGGTCTATCATCATACACAACACACCTACAATACTTCTCGTTTGTTAGGTGATACAACAGAGAGAAATCACCTGAATTGATTACAATCACTCGTGATCTCACGGGTATCCAAGAACTAACTACATCCTCGAGGTCTCTCCTTCCATTTAGATATCTATTTAGGTTATACAGGTGCCTCGTTCCTCCACTCTTCTCAAACACCCTCCTTGCCGCTTCCAAAATAGTACTACTCATAGTTCTTTTACTAGGGTCAAACCACATATACAATTCTCTTATACCATATCTATCTCTAGCCTCTTTCAGCACTTTCACCCAATGCTCAACCCTCTTAGTCTCGAACTCATCGTAATTGAACACTTCTGCTTCCCTTGGGACTATACCATACTTCCAACTAACAATACTCGCAGGTAATTTATACTGATCACAAAACTCTAGGTATTTTTGAATCCTCCTACTATCCCAAAGTACCTCAGGAGTTGCTTTCACCACTTTACGCTTGCTTTGCGAACATAAAGTTCCCGTTAAAACTTCTCTCTTACCTATCTCAGCTCCACTCTTCCTAACCATCTCAACACCCAACTCTCCTTCTCCCTTTTTAACACTCTTCACTCTCAACACTATTACCTCTTCTTTCCCCTTGAGCAAGTCAACATCCAACTCTACCTTCTCTCCTAACCTCCAATTTCCTCTAACCAAAACCCTTTTTACTCCTGGTATTTTGACCAAGCACACTTCCCCAATTTTCTTAGTTACCAAACCTACCGCCTTCATTTTTCCTCTCCTACTAAAGTAATGTCATTCTTAAATTCATGTGCTCTTCTTACCTTCCAATACTTCCTCATCATCCTCTCAATCTCATCCACTTTAGGTACCGCCTTCTTGTAGCATTCCACAATCACCTTCCTAACCCCCACCGCGCTCACTAACTTAAATAACCTCTCATGATGTTCTCTTACATTACTCTCATTCCACAATTCATACTCTACTTCTTTACCTATTAACCAACTGTCCAACTTAGGAAAATTCTTAAAAACACTCTCCTTCGCCGACCTAAATACTTTAGGAGTATCTATATATACAACACTACCTCTTCCCACTCTCTTAACTTTCCTCAAAAACTCATCATAACTCCCTCTACTAACTACTAACCTTCCTCCTCTAACCCTATTCTCTCTTAACCTCCTTGCTATCTCTTCCATCTTATCCTTCTTCAACTTCCTATCGTACCCTTCACTAGGTACCCTTCTAACACTTTCTAGTACACTTACCACTCTCACTGCGGTGCCAAACCACTTCCCATCTCCAACCAACGCCCGCCCTATACTATACGACCACCATCCTATATCATTACTAATTACATGCAAACCTTTCCTAACCATTAAATGACTAATAGTATAAGTACCTGCAAAAGGTTCTATAACCCTTCTTGTTCCTTTAACTTCCTTATCAATAACTTCTTCTATAGCTTTGATATACTTGTACTTACTTCCAATAGTATTGACATACCACATAATTAATTACTCCTTCTGATACAAGTTTTTTAGAGTTTACCTCCGATCTGTTCCCTTTTTCAAGAGTTCGTGATATACGACACTTATCTAAGAAGAAGTAGATAAGAACTGAGATTGAGAAAAGAAGGGTATTAACAGTGAATAGGAACTCAAGGTAAAAGGCGCTTAAATTGGTACCTTAGTGAGGAACCTAAAATAGGAATAGGACCTAGATGGGAACCTAAATAGAACTTAAACAGTACTTAGTAAGAACCTACACGATAGGGACCTATATAATGAAGGTTCATTTAACTGGGGATTCATATAGTAAGGACTTCATATATTAACGAGGTTCATATTAGTGAGGTTTATATTACAGAGGGTTTGTACAACAGGAGAGGAAGAGGGTTATATAGTAAGGACTCTATATAACAAGGTCTATGTAATAGGAGTTTACATAACAAAGGTTCATATAGTGAGGTTTATATTACAGAGGGTCTGTACAACAGAGGAAGAGGGTTATATAGTAAGGACCCATACGAGTTAAATTCGCCTCCCCTATTATAATTTACCTAAAATTAAAACATCACTTAAACTTAAGAAAGGAGGAGGTAAATTATGAAGAACTTGAAAATTTACAACCCTGACCTTAAACCCCAGGTCACCATCAAAACCCTGATCTCCCAGGTAAAAACCCAGAAACCACAACGTACCTTGGGACACGTGTCCCTCTCCCGAACATACATTCGGGAAATAAAGAGAGAGGTTGGGACCGAAGAGTTCGGGACTCTCGGACCCACCACTGTGTACAAAGTGGTGGTGGAACTGATAAAACAGAGAAAACCTGACCTTCTTCCCCGGATTAAAGAAGAGGTAGGGGAAGAAAGGTTTAAAAGGGAGGTATTCAACCTCTACTACAGGGAAAAGTAGTAGAGGTTGAAGGTAAGGTAAGGAGAGTCCTGTAAACCCTCTTTACACACAAAGGTCCGTTAAGGCCCGATCCGTAACGGGTACGGACGGTCGGGAGCTACACTGACGGACCTTCAAAACCAACCCGAACCTACTGTAATGAGGTTACAAGGTCACAAAGGACTGAACATCCTTTGTGACCGTCCTAAATACCTTAACGACACGGGCCATGATGGCCCGGTCAGGAATTGTAATGATTTCAGTAGATTACCCTGAAAAACTCGTAAATTTCGGGGGCAAAAAAGTCGTTGAGGTATTTAGGGCAACCGGCCCAGAAAGGAGGTGAGAAAAGTGAATATTAAGGAGCTCCTTCAACAGGCTCGTGCTCAGAGTCGACGGAAGAGAGGTCGTGGTCACCGTCCTGTGATAAGTGACCGTAAGGCCTCCAAACCTAAGGCTCTGTTGGGCACGAAACTTAAGAGGAATGAGTGGGAATGGCTTCCGTACCACTCTCCATCAGCATGGATGGCGGAGTGGTCAGCTAACCTACAGTATCAAGAAGAGGTACGTAGGTTAGAAGAGAAGACCACTCCTGCTCCAGAAGGCTCCTTAAGGGATCTCCTAACTAAAGCGAAGGCCTCGGTTAAGAGAGGGAGACCTCGTAAGCAGAGGCCGGAGTTGGTTAGGGACCCGGAGATTCAGACCGGATACGGATTAAAACTCCTCGAGTTAGAGGAGAAATACCCGGTTAATCCGTATTATTGGAACGATTCTCCAGGTGATCCTAGAGAGATTCCTTGGGGAGATTTGGATGACCTGGCCCGGTTGGTAGATAAGTTACTGTAGTACCACGGGTTTAGGTCAGGTAACAAGAACCGGGTTCTTAAAAGGGACCTTGGGATCCCTCCGTCTGCTTTGTTAAAGGAAAGGGAAGGTTAGTTTGGTTCATCTGCCGGGGGTTGTCTCAGAAAGTAGTGACAGACGGGCCACCATGGCCCGGTCAGGAGTTGTAATGATTTCAATAGGTTAACTTAGAAAAGTAGGAATTTTTTGAGGCAAAAAATGAGGACAGGTTAGGTCATATTTTTTTATTTACATATAATTTTATCTAAAATTTTTTTAAAATTTTGCGTGAATCCTGTAAAAAAGAGAAAAGGGGGCAGAAAAATGGAAAAAAAGGAGAAAATTTTGAACCTAACACAACATCCAGCCACGTCGGATCAGATTGAAGCAGGAGTAATTGAACCGAAGGATAAAGAGAAGGTAAGAGAGTTGCTAACGTTTAATGAA
>JAGGSE010000133.1 GCA_021159225.1 bacterium
GCTTTAGGTGTGTAAGGCGAGAGAAATGTGAAGAGGCAGAATTTGGAAAAGGAGTATTTTATTGGAAGGTTGTATCCTGCCCAGACTTCAAGGAGGACAAGAATCTTGGGAGTCGAAAAATTTAAATATAACCTTTTTTCTCTTATATGTTGCATGAAATTGAAAAATGGAGGTGTTTGGAAAGATGAGCAAAAAGATTGATATGCTCGAGGAGCTGAGAAAAAGGCTAGAGAAGTTTGAAAGAGAAAGAAAAGAGATAGAGGAGTTCGCTGCAAAGGTCAGGGAGCAAATGGCTGAGGCGATACCTCGCCTGCAAGCGGAGATAGCGGAAATTGATAAGAAAATTGCGGCTCTGCAGGAAGAGAAAAAGGCAAAACTTGAGCAATTAAGGCTACTTGGAATAAGAGTGGGGAGACCTGTTGCAGGTAGAAGAAGGGCAGGTGGATTAAGGGATATGCTGGCAGAATTGGTGAGAACAAGAGGAGTAGGTGCAGTTTTAACGAAGTCAGAGATTACAGAATATCTGGGAACAGCATCAGGCTATGTGGGGATGCTGATAAAGGAATATGAAGACAAGGGAATCCTTGAGAGAATAGCTCCCGGGCAGTATAAGGTAATAGGTGTGCCTTAAGGTGGCTACCTATGAAAGGCTCTAATCTCCCCATTTTTTCTTTTCTTTGGGTAAAAGGGCACTACAGCAAGACTGTGATAAATGATATAAGTGAGAGAAGTTGCCGCGTGCCTCTACTTGCTGGAGTGTCCTGCCCAAAAGGTGATGTGAGATGGAGTTGAAAGAAGCTGTTGAGTTTATGGAAAACGCAGTTGCTGGTATTACAAAGGAAAATGGAGATGAGGTTTTTAACTCAAAGCTTTGGAAGGCTTGGAATGCTATAAAGAATGCTTTGACTTTTGGTCTTTTTGAATGTGAAGAATGCGGCTATACTTGGACTGCTTCGCAGATTACGCCCTGTCCAAGATGTGGAAGTCGTCATACTTCAAGTGTGGAGGATGAGTGATGAGAGGGATATGCAGGTTATGCGGAAGAAAGATAACAGTTGGTCGTTCTAGTCATCTTCGAATTAAGCATGGTATAGTTACAGGAAAAGGTGCTGTTAAGGATTACTTTCTTACTCCTGAAGAAGTTGGGATTTCAAGGAGTTTTTTTGAAGAAGCTCCTGAAGGTATGGTAGTTGTTACAAAGGATAAACTTCAGGGAATAAGACCTCTTGGATTTCTTGAAGAAAGAGGAAGGTGATGAGTGAGATGTGTCTGTCAGCTTATGACTTGATTTGCGATGAGTGTAGGGAGAAATGGGATATTCTTACAAAGGCTTTTGAGATGGGAATTATAGATATTGATGAGTTGAAGATGAAGCAGTTTGCTTGTGTCTGTAAAGACTGTAGGCGGGTGCTTATTGAGGAAGGGTTCTTTAATCCATGTAGTCTTTCAGTAGGTGAAGACTGCAGGAATGAGTCATGTCCTTTTTATGAAGGTGCTGCGGGATGCGGAGTTATTATTCATCTTGAAGAGTTGAAGGAGATGTGGAGGAAGAGAAATGAAGTGTAAGTATATTAATGCTTACTGCTGTATCTTTGGGTATAAAAAGAAAGGTGAGTGTAAAGGGAGGTGTGAAAAAGATGAGTAATCAAGTATTTGAGTTTATAAAAAAGCATGGGTTTGTTGAGGCTAAGCAGTTGATGGAGAATCCTGTAGTGCCGGGTGCTGACGGCTTTGACAGCTTCTGGTGGAGGGAGAAGGACAAGGCTCTGCTTCAGGTGAGCTTTTGCACTGGAGAAGCTGGGAATGGAGGAGGATGGACTATAAGATTTAAGAAAGGGTATAAAAAGGGAGATAAGCCTGACTTTGAAAATGAAGCAAAGTTTGAAAAGGCGAATAGGCGTTTTATAGAGGATGCTGTGATAAGGGTGCTGAAGGCACTGTTTTACTTCTATGAGGTGTAAAGGATGGAAGAGGTTGTCTGTGTGTTTAGGGATGTTCAGAAGGTTCTTGCGGAAGGTCTTATAGTGAATGTTGAGCTTGAGAAAGATGGGACTGTTGTGGTGAAGGTGCCGTTTACTCGTGACTGTGGAAAGGCTGTGTTTGAAAGAATAAAGAACAGGTGGAAATGAATGGAAATCTGGATAGAAATGAGTATGCGTATGGAAGATGCCTTTGGCTATGACATGGAAGTAGTTGATGTGGAGCTTTGCGTGAAAAGGGAAGATACTAATGCGGTTTCGAGGTTTCGCCTGCAGAGATATGCGGCTATGCTTTTTGATGAGTATGAAGATTTTAAGGAATGGGTTGACTTCTGGAAGGCTGTAGCTGATAGGATTAATGCTCAGATTTACGTTGATGACGGAGTTAAAGAGATGTTGAAAAAGTTGAGGGAGTTAGATGAGTGATGAAAGCAGAAGGTGTTGTGGTTAGGGAGTTACTTAGGAATCTTAGAAAGTGGAGAGATGAATTCTTTGAAAGAATTGATGGAGTTATTGATAAGATTGCTTGTGCTGAGACAGTTGAGGATGTTATGCGGTATAAGAAATCTTTACTCCTTGTAATTTTGGACTATATGCCTCTTGACGCTAAATACTGTTACTTCTGTATAGTATCAAGTCCTAGCTGTGGGTTCTATAACTGTCCTTATGCAAAGTTTCATGGAGTGTGCTCTATGGAAGATTCAGATTACTGGGAAATTAGGCGTAATTTATTCATACTTAGGGAACTTGTAAATAGTAAATACTATAGTGGTGAAAAGTATGAATCCTGAAGACCAAGAAAAGTATAGGTGTAAAAGACCTGAGCATCCTACTTGGTTTGTCAATAAAAACTTTAAGTGTAAGAGGAAGTGGAAGTGTAAAGAATACGGGATGGAAGGGTGCGTTGCGAAATGAGTGAATGGCAGGTAATTGCGGTTGCTTATTTCATAGCAGGAGGGTTTGCTGGTTCAGTTATTACTTGGATAGTTATGGATGCTTTATATAGGAGGAAAAGAAAGTGAGTGAATGGAGCTTTAAGGTGATTAAAAGGAAGAAAGGAGTGAGGGCTAGTCTGCTTATACAACAGATAGGTTCGCCTCCTTTAGTGCTTTCAGAAAAGGAACTTGAGGATTTGTATTATGCTAGGACTGACTTTGCGAGGTATCCTAGGATTCCTAGAAGGCTGTATAAGAAGGTTTACCTGCTTGTGTGTGAGGCGTTAGGATATCCTTTTAATCCCTCGCTGTATCTGAAGACTGTGCCTGAGAAATGGGAGCGTGTAAGGATTAAGATTCCACCTAAGCCTTTATGGGAAAAAGCTGAAAGTTTTATTAAGTATCAAAAAGAAAGAGTTGATAGAATCTGGAAGTTACTTGAGGATTTGGAATACTTTAGGGAGGTGGCTAAGAAATGGGAGAAGAAAAAGAAAAAGTAGCTTTGCCTACTTTGAGAGTAGAGCCTGAGATAGCCCAGCTTGTTACGGAGCTTTGCTTTGATACTGTGGAAGGCGTGAGGGTGAAGGTTTGTCAGCCTACGGATGTGATGCGTGAGGCTCTGATTAGAGGGTTGAAAGTGATGCTTGAGATTAGAAGAGAAAAAGAGAGATTAGCAAAGAAGGAGGTTAAGGAGTATGTCAAAAAGAGTAGTTAAGAAGTTGCCTGATAGGCTTAAGCTTGGGAAGGTTGAAGAGCCTGCTGACTTGAAGCATATAAATAAGAGTTTGAAGAAAGCTAAGGCTATAGTTGTCTTTACGTTTGAGGATGATGCTTGTCATTCTACGGTGCACGGGTATCTTAATGCCTCAGAGATGGTGAATGCGTTTTGCTACTTCATGGAGGATGTCTTTAAAGTGAAGGTGAGGGCTATAATGTTTGAACCTGTTCTGAGTGGTGGAAGCTATGTTGCTTGAGGCGGGAATGGACGGAGCCGGGAAAGTATGGAGTTCAAGCAAGCCCTGTCGGCAAGCCGATAGGCAGGAGTTCGTTGGGTGTTTGGATACTATAGTAAGTTTCGGTGAAACCCTCCAAGTGAACTTGCAATTCAGCCCTTTGACTCCTGTCTGGCGAGGCGGCAGGCAGGGCATGAACTCCTATCCTAGAGGCTCCGTCCACCGACCAAAAAGGCTTAACGGAGGTGAAAAAGGCTTGGTCGAGGAAGAGCTTGAAGAAGAAGAGGAATTAGAAGAAGAGGAATTTGAGGAAGAGGAGGAAGAAGAATGAGATGGGAGCCTCAGAGCTTTGCAGTGCAGATAGTGAGAAAAGATGGGCTTGTAGTTGCCAGCCTTTCGGAAGTGAAACCTGATAAGTACGGCGACTTGCCTTGGGAAATTAAAAGGCTGGCTCAGATATTTGCGGATACGTTTAAAGAAGAAGTGAAAGTGAGTGTTCAAGCTATAGGAGAGTTCATGGTAAAACCTGAGGAGGTGGAAGAGAAAAATGAGTAGTATAGCCTTTAAGCCTGAGGAGTTGAAAGAGGCAAAGAAGGACTTTGTCGGACAGATAGTGGCTGCGGAGTATGGCGAAGCTCCATTAGGAATGGAAGGGAGACCGGATATTCCGAGAAGGAAGCAATTAGCTATACAGATAAGGACTGACGAATACGAAAAAGACCAGTTCGAGTGGTATCCGCCGTCAGATAAGAAATTGACGAAGTGGGCGTACTTCATAGAAGCGTTGGCTAAGACCGGTGCCTTGAAGGATATAAGAATAGAGGGCTCTACCGACGATGAGAGAATGCAGAGCTTTGCTAAGTCACTTGTCGGAATGAAGTTCAGGTTTGTGGAATACACAGATTTGCCGGTGATAGTTAAAGGGAAGACTATTGAGTGCATTCTGCCTGAAGAGTACTATGGAAAGTCGGAAGTGCCGAAAGAGACTGAGGTAAAGACGGAGAAGGTGGAGCTGGGATAGACTATGGTGCTCAGTCTTGAAAAACCCAAAAAGGAGGTTGTGCAGGTTGACTTGGAAGGAAAGCCTGCACAGCCTCCTACTTTTTGTCCCTTCACAAAAGAGAAGTGCTTGAAGGAAGAGTGTGAGCTATACGTGAAGTTTAAACATAGGATTACAGGTGAAGTAGTCGGTGGCTGTGCTTTGCGTGGACTGGCATATCTGTTCAATATAAAGCATTTGCTTGATGTTCTGGTGAGTAAGGAATGATAGAGGAGTTTCTTAAGAGGGAAGGTGCTGTTACGGTGGCTAATAGTGTTAGTGCTCTTTATGCTATTGAAGGCGAAAAAGTGGCGTTTGTTCTTTGCGGGCTGAGGGAAAGGGATACTACTTATAATCTGGTGATATTTGAAAGCGGGTGCAGCTTTGCTCTGGCGTGTAATGGAAGCTTCTGGATTAATAACAAGAATGAGACGAAAAGAATCTTAGAAAGAAGAGAATCTATACTTAAGATGTACGCAGATGATTACTATAAAGTAAGGGCTGTGCTTAGGAATCTTTATGGTGAGTAAAATGAAGTGTCCAAGTTGCGGGCTTGAGCTTGACGAAGTTGACGTTGAAGAGTCGGCTGTCGTGAGTATTAGAATAGTCTATAAAAGAGATGAAGAAGGTTGCTATAAATACTATGAGGAAGTTGATAGGGATACTATGGAGAGTCAAATAGAAGCTGTGAGATGTCCGGAATGCGGTGCTCATCTTAAGTGGAGATATAAAAACGGAAAGATAATTCTGGAGGAAGAGTAATGGTTACGCCGTTGTTTGTTGAGATAATTGGAGAGCCTGAGGTAGGCAAAACTCACCTAAGTTGTACGTTTCCATCTCCCCTTTTATTGGATACTACGCCTAAGGCTGAGGCGATGCCTATAATAAGGAAGTTGCATGAAGATTGGCGAAACAGGTATGTTCGTGTTAGGAGCTGGAAAGATGTGGTGGCTGTGCTTGAAAGACTTAAAGAAGATAAAGAAAAGAGGTTTAAGACTGTGGTCGTTGATACTTCGGCTGACTTGCAAAATCTGGCAGCGGCTGAGTGGTTAGAAGAAGTGAATAAGGAGAGGCGTAAAGCTGGGAAGGATGAGCTGAAGGCGGTGTTTCCGATTACAGAGTATAGGTGGGTTAGGGCTAAAGTTGATGATTTCATCTGTGAAGTAGTAGACCCGGACAGGCTTGGAAGGAATCTTGTTTTTATAGCACAGATGAAAGATGAGTGGGTAGGAGGCAAATCTACTGGGCGTAGATGCCGAGACGGGTATAAGAAGGCTCCTTTCTATGCGGATATAAGGCTTTATATGTTCTTGGAAGCTGTTACGGATGAAAAAGGCTTGGCTACAGGAAGGTATGTAAGGAAGTGTAGAGTGGTGAAGAACAGGTTTATAGATAAGTGTAGTGAAGAATGGGTGGAGTATATAAATCCTTCTTGGGAAGAAATAGTAAAGATTACAGGTTTAAGTCCAGAGGAGGTTGTTTGCTGATGCCTCACTGCCCGAAGTGTAAGTATCATACTTTAGAGCAAAGAACAGACCAAGATTATATACTTATCTGCCCGAATTGCGGTGCTGTATATTATTTGAGGGAGATAAAAGATGAAGAAAAGGATAATAATAGAAGTTGATAGCGAATTCTTTGATGTGGTTGAAGAGTTCGTAAAGATAGTGCAGATATTTAAACGTGTGGCTAATAGTAATAAGATTCCTATAAAAGTGGAGGTGAAGAGTGAATGAGAATAAAGTGTAAAGCTGAACTCTGGAAGAATTTAGTGGAAGTTTGCTCACCTTTGCTTGGTGAGTTACAGTTCAATATAAGCGAAGACGGGCTGATGCTTAGTCAGCTTGACGAATCGCATACAGCCTTGACTATACTTGAATTGAGTGCTGAATACTTTGAAGAGTTAGATGCTGGAGATGAAGGATATATAAGGTTTGCCGTTACTGATATGAAGAAGGCTTTGAAGAGAATAAAGGCGGATGATACCATTATACTTAGCTTTCCTGATGAGTTCGGAAATCTTGAAATAGTGGTTGAAGGCAAAAGGCGGAGAGCGTTTAGGACTAAGATGCTTAATAAGGAAAAGCCTTGGGAACGCCGCCCTGTTGTTGTGCCTGAGGCTAGGCTTAAAGTCTGCACTGAAGGTTTGCTTATGGCTGTTGAAGATGCGACCTTTGTAGGTAAAAAGGACTTTGGTTACTTTGAAATGGAAACTACGGCTACTGGCTTGGCTGTTAGGGCTAGGGAAGAGTCTGGGCTTCGTTCAGTCGAAAATGTGCTTTTACCGGGCTGGGATATAATGGCGATGGAAGCAAAGGCTGGAGTGAAGGCTAGTTATAGCATGGCTTACTTTAATCCTATTGTGAGAAGTGCTTATAAGCTTGCTGGGATTATACAGCTTGAGTATGGGACTGATATGCCTATAAAACTCGACTGTCAGATTCCTTATAAAGGTAAATTGATTTACTGGTTAGCACCAAGAGTTGAAAAGGGGTGATGAGATGGAAAAGTTTAAAGAGTGCCTCATAGAGTTTAAGTCGGAAGAAGACGCAAAAGCCTGCTATGAGATGCTTGAAGGAATAAGGCAGAAAAAGGTGAAAATAAAGAGTCCGGTGAATCTTGGAAATAAAGTGCGTGTGGTCGTCCGCATAGTCGAAGATAAAATGGAATCGCCTTTAGAAATAACTATGGCTGATAAAGAGCACGCTTGGTTCTTTGCTCAGGTCTTGGACTGGATATGGAAAGGAGATATAGGCATTAAGTCTGTGAAGTATGCGGATGCAAAATGCCTCATAGAAGTTGAGTGGCTTGTGAAGTATGTGAAGATGAAAGTAGACGGAGTGAAATGGGTGAAGTTCAGGAAAAAAGACGGATGGGAAATGGAGGAGGGCTAGGCTGTGCCTGAGGGTTGTCTTACTAAGCCGTGTAGAGAATGTGAGTGGCACATAGTGCGTGGAGGTCGCCTAGACTGTAATTACTTGAATAGGCTGGGAATAAAACAGCCTTCTATGTCGAGCTTCATGGATAAAGAGACAGACGAGGAGAAGCTGAAGAAGAAGATAGAAGAGGAGGAAAGAAGGCTTGCTGAGGCTAGAAAGGCTTTGGAAGAGCTTAAAAAACTTAAAGAAGAAGTCAAATAGGTGTAAGTATGCTTCGATATGCGATAAATATAGAGAGGATAGCTATGTCTGTAATAGAGAAGGCGGTGGAGTTTATTGCGGGCAGTACAGGCTGTTTGAGGAGAGAAAAGCTCTTGTTAAGGTATGTGCTAAATGCGGTCATCCTTGGAAAGAACAGAAGAAATGTCCTTACTGTGGAAGTAGTAGGTATAAAGTAATTATAAAAAAGAGGTGAGTTCATGGGAAAAGTATACGTATGGAGATGTCCTGAGCATGGAGAAATGGAGTTAATGGAAGACTTAATCGAGGCTTTCTGTCCGAAGTGCGGGCGGAGAATGGAAAAAGTCGGTGAATATGAAGAATGAAAAAAGTGCTGATAAAGAGGGGCTATAGGATTTGTAGTAGATGTGGTCGCCGCATAGTTAAAGGAGAGTATGCTTGGCTGGGCATAAAGAGATGGAAAAAAGGAAAGTATAGGCGGAAATGGGTTTGTAAAGAATGCTATGAGGAGATGTGCGTGAACAGTGAGAGTAAGACCTAGTCCAGCCAAGCAGATAATAGACTTGGTGAAGGCGTATCCGGGCATTACTAGAACAGAACTTGCGGCTATGCTGGATAGAAGCTATTGGTCTATACGCTACTGGTGTGATAAGCTGGAGAAAGAAGGGAAGATTAAGGCTAAAAGAATATGGACTGTGAGGCATACTGTTCGCAGAGTAGAGTATTATCCTGTTAAGCCTCCGGGAGTTTATTACAGGACGCAAGTTGCTTTAATGTTCTATGCTAGAGTGCCTAGGCGGAAAACACCCGACCCGATAGCTGAGTTTCGTGTGTGCGTTGTGAGTGATAAAGAAGGAATGTATGACATTCACAAGCTTGAGAGGGCTTGTCTTTATATAGGAGTTATACTTGCACCGCAGACATACTGGATAAAGCAGGAAAGTATAGTTACGGCTAGGGAGATAGATGAACCTATAGACCCGGATGAGCTTGAGCTGAGTGTTCCCGTCTATAAGAGGCTTAACTATGCTGAAAGATATGCCTGTTTTTTTCGGTCTAGGCGAGAATCTTCAGAATGGTGGAGAAATGAAGTGCCTGATTATTGGGAGTATGAAGAAGCTCCCGTCCCTTTACCCAGAAAAGGAGATTATGAGTATGATGAAAAGTATATTAAAGCACAGGAGGATACTCTTGTGAAAGCAAAGTTTTTGAAGTATAGATTTGATAACCGCAGGGGGGAGATGGTTGCCGTCACAGAGTAAAGAAATATATTATAAGTGTCCTAAGTGCGGGTATGAGCACTATGATTTGCCTACTTTACCTTATAAGCGTATTCCTCATAAGACTAAAAGAGATAAGAGCGGAAAGTTTGTAGTGCTCAGCTATAGAGCCGTTCCTACTTGTCCTATCTGTGGCTGTAATATGGTAAGGAGAAGAAAGAAATGAAATTGAGTAAAACCGAAAAGCTGGCAATTGAGTTTCTTGAAAAAGTATGGAAAGATATGCCGAAACCGTTTATAACGGTTCACAGTGCCTATGGTCTGATGAGGCGTTATGGAAAGTCAGTAGGATACTGGTTAAAGGTTCTTAATAAGCTTAAAGAAAAAGGTCTTGTCGAGTTAATAGACGAAAGGCATATGATTTGGAGAGTAAAGAAATGAGGGTTACTATAGATATAGATGGGAAGGGAGTGCTTGCCAAGTGGAAGGTTGCTTTGGACTTCTTGGTGCTTAAGGTGTTGAGTAGAGGAAATGCTTATGTGAGGCGGTCAGCAAATAATAAGTTTCATCTTAAGGCTCATGGTCTGCCTATAAGCTTTAGGACTAGCTTGCTTATTCGTGCTTTGCTGGGAGATGATAAGATGAGAATAAAGTTCGATTTGGAAAGGAAGAAAAAGCCTAAACAGATATTGTGGAGCTGGAAAGACGGAAAGTATGCGGGGAGGTGGAGTAAGTGCCTAAGAAGCGTTCTATTTGTAAATACGCAGTAGCTGTTTATGTAGTAGGCGTGCTAGTAGGTTATCACTGCTCGAAGACCGGAAAAGAATGTATAGAACCTACTAACTGGGAGAAGTGTAAATATTATGAGTGAACTGGTCGAGAACGCCTATGAGAATAGTGCTGTGGTTAGCAGAATAATGGAATCTTTGAGGAAAAGAAGCTTTAGACCGGGACAGTGGAGCGTTACTAGGCTTGTCTGCTGTCCAAGGAAGACTTATTACTATATGAGCGGAAAAGAGCCTTTTATCTTTGATTACAACATTCTTACTATGGCAAGAGGAAGAGCTCATCATGGCGTATTAGAAGTCTATCCTTTGAGGGAAATTGAAAGAGAAAAAGACGGGATAGTCGGAGATATAGATATGATAGGTGAGCGTATAACTGAGATATTCACGACAACAGTTAGCTTGAAGAAGGTGAAGTCTGCATTTGACGCTTTGAAAGTATTTCCTTTGAAAGTTAGGCAGTTGATGGCGTATTGCTATATGTGTAATGAGGATGAAGGAGACTTGCTTGTGTTTTACCTTTTTGGAGACTACAGTAGATTCGTTGAGCTCTTTGGTAAAAAAGTCTATACGGGGATAAGACCTGTTCTTAAATGCTATACTTATAAGTTCAAAAAATCCGCTTTGGAAGAGAATTGGAAGGAGATTCTTAGGAATAAAGAAGAAATAGAGCAGGCTTTGAAGGATGGAGTTCCGCCTTTGAAGACTGGCTTGAAAATGGAGTGTAATTACTGCCCATATGTTCCTTATTGCTTTGGAGAATATATAGCGGAGAGGAAGAAAAATGAGGTTCTATAAGATAATAATTGGAGATAGTAGAGATATGAAGGAAGTCGAGTCAAGCTCGGTGCATCTGGCAGTAACAAGCCCGCCTTACTGGCATCTCGATGTGTTCTCAAAGCCGGGAGAAGAAGGATGGGATAGGGATTTATCGAGAATAGAAAGAAAAGAGGACTTCTTTAGAGAGCTGGGTAAGGTGTGGAAAGAAGTTGAAAGAGTGCTGGTTCCCGGAGGAGTGCTCGTAGTGGAATGGGAAGACTATCCGCCCGGTAGCCGTATCTATGGGTATATAAGGGAGATTTGCCTTTGCGGAGATATGGTCGCTTCAGTAGAAAAAGCCGGCTTGTATCTTATAAGTAGATGGATTTGGAGAAAGTTTAACTCCGGCACGGCTATTAATAAGTTTCAGTATACTACCTATGGGAACTTAAGGCAGAATGTGCCGAGGGCTATTGCTAACTGGGCGTATGTCTTTGCTTTTCAGAAACGTTGCTATGAAAGTAAAGAAAGAGAACTTGACTTTACAAGAGAAGAGTGGAAAGCTTGGAGTGATGGAGTCTGGTATATAGAGAGTAAAAGCTCTGGTGCGGGCGAGTATATATCAGGTGGAGCTGTCTTTCCTGTAGAATTAGTCAAGCGTATAATTAGGATTTATACTGTTCCCGGGCAGGTTGTTCTCGACCCGTTTCTTGGAACGGGAACGACCATGCTCGCCGCCTTTCAGCTGGGCAGGTCATGTATAGGCTATGAAGTCCTGCCCAGAATGCTTCCTATCATAAAGGCAAAAGTAAAGTATGGTTCTCAAAGTTTGGAGGAACCTATAAAATGGGAGATAATAAGGAGGTGAATATATGCCCTACAGATATGAAAGCCTTCCGAAGAAATGTAAGTGTGAAAGTTGCGGATATGAAATAGAAAATCCCGGCGAACACTGTAGATTTATAAAGTGTCCGGTTTGCGGCGGAAGAATGTGGCGGGTTGAGTGATGACGCTGCTCAGTAAAAAGGAAGTCTTGGACAAGTTTCCGGCTAAGAAGTTCAGGAAGTATCAAAGAGAAGCTATTGAGAAAATGGTTGACGCTTTCAACTCGGGAGTGAAGTGTATTCTGCTAGAGGCACCTACGGGATTTGGAAAGAGTATAGTGAATACTACTTTCTGCAGGGCTATACAGCCAGCCTTTTACACAACTCCACAGCTAAGCCTTATAGACCAAATAATAAAAGATAAGATAATAGGGAAGTTCTTTGTTGAGATTAAAGGAAGACAGAACTATAGGTGTGCGTACGACCCGACAGCTTCGGTGGACGTAGGCTTATGCAGAAGAGTAAAGGACTTTGAGTGTAGAAAAACTGAAGTTTGTCCTTACTGGAGGCAAAAAGTTCGTGCTTTAAATGCTCCTATTGCTCTGATGAGCTTTGCCTACTTTATGCTTGAAGGTAGAACTGAGACGGAATACAGCTTTGGTCGCCGCAGACTGCTCGTCTTGGATGAAGCTCATAGCATAGATAAGTATATAGTTAGTCACGTGAGCTTTATAATCTCACCTTACACGGTTCCATTTGAGTTTTATAAGTCAATAGAAAAGCTGATAACCGACTTCAGAAACGACTATGAAGTTGTTGCGTTTGTAAAAACAGCCCTAGAGTACGCAAGAGCTACTTATGATAAGTACGTGCAGTTAACACTTACAGGTGAAGAGTTGAGTGTTACGGATGCGTATGACTATGCTTTGATAGAGAACTTTATTTCTATGGCTGAGACTTTTCTCAATTCAGCTGAGTATGCTGAGTGGGTTTGGGACTTAGGCTGGAGCAGTTATATGGGAAAGAACTATAAGAAGTTCATAGCTCAGCCTGTTTACGCCCGCATCTTTGCGGCGGATATGGTCTGGAGTAGGGCTGACTATTATATAGTGAGCAGTGCAACTATACTCGACCCGAAGATTTACGTCTTTGAGACTGGACTTGATAAAGTGCTTAAAATGGATGAGATACTTCATCTTCAAATACCTTCGACTTTTCCGGCAGAGAACAGACCTATTATAGATGTTACTAACGGAAGGCTTACTTATAACGAAAGGACTAAGAACTTTCCTATTGCGGTAAAGATTCTTGAGAAAATTATAGAGCTTGAAAAGGGAAGAAATATCGCAGTTCACTGCCATAGTTACGATATGATGATAGGCATAGAGAACCTTATTGACCCGAAGTATAAGCCTTTACTTGTAACTCATACACCAGCTACCCGCCAAGAAGCTCTTGAGAAATGGAAGAATAGTAGAGGTAAAGTCTTTCTATGCGTGAGCTTTGAAGAGGGACAGGACTGGGTAGGAGATATTTGCGAGGCACAGGTTTTATTTAAAGTGCCTTATGGAGATATAAAGGATAAGAGAATTCATAAGAGGCTTACTGAAAAGAAAGACTGGAAGTGGTATAGAAATGAAGCTTTGAAAACTGTTATACAAGCCTATGGTAGGGCAGTTAGAACGCCTGAGGATAAGGCAGCGTTCTATGTTATAGACTCAAGCTTTGTTGACTTAATAAGGCGATGTAGAAAGAACTTGCCTGACTGGTTTAAAGAAGCTCTGCCAGAGCACTGGAAGAAACTTGTGGAGGTGAAGTAAGTGGATGAATTAGCTTTAATAATACTACAGGCAATACTTAACGGAGCTATGCTCGCTGTAGGCATGATTATAGGGACTAGACTTACAGCCAGTACTATGGAAAGAAAGATAATGAAGATGATAGAAAAGTCTGAGACTGCACAGGCTTTTAAAAAGCTCCTACTTAGAGTAGATGAGATGCTTAAGAATCAGGAAGTTACTTCAAAGGCAGAAAAGTTCTTTGAAGAAGCTACAGCTTTGGTTACTTCAAAAGAAGCTAAGAACTTCTTTAAGAATTTGACTGAACTAATGAAGATGCTTGGAACTTCAGAAAGTGAAGAAATCTTGAAACTACCTAAAAAGGAGGTGAAAGAATGATAAAAGTGTGTATTAACGCGTTACCTGAAAAGAAGACCTTTATCAAGCGTCTAAAAGAGTTGTTCTTTCCGAAGGAAGAATGGATGCATATACGCCTTAAGATAAACAAAGAAAGGATAGTTTGCGTAGAAGAAATGAAGAATATATCTTTTATAACAGCCGCAGTAGAGGAGGTGAAAGAATGAAGATAGAGCGTTCAAATATAATAGTAGAAGACTTTAACACTGGAGCTACGCTGAGAGAAGGTTTCCACGACGAGTTCGACGCCCTTGAGTGGGCTGAAAGGAATCTTATAAAGGGAACTAAGATAATAATAAAGACTATAAGAGTAATAGAAATATAAGATAGATAAGTTGCGGTGAAGGCTCCTACCGCTTGGAGCTGGAGTAAGAGGTAGGGGGCGAGAGCGGGCAAGCTCTACCGCAGGTGCTTCAGTAGGCGGATGCCGAGGTTCTCACCTGCGGTGTGAGTCCCGTAGAACCATTATAGGTTCTACTATAGAGGAGACTATAAAAATAAGAGGACTGTATACTTCATACGCGGCTCTTGCTGTAATTTCTGCGTACGTTCTCTAGTAGTTATTAGTGTTATTATATTTATAGAGATAACTCCCGTAGGGAGCTGTTTCCCTTTGCGGAGTTCAGCTCCCTAGCCAAGCCTACTTACCGGAGGCCGTGCCGTTATCCTGCCCCACCTACCACCAAGTACCCCGCTCCTCCGGCTTTCGGCTTGGACTTTCTTCCAGTGCATCACTATAGTTTAGTAGTTCTTATACGTCTTCTTTTTCTTGGTTGCTTTCCTTTAAGAAAGGACTTCAGTTTTTCTTTTACTACCTCAGGAAAGTTGAGCACTTCTTTGTTAGTGAATCTTATAACTTCAAAGCCTTCTCTTCTTAGTAGTTCATCTCTTCTTTTGTCATAATCAGTTCTGTACTTGTGATACTCTCCGTCTACTTCTACGATTACTCCTCTGTTTCTTTTAGTCAGATAAAAGTCTGCTATATACCACCTTATTCTTTTCTGAAATATATAATCTATTCCGAGTGAGTTAAGTATTCTTTTCATAGCAAGTTCTGCCTTTGTAGGTCTACGTCTAAGTTTATACGAATAGCCCGTTATACGTAGTTTATCTTTAGTAGGTACCTTCATCTTTCATATCTTCTTAAACTAAAGATAGATTCTAGTATAGCTTGGTGCTTTACTTCTTCAGCGTGTATCTCTCTTAGTTTTTGTGCTTCTCCATGAAAGCCGAGTGCTTCGCATAGGTCAGCTAAAGTTTTGTACTCTATCTGAGCTTTCTTTTCATCTTCTATTAGGTCTTTTATACACTTCCGGAACTGGCGTAGTGCTTCTTCTCTTATCATCTTCTCTTCCATACTTAGTTTCTTTGCTCTTCTTTCAGCTTCTTCTTTTGCTTTTACCAAGTCTTCAGGAAGTCCAAGATACTCTATATTTTCTTTTAGTTCATAGTAGTTTCTTTTACCGTGTTTCTTTAGTAGATGAGACGCTACTTCACTCCAAGTCTTTCCTTCAAACCCGCAGATTTTACACCTGAATCTGTAGCTGTATAACCACTCAGGTCTATATCCTCTCATACCTTATCACCTCTTGAGTATAGGGGGAGCGTGGGAGGCGGTCTAGGCTCCTTCGACCGACCCGGCATTCTTTTAGGCTACCTCCCTTTAGAAGAATTAGAGGGGAGAAGGGTACTGTCCGGGACGCTCCTTTCCCTCTCAAAATCTTTCACCTCTCCTTATTTCTTTACAGTATTCGGGTTCGGGTACGACTCTAGGTTCTGAAGTAGTATAAGAACAGTAGTAACCTCTTGTGGATATGAAGAACGGAGCTTTGAGCTCGTAAACTATATCTCCAAGCTGAGCAAGTTTACGCGGGAAGTTAACTTCTTCCTCGATTAAGACTTGGACTCTATCCATCTGGTCTATATCTAAGTTAAAGCCTCCTATATCAAAATATGCTTGTCGGCGGAAAGCAGAGCCGCCTCCCGGTAGTCTAGCTCTAGCGTGAGGGACTATATTGGAATACCAGATATAAAAGGCGGTAATTAAGCTTGAGTCATCGTAAGGTATGTGAGGACAGGAAACTGCTACTACTTGGCTGTTATGAAAGTGTCTTAATACTAAGTTAAGCCAGTTTGGAGGGTAAATACAGTCGGCGTCTACAGCGACTATTATGTCGGCTTGGCTGTATTTAATGCCGGTGTCTCTTGCGTATAGTTTGCCACGCCTAGGCTCTTTTATAACTTCGGCGTATAGACTTGCTATTTCGGCTGTGGCGTCTTCGGAGCCGTTGTCTACTACGATTAAGCCGAAGTAATCTGGATACTTGTGGATTATATTCTGGTTGAGTAGGCTGTCTAAGGCTTGTTCTATAAAGTATTCTTCGTTGTAGGCGGGCATGACTATTTGAACTGAGCCTGCGGGTTTTGTTACAGGATAGTCATACTTGAAGACTTCGGAAGTCATTCTTTTATAAAGCTTGTCAGTTGCCACAGCAACAGTGCCGGTTACGCCGCTAATAGCGGTTAAAGCAGTTAGTATTGTGTTATTTATCTTTTCAAGGAAGCTCATACTATCACCAGAGTAAAGCCGTTTATTATTATACGTCTGACTACAACAGCTACTACGAATATTGTAGTGCCGTCTTCGAGTACGCCGTTTATTCTCCGCCTACCCCATTCATCTAGGCTTGTGTTAAGCATTATATCTCCATACTCGGTTATCTCAGTCATCTAAACTCCCATCTCAAGGTTTAGGAATCTTATATGAAATAAAGTCGGGCACTCATTCCGAATATAGACAGGTCTGTATGTTGGATGCGTATACGTGGAAACTCCGTTAGCGTATATTCTATCGCCATAATGGAGTCTATACATTCCATAGGTTTCATGCGAACGGTACACATCCCAAGTTTGAGGAGGACTTATTTCTTGTCCGTAATCAGATGCCCTATCGAAACAAAAACGGCTAGGTCTTGTTGCTAGAGCACTCGGATTTCCTTCAGTTAAAGCCGGTTGAGCTGATGCTGTTTTATACTCAAGTCTGAAGTTACCTAGGACTTTAAATCTTGTTATTTGTATTTGGTACGCCTTATAATCCCAAACGCTATCACTAACGCTTGACCACAGGCTGAGCTCAAGAGTATCACCTACTGCAACGTCAAGGAAATAAGCATTAATTGTATAATAGTAATTTGCACTTACGCTAAAGCTACCATCGTTAACGGCACTTCCATTTTTTAACATCTTCCAGTATAGAGTTCCGGCCGTTGTAAATTGACCTGCTCCTATGACTACTCCTATGAGCATCTTACTCTCAGGTTGAATACTTATATCTGGTAAGTCTGCATCGGCTACGGTATAACTTATCTGTGGAGTTGCGGGCTCTGCGGTAGGTAAAGTTTCTGGTGTAGTAAGCAAAGTTTCCTGTGGCGTCTGGTAAGTTATCTGAAAAGCCTTAAGGCTTGAGTATAGTGGAGTCAGCCTTGTCATTTGGTCTGCACTCCATCATAGCCTATTAAACGGGCATTTGCCGTATCACTATTATAAACTCTAATCCAAAGACTGTTCGTTACATGAAAAGCATACTTAGCGTAGACGCCTGCTCCGGTATCACTGTCAAAGGTAAGCTCATTAGTGCCGTCTGTGAATACTAGGCTGACGTCATACTCGTGATAGATATTATGTATTACCCACTCTTCACCTGACGGAGGACGTATATCCAAATAGTTTGAAGCGGCTACGCTTTGCAGGTCAGATTTAACGTCTCCTACAGCCATATTTACACCTCCTCAACGCATATCCAACCTTTAACATTAACTGCTCCAGATACGTATATTTCTATAACTTCATCAGCTGAACCTTGAGGAGCAGTTAAGCCTAAACAGTTCATAGCATGAGCACCTTTAAAAGGTAAACCAGCTATAACGTTTCCGCTAGTAGCAAATCTCAATTCAACAACAACATCCGCATCTGAGTAGAAACTCCAACCTAAGACCTTAGCGGCTTTACCAGTAGCCGGTGTATATATAGTAGTAGAACCGGCTGCAGTTGCCGCTACACTGAAATGAGTAACAGAGCCTTCTCTTTCGATATTTACTTTTCCTATAGTATTAGTTCCGCTTGGAAGGGCGTCAATTATAGTTGACCTGAACTTATCGGTTCCTACGGAAGCAAGTGCGTCTTCTAATTTATCTAAGAGGTTTTTCACATCAGTAAGTGTAGATTCACTTGCTCTTGTACTAAGCAAAGCGTCTAAATTCTGGAGCTTTGCAAAATCAGAACTCCAGTCCCTTCCTGTTAAAGACGTGCCGGCTATCTTTATAAGATTTATATCTGATTCAGGTATACTATCTACAATACTTACTCTAAATTTATCCGTACCTATACTTGCAAGTGCGTTGTCAACTTCATCAAGAATAGCTTTTATTTCTTCAAGTATAGTTTCTTCCTTTTCAGAGCCACTTTCCATTTCCATTACTTTCGCCTCCCGAATACGTGAATATAAGCTATGCCTGAGCCGGCTGAGTTAGTTATATATATACGCCTTATTTCGTACTCCGATATACTTATTCTTTGCTTTGCGGAAAGTTCAATAGGTTCTTCACTTTGAGAATTAAATCTTATAGTTAAAGCAGAAGGAACCGCAGGTATAGTTAAAGCATTAACTTCAATTCCCATCTCATCAAAGTCAGCTATGAGTTCGTTATCTCTTTCTATACTTAAGTCGAGTTCAAATCTTAAGTGTAAGTCATTCTTTTCTTTAAGTTTAGCAATCTCTTCTTTAAGTCTACCCATTTCTTCCTTAAGAGAAAAAATTCCATCTCTCAGTTCAAGAAGTAAAGCGGCGTTTATAGCATCTGGGTTTATCTCTTCAGCCAAGTCTCTTAGCAACCTCCCTAGCCTTTTCTATCTCTGCTGTAGTTAGACCGGTCTGCCCGGTTGAGCGTAAATAGGCGAGGTAACAAATAGCTACTATAGCTATTGCAACTATGCCAACTATACCGAGTATAACTTTGTCGTCCATCAGCCAAGCCTCCTTGCGATTTCTCTTGCTTTTTCTATTTCAGCTGTAGTTAAAGCTTGTTGCTGTAAACTTAGCCTGTATATCATGTAAACTAGGAAGGCGAGAAAGGCGAGAAAGCCAAGTATAGCTAGTAATTTTTCTAACTCCATTTACCTCACCAGCTGAAGTATGAACTGAACTATTAATATTATAGTAGTCATCACCGCCGAAGATACGTATATAGTTCTCTTTATTCCATTTATCTTTTCTTCTAGAGTTTCTCTTCTGCTTTTACATAGTCTTTCTGTTACATAGTTTTCGTCGTCTCCATCCATATACGCACCTCCAAATAAAGAAAGAAAAGGGGGGTTATTTCTTTTTCTTTCTCAGCCTACGCCATATTGCCTTCTTGATATATTCGAGGAGTGTTATAGCTCCTATACTTTCAAGCCATTCTTCAGCTCTAGTGTAGCTCATACCCTCATAGCTTGCGACTCCGCCGATAAAGCCGCCGACCACTAAAGTTTGTATTGCTTTTTTAGGCTCAAAGTTTTCACCGGCATTCTTGGCGTAGCCAAGAAGTGCCGAGATAGCTCCTGAGATTATACCGGCGATTACTCCAGTTACTATCTGTTCTACGCTCATTTTACTGTCCCTTCAGCTTTTCAAATATCCAGATTCCTACTCTCCACGATACGCCGCAAATTCCTAAGACGGATATGGCGTAGGCTATACTTTCGGCTATTTGTCCTAGGGTTTCCCACACGGTTTTCACCTCCTCTCAGGCTTAAGTGCCTGAGCTTGATTTTTCGTAAAGGACTTTTTCTTCGATTTTTATCTCGGTTATGACTACCTTTGTTATCCTTGAAGCTATATCGGCAATCGTCTTAAAGTCGAAGCTTTGAGTAGACTCTAGGAAAGCCTTTAGGTTGGCTATATCTTCGTCGGTTCCTTCAAGTTTTATTCCTATATATAGCTCTCCCAACTTATTCACCTCCTTTACTCATAAAATAACCTATTCCAAATATACCTGCGAGTATAACAAGCAAGGCTATAGGAGGAACTGGTTTCGGCGGAACGGTTACTTCTTCGTAGTAAGCTATAATGCTTATATCTTCAGTTAAGTTGACTTGCCTCGAAGTAGAAGTAGAACCGTCTTCCCACTGCTTGAATCTATAGGTTTTTCCTTCAATTTCAACAGTTTCTGGGACTGTTATAAGATAGCTTCCTTCTTCAAGGGCTTGTGAAAACGGAGTTGAGTGTTGCTCTTCAACAGCGACTATGAAGGTTACAACCTCTCCAGATTCGTTACTAGAGCTTGCTCTCATGTAACACTTAGCCGCTGGACTTTTCTGGAATGACAAGCTGTGAATCGTGCTTAGAGTAGCGTCTTCTAATATATTTCCTTTGTTGTATTGTATAAGCCAGTAATGGACGTCATCTCTCCATCGTTCCCAAGAAGCAGTGAAGAGAGGTGTCGGTGAGTATTCAAGTTTACTGGTAGCCGGTAACGTTGTTTTCCAAGTTGCTTTTACTGAAGAATTCTGAAGTTGCACTTGAAAGTCTTCTATACTGAAAGTAGGCGGCATATCAACTATGCTTAAATAATCTCTTATATCCGCATCCATTCCCGGATGACTCTCTCCCGGACCGCCATATCGCCATATTATCCATCCGTGAAGACCGTATTCTCTAACTAGGTCTATTTGTGCCTTTAGTTCCTCAGGAGTAAGATTTTCATCTTCCCTATCATTTCTGAGAAGAGCGGCAAGGGCTACGTTACCTTTATTTGTTCCTCCTCCCCACCACTTTATAGTTCCTCTTACATAGGACTCAAGCTGTTCTACCGTTTTGACGTATATCATAGGAGCGACTATATCTATCCATCCTTCTTTTACCCAGCGAGCAGTATCTTGCCCCTTGAACTTTCTCCAGTAAATCGGGTTGCTTTCATCTAGCGTCCAAACAGCTGCTGAGATTACTATATCTTTATCAATAGATTTTATCGTTTCGTGTATATCTCTTACTAAGTCGTCGACTTGGAAAGGTCTCCAGTCTAAGAACTCGATATACCTTGACCCGTCCGGATAGACAAACGGTGCCCAGTCCGTGATAGTTTCACCGAGGTACTCTTCAAACGCTTGGCGATGCAATTCGCAGTAACAGTCTCCCGGGTCTACTCCTGCATATCTTATGAAGTCGAGCATCAATCCGTCGACGTCTGGGAACTTTGAAAAGTAGTCTTTAATTGCGGCGATTACGTAGTCGTGAATTTTTATTGGACAGTGTGAGTACGGACTTAGTATTCCTCCGTCTGGTTTTATCGCACAGGTATGCGTACTTCCATCAGCCCACTTAGTATCCTGCAGAACCGCCATCACCGAATGGTACTGTATTCCACGTGTGTGAAAGGCATCTATAGCGGTGCGTATTTCATCGTAGGGGCGTCTTTGGCAGGTACTTTGGTCGTTTACAAAGACTGCATTAACTCCAAGATTAGCTAAAGTTTCAGCTACGAGATTCCAGTCGTGGTCGTATGCGTAGATTCCTTCAAATATGAAGACTCCTCGAAGTTCGCTTATATTGGTTATAGGCTTTCTCATTTAACTCACCTTCTCTATAGTAAATAATACACCTTTAATCGGTTCTGAATCAACTGTCAGGATATGCGTAGGTGCCGTTGGAGTTGTAAAGTAAAAGTCTTCCTTTATAGTTACTCCTTCTTCAAGAGTTACTTCTCTTTCTTGTGTCTGGTCGTTGTAAGTGCAACGCAAGGTATAAGTTCCAACAGGCAGATATACGATAATAGGTGTCGTATAAGTCCCGACTCCTACGATTTCAAGTGAAGCTTCGACTTCTGTATCATCCATGAACGCATGAACCTCAAGACCACCTTCGCCGGGTGCCGACTCTTTTATAAGTGCGTCTATATTCCAGATACTCATAGCTCTTCTATCTTCATATACAAAGTCAATACCAATTATCCTAGACCAGTCCATAGTTCCTTCTACGCTGTCGGGCGTTGTCCGTGTGTCAATAACAACTTCACTCCATTCTCCATTAATCAGTTGCTGGTTCACAAACCAAATCGCTTTTCCTTCTGCACCCGCAGTAGTAAACTGAATTGAGAAATTCTTAGATGCGTCAGGTACTTTAATGTAACACTTGAATATAGGTTCCTGTGTGAAGTCCATAAGGCTAGTTATTGAAGTTCTATACTGTGCTCTAATAGTTTCAAACTCTCCGCTTTGAACTTGCACAGAACCGGTGCCTTCTACCATGTCAGCTGTATCTAACATAAGAGTGCCGTTAAGTGCACCCCATCCGTCAAGCGTATCGCAGTTTGTTATAACAGTCATTCTTTTCACCTCCTTTTATATACTATGACTGTTACTTTTAAGACTTGAAGGAAGAAAGCCTAATACGGCATATCTTACATTATAAGGACTTGAGTCGCCTTGATACCACATAAGCCCGATATATCTTCCATATTTCTTAAAGCTTGCTATCGGTCCGGAGAAATTTGTTAAAGGTGATTCATCTTCTACAAGAATTATAGGTTCTGAGTCCCAGTTTCCACCCTTTTTACAAGTAAGTAGCTTTAAGCTTTTTTCACCGAACCAAAAAGCATAAAGAGTACCTGTTTCGGCATCGCAACTTATGGAGCAGTCTCTTTTGTAGGTCTCAACCGGACCGTAAAGCTTAACTTCAGAACCCCATCCCGTATTTATATCACGCTTGTTGTAGTATAAGTGTATCTCACCGGCAACAGGAGCCCAGCTTAACACGTGAACGTTATTATTGTTGTCTACAGTAACACCGTAAATAGTATATATACTTCCATAATCTTTCATAGCTATCTCTTCACTTCCTAAAGAACCGTCCCAAAGTCTGCCGTATATGTCATGTTTACTCCACGAGGAAAAGCAATAAGTTATATAGACTTTATTTCCAGAAAGCGGGCGAGGTCTAACCTGCCATGACTCAGCTACAGTAGTTGAAAGTTGAACCGGAAATCCGGAATCAGTCGCCCAAGTTCCGTCATTTTTACTTGACTTAGTTATATACGGAGTGCCTTCTGCAAAACTTTGACCAGCTCCAGTATCAGTTATAAAGAACCCTATGAAAGGATAACCATCACTATTAACACATATATCCGGAAAGTAGCACTCTTCGTCGGCTCCGGCGAGATAAGCAACTTGCTCCGGTGCTACCCAGCTTATACTTCCGTCTTCATTAAGCTTTCCTTTTCTATAATAAACATTCTTTTCATCGGAACAGGCATAATGTAAATAGCCGTTGTCGTCAATAAAAATACCGAAATAACCGCTTCCACCTAAGTTATCTCTTATAACCATTTCATCAGTCCAGTTTATTAAATCTTTAGACGACCTACAAGCAAAAGAGTTAATTGAAGAGTAATAGAAAACCCAGTGCCTATTAGCGGCAAAAGCCGTATGAGGGTTTGTCCCAAGTTTAGTCGTAGTGGTAGTCCCAATAGTTACAGGTAGCATTAACTTACATCCTCCACAGTATATCCTATAGACACGAGGACACCGCCTGAATACGCAGCCTGTGCGTAAAACTGCAAAGCCGTGTTTTCGCTTAAGTCCCAGCACATATCCGTTAGGTTAATATCAACGTTACCTCCATCCGCTGCCAGTACATGCCTAAACTTGAGCTCAGTACCATCAGTTTTCTCACTCAAAGCAACGTCAACGCTTGTGGTGTGTTTATTACTAAAGCAGATGCCGTGAACTCTTATTTTCTTTCCTTCGCCGGGTGCTGAAATAAGCTCCGTTGCACCAGCAGAAGTTATGAGCTTTGACTCAGTCCAAGTTACAGCTTTTCTTCCCATACTCACAGGAAGAGGATAATTCTCAGTTACACGCCTAGGAGTTCCATCAGCTTCTTCAAACTTAAGTTCCTGTGGCGTATGCTCTGTTACAAGTGGAAGACCGCCACTACTATAGCCTATACACCATATCTCATGATACTCTCTTACATACTCATACGCTTCAACTTCTATTTCTGTTTCTCTGAATATAGCACGACCTGATTCTCCTGCAGGTATATCTTCGAGTGCTACTCCTAATTCTCTAATCTTAGGTCTTACCTTCTCCAATTACCTCACCTACATACGGTGAAAAGAATAGCAGTCCTATCCCAAGCACAAGCAAACCCCACGCCCAGCCGGGTACTGCGGCTATTACGCTATATAATGCTATTAGAATAACAACAACTCCTATAATACTCATAGCTGGAGAAATCCAAGGCAATACAGCACTCCAAGCAAACGGTGAACCTTCAACTTGAACTTCTACAACAGGAGAATCTACTTTTATCCACAGCACCTTAGCTCCAAAGCTTTCAAGTCCACTTATAAGAGTATTAACGACTTCATCTTCATTAATAAATCCTTCAGTTTCTATCCTCAGCTGGTATATCTTACCTTTAGTACTCTCTAAGCTGAGTGCTACTTCCTGTGGAATCTCTAGCAGTCTTCCTTCAACTTTCTTTCCTAATTCTATCATTTCTTAACACCTCCAAACGCTCCTATTACTTGACTGAGGAACAGCAGACCTACAACCGCTATTCCTCCGTATATAAGCACATCTAACCAGTTAGGCATAGCTTCTTGTTCCCAGCCAGCTGTCAGCTCCTTTGCAGGACAGGAAGCGACGTGTCTTTCCCAAGCTTCTCTTGCCGCTTCAACATCTCCACCGTAGTCTTCTGGGCAGAATACTTGTCCGCAATAGGGACATATGAAGCAGTTAGGATATTCTGCCCTTTTAAGTGATATATACTCTGTATAGGTAAGCCCTCCTTTTACTTCACCTGTCTCCGGGTCGTGTTGGTAATAAGTAGCCTGCTGAGGATGAGTAAACCAGAACACCATCAAAGCTATAATGCCCAAGGCAACTACAAAGAGAACAGCAGTTATATGCTCAATTAAAGCTTGAAATAAGGACGCTAAAAGAGGGTGTATAAGTTTCGTTTCCCTCGAAGCTTCTACCGTCTCAACCGGAACCCAGTTATATACTACAAGATAATCGGCGGCTGGAGTACGCCAGTGCTCAACTTTATCCACTATAGCGTCTATTCCTTTAGCGTCAAGTTCACTTTGTATTCTTTCTTTTTCTGCGTCCATATCCCATTCTTCAAACGGCTCTAAGTCAGGGCTCTGGTATAGTCCAAGCACATACGTCTGCAATTCTCCGGTTATTCTACTTCTTAATACTTTTACGGTTTTCACTATTTTTCACCTCCGAAAGCTAAGAACGGAATAGTAACTAAGCTTAAACCAAGCAAAGCAATAAGCTTCATATCTAAACCTCCTATAATAACTGGAGTAGGCTGAGGAGGCGTAGGAGGAGTTGAACCTTCATAATAAGCAGTAAGATATACACTACCTTCAGGTACAACTATAGTTCTTGTTCTATCTCTAGAACCATCTTCCCACTGCAGAAACGTTTCATCCTCAGCAACTATAGTAATTTCAGCTCCGGCAACTTCTCTGAAAGTTTTAGGTGTAGTATAGTAAATTCCGTTATAGTAAAAGCCTTTACCTGAAGGTACACTACTAATACTTACAATACCGTAAGGAGCTTCAAGATATATTCTGTCAAGATAGGCTCTATGTTCTTTATCACAGTTTATAGGCTCAAGAGCAATAGCTATACCGTAGACATGGCTCAGCTTTTCTCTTATCTGCTCTTCCGTAAGCGGGTTGCCCCAAGCGTCTGTAAACTCATAAAGATTAAGCGACTTCTTTTCCCAGCTACCTACAGCACAAGTGAATATCTTTTCTATTTCATCATACTCAACGTACGGGTCTGCAGTTGTAAGCCAGCACCTACAAACTCCAGTAAAAGCTTCTTCACTATCAGCAAACGGGTATAAGTAAAGATAAAAGTTAAGAGTTTTATACATACTAAAGTCCATAGGTTCGTTAAAAACTAAGCAAAAGCCCATATAACCTTCTGATGGATAGCCTTTTAGTCCAATACAGTAATCTCCGCTAATCCTATGAGCCGCATCTAGGTAAATCTCGACTGGGACGTAGCACGACGCCCACCCGCCCTCAGGTTGAGCAAGCGACTCACTCCATCTTTCTTTATCTTCAGGATAGCTCAACCTTAGCACCTCCTACTGTTTGAACTACAGCTAAAGTAGAGCCTAGAACCGTAAACCACAACGCCACTAGGCTTACCGGCGAAATAGCAGGTAATTCCGAGAGCCTAGCCTGCGGAACTCCGTAGAGCATCAAAGCATCCCTGTTATTTATAAGACTGTAAACTATTAAGTCGGCATCAGGATGACCGCTACTTAACCAGTAATCTATCCAGTAGTCACTCCGATTAATACTTCCTTTATAAGCTTCAACAGCTGAAAGTCCTAAAGCAAGAATTAACTCTATAACTCCATCAGGCTCAAGCAGGCTTTGCGTAACTTCATTATCAGGTTCCGGACTAATATTCTCACTCTCAATTCCAAGTATAAAGTCCCTAGAATAAGCAAACACGCAAACAGCTCCAGCATTAGCCAAGCTTTCTGCCAGACCTCCTTCAGCTCCGCATAAACAGGCAAGAAGATGCACCACCCTTCCAGTCATTAAATCCTCATTAACTCCTTTCTGTAAAAGAATATCTCCGTTTTGACCAGTAAACAGATTTTCACTTCCGTGTCCCATACCCCAAAAAGCAGAAGGATTATAGCTCTGCAAGTAATCTACAAAGTTATCATAAGTAACTTCATCTCCGACAAGCTCCACTACGTCCTTTCCTAGATTCCTTATTTCTTCAACAAAAGCCTTTACCCAGTAGGAACCATACTGTGTAGCCTCATCCCAATCAGGCTCTGTAGTAAGCATATAGCTCAACTACACACGCTCCTTCAATTTACCTATCACCTTTAAGTAAGCTCTCTCCGTCTCAATCCAGTTCTTGCCTAGCCTAGTCCCAGACTCTATTTCTTCTAATATCTGCCTAGGTGTAAGTTTGCCTCTTAAAGTAATAAAAATGGGTTTATCAGGAGGATACCTGCTTAGTCTTCGCCTTATCCTCTCTTTAAGCATCTCCTCGTCTGTGCCTAACCCTTTAGTTTCCCATATCATCTGTGCTTTTCTTCCTAGGCTACTACCAGCTTCAGCCTCCCTGAGCATATCCTCCGGAGTAAGCCATACTCCGTCAACACTCAGGCAAGGCTGGTTTCTTTCCTGAGGAGGTAGAAGTTCCAGCCACCGCCTCAGCTTTTCTACCGTCATAGATAATCACGCACAACAATATATCTTCCCAATACCTGCCCAAGATTATCTTCTGTTAACTCTTCGAAGGTAGCGACAAGATTTCCTTCATAGTAAACTTCTATTCCGTCAGCACCGCACTGAACAATAGTAGCATCAAATCTCTTTTCTTCCATGTCCATATCAACCTTTACTATCACGTCAAGGAAGTCATAGTCTCTTGCCGAAACCGGACCGAAGTTATATCTATCTTCAAAGCCGAACACTACTCTTGTTGCTTTATGCTGGTTATCTTCTCTTATGTAGTCGAATCTATGAAGAGGCTTTCCGTGAACCACGTACTGCCCCGTAGTAGTATCCTTGAAAGTAAACCTCTGTAAAGCTTCCATAACCTCATCCGGCACAGTAACAGGTCTTGACGTCGCAAGCACTCCGATTATAGCTCCCGCAATACCTCCTAAAGCTGTTCCGGCTAATACTTTTTCATTCATTTACTCATCACCCCTATCAACGCTCCAACTACTACAAGCAATAAAATATAGGGAGTTATACTTGGTCTTTCTACTTCCATACCAACTTCCTTTACGACGAACTCCACTCTTTCGTCGATGCTCATTCTATATGCCCGGCTTCTACGATTATGACGTAGTCGTGAGTAGGCATATCGAACAGTACTGTCTCAGGCGACTGCGGGTCGTATTGAGGAAATATGTAACCAACGCCTACATCTATTTCGTATGGCGATTGCCTTTCAAATATTATATTGCCAAGCTGGTCTTTTACTCTGCAGAAAAGTATTCCCTGTGCATCCCCGTTATTTCTTACCCAGATTCCGCTACTTATACTGTCAAACTTCAGTGTTCCAACTCCAGCTACCGCCTGTGGCGTTTCTCCTCCTTGCAAGACACTGAACACCTTCCAAGTGTCATCTGGCTGTTTACAGGCTATCTTAATATCATCTATGACAGCCAAAGGATTCCCGAGCACTATAACTGTCAGTTCACCTGTTTCGTCAATAACTACGCTCATTAAGCATTCACCTTCTTTGTCATGGTTACTACTATAAAGGTATCTTGGTCTCCCGCATTAAGGTCTATCTCAGCTCCATCCGCCACAGAAGTATTGCTCAAATCAGTACCCTCTTTTTCTTCAACTGTATCCGCTGCTAGTGTAGCTGAACTGCTAACAACAGTATTACCGGCATTAGTCACGCTAGCCGCAGAAGTGAATGCCGACGCTCCAAGATTATGAAAGCTCACATGAACTATTGTGTAGGCACTATCAGCTATCCATTTCACAGTATCTCCAGAAGGCACAATCGTCTGTATTGTAAGCTTTTCAACAACTTCATCAGCCAAGTCTGCTTTTACTATTTCTCCCGCTGGTATATACTCCGTAGTTATCAGATGATTTCCTCGCTTCAAAGACAACAGCCTCCTATTTGACTTGAGGCATTCTGCTCACAGGAATATCTGTCCACTTTGCTGGTCTTGGAATCTCCGCCAAGAAGAACTTGTAACCGGCAATAAGAATTCTCGCTGTAGACTGTGCTACTGCCAGAGGGTTAACAACCTTCATGTAAGGATAGTTGTCTTCAAGCACGAATATCTCCCGATTATGATTATCCTTGAACGGGTTAATCATATCTTCTTCAATAGTAACTGTTATACGGACTGGCTGTACGCTTGTCTGCCAAGTTATACCAGTTAAGAACTCTACTTCCGGCAACTCGTCCTCGTTAAACCCTACGCTCTCATAAGCTCCAATTCTGAAACTCATACTTGCACTAGTTGATGAAGCATTTGTTCCCGTTCCATCTCCATCTCCAAAGCGAACTTCTCCAGCACTACCCGACTCGTTAGTAATCCAGAGCTTCACAATTCTTGCTTTCCGCCTTCCAGCTTCGCTTACGTTGGTAGTCTTCCATACAAGTTGCTCAGTATCAGTATTTGTCTGTCTCTTAAACACGGTATGTCTCGGTCTTTCTTTCATCAAATAAGTATCCGTATACTTTAGACCATAAAGCTCTGCCGCCGCTCCTATATGGCTCACTTTAATCAATATATCATCCAAGAGCTCTATTCTGAACTGTCCAAGAGTATTCTTTGGTAAAGCAAACTCTTCTTTCATGGCATAGAATTTAGTAGCATAACCGGAGTTTCCATGTGCTGGTAAATCACCGTTAAGAAAGTCGCTTCCACAGAAATCAACTATGAAAGGCTGTATCGGCTCGATATGCTTTACAACATAGAACTTCTCTTCTACTCCAATACCTATAGGTCTTATATTTTCCTGTGTCTGAACTATAGGCTCGAAATCCTTTCGATAAGGAAATACTCCCAAGCTATCACGCTCCTTTTCTATTCAATTCTCTTATTTTTTCAACAAGCTCCCACTCGGAGGGAGTGTAGCTTTCGTATTTATGAGATAATCTACTCTCAACGAACTTCAATAGTAATTCGCCTTGTTCATGTTTCACTATTAGATATGGAAGTAGCATTCTCAGAGCTCTTTGCAAGTCGCCAAGTCTATATATATGAAGCTGATACTGCTGTCTTCTATTACCTCTTGGCGTGCAACTACATATACGTCCCCCTATAACTTCTCTACAAAAGTCAAGAGCACCGATGTCTATATTTGTAATAGTAATCCTTGGCGTTACGCATCCCTTAGAGTCAACAGAAATAGTTATACTCCCTTCTCCGTCTATGAATCCAGCAACATACGCAAGTTTTTCCGACTCACTCCACATAGTCTCGCCCCCCTCGGGAGCTTTTTATTATATATTATATATTGAAAAAATTCTACGGAGATTTGGACGTTCTTCTTTTCACAGGCTTCTTGATTCCCCAGTGCTCAAGTAAAGCTTTGATCTCCTCTTTAGAAGCACCGATTCTCTTCAAAGCATCTTCAACGCTTTCATCGCTTACCTTCTCGACATCTTCATGCTTCAGCAATTTCTTTCCTATTTCATCAGTAGTCGTATACTCGACATATAAAGGATTTCCGTTTCCATCAAAGACGTAGTGCCTTGCAACTTCTATCTTTGACCTATATTTTGGAACGGCGGGGGACGCAATAGTCCCCTCGCCGCTTATAGGCATCCTAACTCTCAAGTCTATCAGCTTCCAACGGCTATACACGCTACGTTCGCATCGGTATCATAAGCGGCAATCGCCGGACCGGTAGTAAAGCTGATAACATTAACCGTTACAGTACCACCGGAAATACTTCGAACTTCCGCAAGGAACGCTGATGCTGAGCTTCCAAGAGCTGTACTTGCTTGATGACAAACTACTGCCGCATCAATAGAAGTCAATCCAGTAGTTATATCATCTCCATTAGAAACACTGGCAACAACCACTGCGAGTTTCTTGCCTCTTCCCGCAGACAACCCTTTACGCACCAAAGCATACAGTGCCATTTACTGCCACCTCCAGTTTAGACCTGTGGAACGGTGATACGCTTTCCAAGCTTCTCAACGACAAATCCTAGCATAACAACGTTCTTATCTGCTGCACTCTTAAAGTTCATCTTAATATCAAACGGGTCTTTCGGCTCCCATATAGCAACTCTTACGTTCCCATTCTCATCTACATTAATTCCGCCGTATGGCTCTTGTCCATAGCAGTGCTCTACTTCCCATATATCCTTGACTTCACTTCCTTTATATAGACCTATCATAGTCAGGTCTGGAGCTGGCGTCAAGTCCAAGAATCCATATATTCCTATCAGAGTCTCATCGTTAACAGTCTCTCCAGAAGCTACAACTGAGCTTAGGTCTCCTGCAGATATATCGGCTGAATCTTCAGTCCATTCTTCCTGTCCGGTTGTTGCCGCTGTCTTGAAGTCAAAGTCCACGAAATCAGTGCAGTCCGATTCATCTCCCGGCACTATCTCTCTGATAATAAGCTCACGCCTGCTCTTAGCAATTCCCTTTTCAATCGCTCTCTGCAGGCAAATCTTCATAGCCTGCAGTCTTAGCTGTTCTCTTCTTTGAGGAGTCAAATCCGAAAGAGGAATTAAAGGCATACACTCTCACCTCCAACTTAAATTGCTTTAGCTTTTGGAGCAGTTACAGCTCCGGCTTTTGATTCTACCCTTCTAATCACCGCTGATACTCGCCTTCCACCAGCCGCCAGCGTCCTAGCACCGATAGCCCAGTCCTCAGCTAGACCGGGAATACCTCCGGGATACGCTGCAAGAGCAATATCCATCAGTATGCTTCCCCAAGTGCCGTAGGCAAACATCTCAGCAAAGAAGCTCGACAACCCTTCCAGCTTAGGAGAAACAGCATATCCTATCATTCCTATAACAAACTTCACAAGTCCTTTAATACCGCAAGCGTTCCATCCTGTCTGCCCCGCACTCCTTGCCGTCCATTCAGCCGCCAGCGTGCCAAGTGCCACACCTGTACCGGCACCAAGAGAACCAGTCAAGGGAACTTTCCATTTCGCTGCCATTAACTACACCTCCGTTAGACGCTGATTCCCATCTCTTTCCATCTCTTCTGTTCTATCGCTTTCTTTGGATATACCCTTCCATTATATATCGTAGTTCCGTAGGTTCCAGCAAACGCCTTGCTAATCTTTATCGCTTTTCTCAGACCTGCGGCTACCCGAGGATTTTTCTTTTCTACCTCTTCTATTCCTTTGACGCCCTTCCATGAGACTGCCCTTCCGAGATAAACCGGTGGATTTCTCTCGTACTCTTCTGGTGTAAGACCGAACGGCGAAGTCGTCAGCCTATATCTTGGGTTGAAGCGAATCTTCATAATGTCTTCAACTGTCAATTGTGGGCGGATAAGTCTATACGCTTTTCCCATTTCGCTCTCTACCTCCTTTTCAGTGCTCCACCGCTCCTCCGGGAAGCAGAGGAGTGGTGTGCATGTATATATAATACACAGGTATATATTTATG
>JAGGSE010000162.1 GCA_021159225.1 bacterium
ATATTTAATTACTTTTTTTATAATTATATATTTATTTAGTTGTGCTCATTGTCCCATTCCTTTCTTATCTTTTCTTTTAGTAAAAAGAAGGCAGGAAAAAGGGCGAAAGTGGGACAGTTGATCGTCCACTCTGCGTCCACTCTGTCCACATCTGATAACAAACTGTGGTATCTTTCACAACTTCCACAATCGCCTTATCCACATTCCAAAATTGCCGAATTTTCGAGCATGCACAAGAACCCGTGATTTTTTACCACAATCGCCGAATTTACGCACAAGAAGGTCCTCTTTCCAGGCTCCTCTCACAATTTTGGCTGTGATCTTTTCGGCGGTTGTTGATAGAAAGGTTTAAATAGTATAGTATAATATATTATGTTAAAAATTGAGGAGGTGGTGAAGGTGAGAATAGAAATATGTGAAATAAGAGAAGAAGTAAGGGAGGTGTGGATCAGCTCAGACCCTTCTCCCACAGATTTTGAAGATTGGTACGTTCTTTCTTTAGAGGACGTACCAGAGGAGCTCTTGAAAGAACTCCTCGAGAACCCCACTCTCTTTTCATTCGAAGAGAGGGATGGGATTATAACAATTTTCAAAGAGGGTAGAGAAGTTTTCTCTACCCTCTAATTTTTTTTAAATAAAAAGGAGGTGATGTGTAGTGCCAAGTTTAAGCATAACACTCTCAGACGCAACCTTCCTGAAGGTTGCCGAGAAGGCGAGAAAAGAAGGAAAGAAAAGTAATGAAGTAATAAAAGAGATAGTTGAAAAGGAGGTGGAAAATTGGTGAGAGTGATAAACGTAGCAAAGGATATGAAAATGAAAACTGAAGGAGAGAAAATCGGCGAGATTTCAACGTACACTTGTGTTGCAAATGGTATACTTCAAAGAACAATTTACGTAAAGCTGGGTATGGACTTTTTAGAGGAGCACAGTTATTGCGGGGATGTTTGCGGAGAAGAACTTTATATCTTATGGGGTCACGAAGAGGAAGAAGACTATAAGATTCGCACGTATATAATCAGAGAGGAAAAGAGTACAGAGATAGAAAAAAGAACAAAAGAATACATTGAAAAAGTAATAGCAGACATAGAAAAAGCAATACAAAAACGCAGAGAGCTTGAGGAGAGACTACAAAAGATAGAAGACAAACATTATGAGATTTACATTTAGGAGGTGGAAAATTGGTAACTGTGACATATCTGGAGGGTTTGCCTCCGGAAGTAAAAGCAGCGTTAAAAGAAACCCCCTTGAGAATTGGAAAAATCACAGCTATCGAAGAGAAAACAGGAAAGTTCGGAGACTGTGTCAATATAGTCATAGAGGACGCAATTCTCGACATAGATTTAGTAGTTATTTACAGCAAAGTTCTGACAAAGAGAAGCAAGCTTTTTTCATTGCTCAAACGCTTCGGATTCGACGAGTCAGAGCTAAAAAGCGGCGACGATGTGAACATTGATAAGTATCTAATGAATCAGAGAGTCATGTATCAAGTGCAACTCGACGAGAACGAGGAATATGTGAGAATTCTCAAAGATTCCATAACTCCAGCAAAAACGTGGAAAATTGAGGACAATGAGGAGGAACCACAATGAGAAAATACATGTGTCAAAACTGCGGTGCAATAAACACAAAAAACGTGTTCAGAGGAGCAAGCGAAGACGGGTCATATCTAAAGTGTTACAGATGCGGCTCAACAGAAATAAAGCGATTAGAGAACGATGAGGAGGAATCACAATGAAAGAAATCAGTTACAGCAGAGAAAAAACCCTCGAGCTCTACAAAGAGATCACGTATCTCAGGGAGCTCGTGTGGATCCTCCGAAACAGAGTCTCAGAGCTCGAGGAGGAGATTGCAGAGGACAGAGCACAGAGAAGAATGAAAGCGTGGGGATACATATAAAGGTGATTAACGTGATAGAGCACAAGATAAGAGAATTAGAAGAACTGAGGTTTCTCAAATTTCTCATTGAGAGAAGAATGAAAGAGATTGGAAGAGAGATTGCAGAGGAAAAAGCAAAACAAGCAGAACAGAACAGGGAGAAGGTGAAAGAGATATGCCGAAAACTATTGCAGTAACTCTCATAAACAACAGTGATATGAAAATAGAAAAAATCGAGGCAGAGAACAGCGACGAGGACACAGTCATAAAACAGTGTGCAGAGCTATTCCCGGATTACGTCGTTCTCAACTGGCATGAGGTGGAATAATGAGGTTAGACGTTCAGCTTTCAGATGAAGCGAAGGTGACAGGAATAGTAAAAGTAAAAAATTTCAAGGGACACGTGGCAAAAATAGATACCTTTTTTCTCAATTATGCGATGGAAATAGTAAAAGCGTTGCAACAGAATGGGATAAACATAATAGAGATGGGCATAGAAAATAATCAGGCACTGCTGTTCTTTTTAGACAAAGAGAGGACACTGGCGTTCGCCATAGCTTCCCTTAAGGAAGAGGACTAAAAGGAGGAGGTAATAAGATGACAGAAAAAGAGATTGAGAGGATACAGAGAGTAAATGAGGAAATTTTAGAAGAGATTGCAAGAATCTGGGAGAAGATACACGAAATAACGGAAAAAATAACGGAGCTGTGGTACAAGTTGCAAAAAGTGGAGGATGCAAAGAAATGAAAGTCAGATGCCCGAAGTGCCACAAAACGTTCGAACTCAAAGAAGCGGAGAAACTTGAGATGCACATGTGGGGGAGCACATATACAATCTACAAATGCCCCCACTGTTGCGTTCACATAGAGAAAAAATTCTTGGAGGAGGTGTGATTGAAGATTGAGAAAAGAATACACGTTGATTTTGACCACAGTAAAGATAGTAGGTATGAAGCGCTGGGCATTACAGGAAAGAGAGCAAGAGAGATAGCAGAGTATGTCTATGATATACTTGAAGAAAACGACGACTGGGCACGAGCAATTGAAAATATCATAAAAAAGTTTGATAACAATGAACTAATACTTGCGATATGCATTGTCGGCTTTTTTGAAGGAAACGCAATACACACGATTGACATGATTGAGAGGAGGAAATACAAATGATAAACATTAACGACAGTGAAAAACTCAGAGAAATCGTAAGATTCTGTGAGCAACAGATGAAAGAGAACAAGAGAGCAGAGCAACTCGCAGAGAGAGACAGTTACAAATTTTTTTATAAGGGAAAATACGAAGCGTTCAAAGAAATTTTTGCTCTTGTGAACGCCAGAACCACTGCCTTTGCAGACTCCATCCTTTCACCACCACCACCTCCTGAAACTGTGTCTGGAAACGTTCACAGGAGCAGAAAATACGACTGGAGAGTAAAAATAAGAAACATCGAAACAGGAGAGGAGAAAAAAATCACAGTTCAGGCATCGAGCCTCGCCGAACTGCACGAGGTTGTGAGAGATAATCCAGAATACAAAGGACACGTGATTGTCTGGTGGAACATAGTTGAACGCAGTTGACCTTACCTTTTCCTTTTCAATTTTTTAAGCGTGAGAGCCAGCACAGCTCTCTTTTTGAGCAACCTTGTGACCTTGATTCTCTTTTTCCCCTTCGATGTAGGATTTGTGATTGTCCTGCCGATTGGTGTTTTAGCGATTTTTCTGAGAAGCGTTACGGGAATTGTGTCATCCTCTGGAATGCCGAGCTGTCTGCTTAAAGCTCCTTTTTTCTTTACAGCTTCCTGTATCCACATCTTTTTTCTTGCCATCTGCCTCATCTCTTTCTCTTTCTTCTTGTTCTCTTTTTCCTTGTCCTCTTTTTCGTCGCTTTCTTTGTAGTTGCTTTCTTCTTGCTGACTGTGACATTTTCAACACCGCTTAACTGAACGTTCGCCACCCTGACCTTGTTGTACCCTCTTCTCTTGTAAACCACAATTTTATCAGGTTTGCCGTCCTTGTTGATGTCCACGTGAGCTTCTATTGCTCCAGCTCTTCTCTTTTTTGCCATTTTGTATTACACCTCCTTAATTTTTTATTCTGTTTATTTTTCTCATTGCGTTTTAAAAAATCAAAATAAAAAAATATAGAGGGTTTACCCTGTGCTCATTCTCCAGCTCTCAGCCTTCCGACAAGTGCCAGAATGATTACTGCAACAACGACGATGGCGATTATCGGTATAAAGTTACCGAAGGTTCTCATTGCCTCTGCTCCCTTATCCAATGTAGCGTTTGATATGTTTGTGGAAACTGAAGCCATGTTGTTCTTCATAGCACCGAGAATCACAGCGCCCATACCCACTGTGATTGCAACGACGACGAGCTTAACTGCGTCTGCGGCCTGTCCTGCCTTGTCCTTCAACAGTTCAAACACACCCACGTTCTCACCTCCTTACTCCAATCTTTTTCCTATAAGCGTCAGTATGATTACTGCAACGGAGACAATCGCCAGAATCGGTATGAAGTTTGCGAATGTCCTGACCCCCTCACTGCCTTTTGAAACGATTTCCTCTGGATGGTTCTCAACATCCAGACCACCAGCATAATATGTGTAATTTGCACCGATATCCTTGCCGTGTGCGGTCGTGTTGATATACGTAATGTTGATTTTTCCAGTATCATAATCCAGAACTGTGTAATTTGTTCCTTCAACAAGCACAACAGAGTAATCAGTCAGTTTAAACAGCGTAATGCTTCCAGATTTCACGGGAACATTGTCCAAGTAGATAACCTGTGGTGGCGTGATGTTGAGGTGGCTTTCGTTAGTCACAGTTGTTTCCGTTCCCTGAATGACATTTCCAAAGTTTGTCAGAATGATAGCTCCAATTCCGATGGTAATGGCTGTGATGAGGATTGTGATTGCTTCGCTTGTCTGCCCTTTTGTGCCCAACACGATGATGCCTCCTTGCGTTTTTTAAAGTATTCTCTCAAGATAAATATGTAAAAGGGAGTATATAAATACATATCAACAATTTCATTAAATTTAAAGATTTTTTTCCTTAAGCACAACCAGCCTGAAAGCGTCAGCAAGCGTGTCTATTTTGTATTTTTTCCGCACCTTCTCCACTTCTTTTAAAACGTCAACAGGAACATACACATTAGGCATTTTCACATCTCCACTTTTATCTTCTTTTCTAACGCTTTCTTTAAATCCCTGCCAGTTGGCTGGATATAAACTCGGTAGGGCGTGTTGATATTTACCCAGCCTCCGAACTGTTTCAGAGCCTCTAAGCTTAAATCATACATTTGAACCATATGCGTAGCCCTGCAATGTCTCAAATAATGAGGATGAATGTGGAATTCGAAAAAAGAACCCTGTGGTATCCTTTCTCCCTTATACCAACCAGAGCTTTCAGCCCTTACGGTAGTCACAAGCTTCCTGTGAAAACGCATCAAAATCCTTTTCCTTGCTCTTTCTAAATCATCCTCATAGTTTGTGAAATACTCGAAAACCTTTAATGGATATTCCTGCTCTCTGAAAAGCCCTTCATAATAATTTTTAAATGCCTCACACATACTTCTTGTGTATTCGTTCTCATCTATGAGGAGGTACGTTGTTCTCATTTTCCTAACTTTGTTTGTGAACAAGTCGATTTTTAAAAATCCCTTATCCCATTCGTCGAAGCTCACATCATCTACCAACAATTTTAAGCCCTCTGTGATTCTCGCACCTGTTAGATAGAGAAAATAATAAAATATCCGGTCTCTGCCCTCTAAATTGAACCCAAGTTCATAAATCCTTTTCTCAGAGATTACGCTCGGTGTTGGTTTTTTCTTCTTCATCTCAATCCCTCTTTTTCATAAAGATTGATGCAAAGAACAGCAAGAGGAAAATCACAGCTATGCTCGGATTTACGCTCATAAACAGTCCTAAAATGAAGGTTGTGAGCATCGCCAGAAAGCTTGCTCCCCCAATCGCCTCCGCTTGGTTATACTGTGAGAAGGAAATGTAAGAAATCAAAAACACAGCTCCGATTATGCCGTAACCGAGAATGTGACCACTAACAAAGTTAGCGTAATTAAACCAGTCTCCCAGACTCGTTACGTTGGTTGGCCAGTAGTATGTGACATTTGAAACGTTCATATCTTATGCCCCCCTCTTATGAAATTCACAATCTGAAATGTGATAAAAGTCATCAGGACTGCAAAGACGAGATATCCGAGCCAAGACGGAACGAAAGGAGTTTTTCCTACTACGTTCGTTATCATGTCGTGCAACAGGTTGGGAACCTTGAAAATTGACGAAATCACATTTTTTATGGCTATGAAAGGCGTGGCTATTGTGGTTAAAATCTTGGAAGTCAGAGATTTAACCCCTGTGTCTGCCGTTTTTGATACGTTTGTTGAATAATCTGAGAGTTCTTTAAACAGAGAACCACTTTCATTTTTAACTGTATATTTCTCCAGATAGCTGACGTTTGTGGTGGAATTGTTCTCAGTGTAAAGGTTCACATAAAAGTTTAGCGTTCCTGTGAGTATCCCCAGCCCAATTAGAACTATGATTAAGAGTTCGCTTATCTTCACTTTATCCCCTCCTCATAGCAAGAATCCACAGCCCTATTGAAGCCAGAAGTCCGCATATTGCTCCCCATGATACGTTTATCAGTCCAAGTCCACCGCTCACAATCAGGCTCACAGCTCCCAGAACCACAGCTACGGGTGGGTTCCACATTCCCACTCCAACGAGACCCAAGAATATTGCCAGCGTTCCAACTGTGCCTTCTCCCAATCCTGCGAATGTTCTCCTCAAGCCACCGATAATCCCCTTCTCCCATGCGGGGTCTCCTCTCACATCTCCGTAAACAACGTAAGAATATGTCGCATTCTCTGGAGAGAAGCCAGCCTTACAGTTGTCCAAATCGTAAACGAATGTGATTGTTGCCCCTGTCTGATTGTTCTCATAACACTTCTCTCTCGAAGCAACTCCCTCAAAGTAAACCTCAAACACAGCCCATCTCATCCTGCCCTGTGTATCAGTGAGTGTACATGAAACAACATGTGACGTTGAGTTGTATGTGCAGGTGTGAGCTATTCCCTTGTCATAATTCCAAGATATTGCAGTTCCTCCGATTGTGAAAGTAATCAGGTCAGAATCCACAAGATATGGCTTTCTTGTATCTATTACAGTCGTTCCGCTCTGGAACGTAAATCCATAGTAATCCCTGTTCACAAAGCTACCTGACGTTTTTCCTTCGCTGTCAGTTTTCAGGGTGTAGAGCTGTGTGTATGCCTGAATGTCCGGGTAATACTTCTCCACTTTGATGTATATCCCCGTAGCTGGAGTTCCATCCTGATACGTCACATAAATCGTTGAGTAAAGCACATCTTCACTTGTAGAGAGCAGATAGATGCTGTGTTCCTCGCTTGAATTGTCGAGGTCATAGTGGTAGAGGTAATCATATCTCGTAGTGTAGCCATCCGCACTCGCATGAAGTTCTGCATCCGTGACGTAAGAAGCCCATGCTGGATAGATGCAGTATGTGAAGTTCTTCGAGTTCTTTTCTGTGAATATGAAAAATCTCTTGTAATCGTAGCCAGTAACCCACACGTTCCAGTAACTGCTCAGGTTTGCATCGATGTAACTCCTGTCGCTTTCCTTTTTCACAGTAACGTTAATCGCAGTTGCTGTGATGCTCGGTTCATCGGTGCAGTCCGTAAGTTTTATACGATAGTTCTTGATGCTGTCATTTTTCTCTCTTTCAAATGATTGTCCGTAATCTGTGTTTGAGATGTTCATAACTCCGCTAACGTTCACAGTCTCATTAAAAGAACTGTTGCATTCAGGAAGCGTGAGGTTGAAAGTATAGGGAGAGGCAAACTGTGGTAAATCCGTGATGTTTGAGGTCGTGTTAAACTTCACATAGAAATCTTTCTCAAAGCCAGAGGCATCCGTGTCGTGATAGGATAGTGTTGCCGTGACGTTTGTCTTCTCGATGGCATCTGTTTCTGCGATGCTGAATCCAGTCACATACCAGCTCCAGTATTGTTTCCTTGTGACGTTTTCATTTTCGTTTGTTTGTTCTGAACTGCTCCCGTTCAGAACCTCCGTTACATTCCAAGTGTAGTTTAGCCAAGTTGCGTTATTCTCCACAAGCACGGTGTAATAAGAACGATTAACCCACTGCGAATCAGAATGATTTCCGTAAAAGTTTCCTTCAGGATTATAAACCTTCTTTGTGGTTATTGAGTTGCTGAGCCAGTCAGAAGAATAAACCGTTACGCTGTTGTTTGTTGTGAGCTTTACTTTAAAGTGGTCGTAAAACGGGGAGGCAACCACAGATACGTTATCCTTCATTTTCTCTCCTTCATACACGGTTCCAGAAGTTGCCTGAACGCTTTCGATTTTTGCTCTTGTAAAGTGATAATAGCTCCAGTTTCCTTTAACCCAAGAAGCGTTGTATCCGCTCACATTGTAGTAAAATCTATTGAGGGCTGTGATTGGAGAGTCAACACTAACGCCGAGAGAATAGTTGTGATTCATCAGCATTCTGATTTCATACACGTTTAACGCTCTGTTAATCAGCCAGAAATCATCAATCGTAGCGTTCAAGCTCACTGCAAGCTTGGTGTAGTTTGAGGTGGGGATTTCAAGAGGTCCCATACCTTCTGTCGTTGCAATAAAAGAGCCATTTATATATAAATACGCTTTCCTCAAAGAATTTTTCCATATAATCACAATATGCGTCCACTTATTATTTAAAGTAGTTGAAAAATCGTAAATATATACTGTCCCGTCTTTTGCTGTCTTCCACCTTATTTTGTTTGCACTTGGATATATTAGAAGCCAGCCATTCTGGTTATCCTGCCAGTGCGATGCAATCCATCCAAAATCACTCGTGTTCAGTTTTACCCACAACGCAACTGTGAGTTTATCAGGAGAGTAACTCGGATAGGTATCGCTTCTCAAATAATCGTTCACTCCGTCAAAACTCGTGCAGTTGCCCCAAACACAGTTTGTTGTGAATGCATCTCCCTCGTCATCAAAAAGAGTTGCCGTAATCTGGTTGTCCGAGCCATCGTGGATTGTTGTGTTGTCCTCATCGAGTTTCCACCTTAAAACGAGAGGGGTTGAGTTAAAAACGGTGTAATTTTTCAGGATTCCACTGGCGTTTGTCTGTAAAATCACAAGTGAAAGTGCAGAGCTCGTGCTGCTCGTTTCTGCAAGTGTGGAGACATTGAAGTAATCCGTGTAGGCGTTCGGTTCTGGAGGAGAGTATGACTCGTTCACGTTCAATTCCCATTCCTGTGTTGTTATTGGCATGCTGATTTCATTTCCAACAGAATAGCTTATTTCACCGTTGAAGACCCTGAAGACCCTGTAAACGTCCACAAAAACACCTTCTGAAAATGAACCAAGCCTCGTTGTTGCTATTTTCCGCCCATTGTAGGTGCTTACCATCGTAGCCTCACCCAACAGCGTCATATTCTCTGAATATACAGAATAATTGACAGTTGTAGAATCAACCGTTCTTGTCTCTAAGTAATACCACGTGTTGAGAGAGGGAGAAGAATAAAGCGTGTGCCATGAACCATCATAATATTGCACTTTTCCACTGTTTATCAGACCGCTAGCTGCAGCTTCTAAAAAAGAAGAGTCAGATAATCTCAAAAAAGCATAATTTGTTTCATCTGAATACACCCTGAACCATGCACCAGCTCCGTATCCTGCTTCCATAAATGTGCTCTCTAGTATCTGTGTTCCCGAGGTGTTAAATTCCCACGACTGTGAACCGTGATAAGCATAACTCGTGTTTGCAGTGCCGTCTGTTGCATCCTCGTCCCATACGGTAGCGTTTGGAGATTCGCCTTCAAAATCATCAAACCTGTTGAACACATCCTCTCCGCTCGATTCGCTTGTAGCAGTCGGGTTTCCACAGCAGACGTAAAGCATTGTCTGGTTTGTTGTTGTGACGTCGTCATGCACTAGGACCCACACCTGAACCCACTTCCCGTTTTCATACGTTTCCACATAGTAGGGAAAATTCTCTGATGGCGTGTTGGTGCTGTTTACAAATCTTATGTCATCGAAATCTGATTGGCATCTGCTGTTCAAATCATCGCTGTATGAAAGATTTAACCTGACCTGAATATTCTGCGGAGAGTTTGAAGGAGTTGCAGAGAGATTTATCGGAAAGCAGTATGGAAAGTTTGCATCCCACCATGCGTATTCTTCATAGGTGTATCCAGCATATGTGATAACGTTATCCACAATTCCCTGTCTTTCGAGTTCTCCGCTCACTTTCACGAGAAGCCCACCGCCGGGAAGCACAAGGTTGTGGTCCCCGTAAACGTATTCCAGAGGAACCCACTTGTTGCATGGATATGTCACAGTTACAGGAGTGCAGTTCCTGATGGTTGCATTCGTTCCATTCTCGTATGTGATGTTCTCAGTTGTGCAATTCTGAACTGTTCTGGTGCACGTTCTCCTTGCCAGATAGGTAACATTCACATGCTTTAAGTTGGACCTCAAAACAGAGAACGTTGTGAAGTTCTCAGCCCAGTATGTTAAATTCTGGTCTGTCGGATTTTTCAGCCTGTAAATCGTATAACAGTTTTTCAGGCAACCATGCGTTGTGTTCACGAGCTCAAGGAAGTCATACTTTGTGAGAGCTCCCCCAAATCCTCCAGCCATTAATATAAATATTATTACGCTTATGCTAATCACACCCTTACCCAAATGTCCCACCTCTCGTTCTTGAATAGAGAGCTATGAGCACGAGCAGACCAAAAACTGTGACTATTTTCGGCAGATGCTCCATCACGCTTACCATCGTCGGGTGGTAGTTTGCAGTTGTGTTCATCTCAGTTTGAGTTGCCATGATGTGGAAAACGTTTGAATAGAATGCGGATAAGCCGATGGCAAATATGAATACCAGAACAGCTATGCCGAGCATCACGGGGTTTGTCTCCACCTGATATGCGTAAGCCACAGCTATTATTCCAACAAGCACAATAATCAGAATCGTTCCAGCACTCATTATTTTAAAGCCTGTTGTGGCTTTGCTCATGAGGGTGCTGTTGATTATCTGTTGTCCTCCTACGCTTTCGTTTGCCTCGTGAAACTTAGCCAAGATGAAGTGAGATACCAGAATGGAGAGAGAGAATGTGAGAGCTACTACAACCAGAGCGAACAAATCAAGGATGCTCCCTCTTTCATTTACGCTTCTCAACGAGCACACCTCTTATTCCAACCCCTGTGACGTATTTCGGTGGCTTTGTGATTTTTATTCCTTTCAGAGCACCGAGAACGCTTGGAGCATACTTGGTTTTTCTTTTTCTCTTTGATGACTTTTTTTGAATCCATCTTCCTCCTCCACCTAATCCGCCCCCTGCTCCTAAAATTGGTGGAGGAGGTGGTGGTCCTATTCCTCCTTCTCCTCCGCCTCCTCCTCTCCCTCCTCTCCCTCTTCCAACTTCCTCTGTGAGGGTAACTTCCTCCGAAAGAACTATTTCAATCTGCGTTTCAATTGCTTCCTCTCTTACTCTGCTTTCCAACATCGTTTTTTCCTTAATAACCTCCGATACTCTGCTTTTTTGCGTTGTATCAATCACAGGTTTTATGATTGCTTCTTCTTTCTCTCTCTGCTTGGCTTTTTCTTTGCTGAGAGGAACTATAAACGTTTTTTCTCTCTGCTTGGCTTTTGGTGTTGGCTTTGCTCTTATCACAGGTGCTATCATTGGCTTCTCTCCGACAAGGGGTTTTGTTCTTATCTCTGGTGCCTTGTAAATGCGTATTCCTTTCTTTGTCTTAAAAGCGATTATCTCTCCTCTCTGTGCGAGTTCTGTAAGTATAATGTGTTTACTTCTTAAACAAGCTCTATACTCTCTTTTAAATTCTTCCTTTGAAATTAATCTATCTTTATATTTCCATTCAAGTTCCTTTATTTCTCTTTCTATCTTTCTAAGTGCCTTGCGTAATTGTTCGGTTGACATAATTTTTGCATGATATCTCGCTTCCTCACGTGTGATATATTTCCTTACTTCCTTTTTCAGTTTCACCTTCGTTTTTGGCTTTGCCTTCTTTTTTGCTTTCCCCGCTTTTCCTGCCTCATCAAAAGTGAGCGTTTTTGCTCTTCTGCTAATCACAGTTTTTGCCTTTCCTGCGACTTTACCAGTAGCCTTGCCCGCCACAAACCAGATGCCGAGTGATGTTAATCCAGCAACAGGATACGTTGTGAGCCTCTCTGGAAGTTCCTTTGTGTAAAACTCATACGTTCCCCTCACTGCCTGCATCACCGTTATCTCTCCAGTCAGGAGCTGTTTTCCCACAACAAAAGGAGATATGACATCAGAAACTCCGAGAAGGACACCACCAGCAGCCTCTTTTCCAATAGTCTTTAGAAGAGTTCTTGTGTGAGGTTCTTCCTCTCCAAAATACTCTCTATGTGACTGTTCAAGCAAGGATTGTCCCTTAAAAGAAAGTTTCTCATACCACGTTTTTGGTGCTGGTTGTTCATACAGTAGCGTTACCTCTGGAGAATATATAGAGGGTTCTTTTCTCTCTGTAAGCATCATAGTGGATTTATATGGTTTAGCACTCAATGTTGCCTGCATCTTGATGTCTTCTATCCAGCTCTTAACATCTTGCTCATACGTTAACACAACCTCTCCTGCAGTTGGCTCCCTTTCACCTCCGAGCATGTAATCAGTAGGCAACTCATAGGATTTTGTGTATATTATGCGTCTTCTCTGAAGTTTCTCCTCCCGTAATCTTTGCAGTCTCTCTTTTATTCTTTCAATTGCCTGCTGTGGCGTTTCATCTTCTCTTATGTGGCCCACAATCTGCCCCTTCTCGTTTACTATGTGCCTCTGCGTTTTGTCAGTTTTCAGAGATGGCTCAACTGGTTTGAACTCTTTCAGTTTTTCTGGTTCTTCTTTAAGTTTTTCCAAGCTCTTTTTTACTCTTTTTCTTGCTCTGCCCACAACAAGCTTTTCTTTCCCTTTTGGAGGAGTGTGAGAATAATAAATCTCTGTCTGTCCAGTTTTTGGATTGTATCTCGCTCTTGCGTATGGTCTCTTTGTGGATAAATCATACCCTGCCTTCTTTGCCTTCTTTTTCTCTGAGGAAGAGGGAGGTGTGCCAGAGTAGTAGAGCATGCCTGTTTTTGGGTCATAGCGTCTGTAAATCGTCATTATTATTATTATTACGTTTTTTGTTTAAATAGTTTATCGATATCTTTAAATATAAAGATGGGTAAAATATACTGAATGCAGAAGGGCTGGACCACAATCTCTATACGGGAAAGCACAAGGGATTTACTCGATTCTTTTCGACAACGCACTCATAATTATGACACAACTATCATAATTCTCATTGAAAAAGCAAGAAAACAGGGTTACGCTCGTTTGATTGATTTGATTCTTGATAGAAAAACACAGAGAGAGGAGTTGATATGATGGAAGATAAAAATGTGAGTAGTATAAAAACAGTAGCACTATCAAGGATAATCGGAAGTAGAGAGTATACGCTATATAGTCTGTCGTTAAACCAAATATATATATTACAGGACGCTGAATATGATGGGGGGCACATCTCTTGTGATAAGGGTTTAATGATAGACAAAGAACACATAGACGCTTTCATAGAACTTTTAAATAAAGCTAAAGAAATATTTGGAGGAGAATGATGCAGGAAGGACATGCTGTAGAAGAGGGATATGAGGGTGGAGTAAACCAGACGTATGAGGAAGAAACACAGGTTGCTGAGCTCTCAAGGTGGATTTTAGACCTTCATGATTACATTGATGAGATTGAACGCAGATGGCGAGGTGTGGAACTCACAGCAAGGGTGAGAGAGGATGGAACGCTTGTGGAGGAAGAGGTCAGGGTTTCAGAGCCCCTGATGAATGAGGAGGGCATCAAGCACTTCATTTCTACGCTCCGTTCTCTCGCAGACAAAACACATTTGCTGGCTAACTACACGAAGCAGGAGGCAGATATTGAGTGCTTCTGGTTTGCGTTCTACATTAGAGGGGACATTTTCAGGAACTTCAAAAAATACGGTATCACAGCCAAAAACAGGGATGTGGTTGCAGATACTTGCATACGTATGGCAAAGGCGATTTACAGCAGAGCTGTTGGAGGACAGGAAAGAAAAATCATCGGTGTGATGCACAAGATAAGAGAAGTTATAGGAGGGCAGAGAGAGGAGAGGGGGTTGTTTAGATGAGCAAACTTTGGGGTCTTGCCATTCTGTCTTTCATCTGTTCAGTTTGCGTGTTCCTTCACACTTCCTACGAGGCATATCAACTTGAAAAATTTTACAGAAACTGTTTCTGTGGACGTTCTCTGAGCGTTGAATGGAGTATATTTAAAAAGTATGTGCTCGGATTTGCGTTCTTCTTGCTCAGTATATTTCTTGGTTATAAATCAAATAGAGCAGAGGGGGTTGTTTAGATGTGGAAGGAAACAAAAGAGAAAATAGAGGAAATCTCTTGCCTTATTGCGTTTCTTGGTTTTCTTTTTGGTATCCCTCTTCTTGTAATTCTTAGCTTTTTCATAACGCCTGCTGGAAATAGCCACATAACCTGCACTATCCCAGGATGTATCTCCGCTGAGGAAATATGGAAACAGGAACGCATAGCTATTTTAATGATTTATGCCATCTTTTACTCAATACTCATTTACGCAATAAAATATCCGCCGTGTGTGGAGGAGTGATTAGATGAACGTCATCACAACCTGTGTATGCGTCGGGATGGGTGCGGTTGCCCTGATAACTGCATATCTGTTTGTCAGGGAGCCCGATAATTCACGGGAGGTCGCCCTGACGCTTCTGGTAATAATGGCTGTCTTGATGTGGATTAACAGGATTGGAGGGAGAAAAGAATGAGCTCTTTGTTCGTTTATCCCCTTGATTGGAATTTAAACTTGCTTTGGATACTCCCGTTTTTTGGCTTGGGGTTTTTTTCTGGCTACGTGTGGCTGTATATAAGGATGGGGCTGAAGAAATCTCTTGCTGTGGCTTTCTTCTTAGTCTGGTTACCATCTGCATGCGTTATGAGTACTGTTGACTGGCACAGTATCTCTTTCTTTCTTGCAAATGCGTCTTTCTTTTTTGGAGGGGTAGCAGGTGTCTGTTCGTTTTTGCACAATGAAAAAAGGAGGAAAAGAAAATGAGCTGGAAAATTTTTTTCTGTGTCTGGCTAATTTCGATGATGTCTGCAATTCACACAGGACATGGAGATATCTTCTTTTACTCTACCGGGCAGATGCTCTATCTGCTCATTATGACGTTCATCATAGAGAAGGTGTGGAACAAGATAAAACACAGAGTTAAAAACGCATTCAAAAAATTTTTGGAGGAGTGGTATGGATGGGAATAAGCTCGATTAACGTCTGGATATACCTTTTTGGTTTTTTGGTAGCCGTGATTTTTTTGACGAAAAAGGATAGAGCAACACAGATTCCGTTATGGAAAAAATACTACAAGTTGTTACTATATAGAGGAGCGTACCCAATCAAGGTGGCAATTTTCATCGAAAAGGCAAACAACTACACAATGAAGAGAGACTATGGCAAGTTTTACAAGAGCAAGAAAGGTGCAAACTTCGTAAAACTGCTGTTTTCAAACGTTGTCATTCCAGTCAGTTCTACAGGTGTGTTCTACGATTTTCGAAAAAAACCTGATATAGGGGAGACTGTGATGGCTTTTGACGGCTCCGACATTGAGATTTTGAAAGAGGACAGCAACGCAATTCCAAGAGAAATTAATTTATCACATCTCTGTGATATAGACAACGGGGAGTGGCTCTTTTTGATTTACACAGGAGATACGTATGCTCCAATCAGACTGCCGAGACTCAAGGAAGTTGAAAAACAGGTTGAAGTGATTTCGGAGGACTGGAAGGAGTGGTTCATTCAGGGCGTTAAGGAGGATTACCACAGGCTCATAACAAAAGGGGAGTTCTGGCAGAAATACGGTGGATTCATCACAACTTCCTTGCTCTTTGTGTGCGTTCTGATTACAGTGTATGGACTGATGAAAATAAGCGGAGACCTTGCAACCACAACGCAGACTGTGGCAGGGCTAAAAGAAAGTGTGAGCGATTTCACAGCAAGCGTGAAGGGTGCCATGCAGTCAGTGTCACAGACAGCACACCAGACCGCACAGGCAACTGCAAACGCTACTGCAAAGGCTCCTCCTCCTCATTAATTTTTTGGAGGTGAGATTGTGGCTCGGTATAGGGCTCCTCCTCCACATCCCGGGAGGACAGACGTTTATGTGAATCCTGATGGCACTATAAGAATTGGTGCCATGATATATCCTGCCATCCTGACGTATGAACAGGCATTCTTAGAGGGGGATTATCAGAGAGCCATCAGGGCAACAGAGGCAGTGTATACAATAATTCATCAAAAGGTGCCGAGAGAACTCAAGGAAGAGTGGATAGCTCTCAAAAAAAGGCACTCCAGCATACAAAAAGTCAAAAAGGGAAAGCTAACATTAAACATTTTAAAAACACAGGCTTATGAGGCTGGAATGTTGATAAATAAAATACTTGATGCAATCTCTCTATATCCCGAAAGCGAGTTCAAGAGCGTAACTGAAGTGTGCGAAGTTATGGCTGTGGAGGATACATCAGATGCCTCTGAAGAAGATTAACCTCGGTGGAGACCTTGGAAAGGTTACGCCAGAAGAATTGGGTTTAACCCCTGTGGATAAAAAGGAAAAAAAACCTTGGTGGAAGGTTTACCGAAATTCGGAAGGAAAAAAAGTAATCATCTTCCCAAATCCACATCTTTACTACATTTACAATGAGCTCAAAAACAACTTCAATCACTTTCACGCAATTGTGGGAAGGCCAGGAAGTGGCAAATCCTATCTCGCTCTTGCAGAGGCATATTACACAGATGAGACGTTTGATGGAAGTGTGCTTTTTGAGAGAGTAATCTTTCCGAATGAGGTAAACACCTTAAACCTTGATGACGTCCCAAGAAGAGGGGCAATAATCTTCGATGAGATGGGAGTCACAGCGTATTCGAGGGAATTTATGAGCTTGAATAATAGACTTTTAGGAAAGCTATTTCAGATTTGCAGACACAGGAACCACTTCATCATTCTCACTATGCCAAATCTCAACTTTATAGACAAGACTGCAAGGGATTTGCTGAATTCTGTGGCAATTACACAGAGCTACTCAAAATCTGCAAATACGCATATTGCAAAAGTTTTCACATATATGAGAGATTACATCACAGGAGAAACCAGAAAAACGTATTACCGTGTTAGTGTAGATTTTTCTAAATGTGTGGCAAAACGGTTACAGTTTAAAGGAGCTCCCCGACACATTCAGAGGGAGTATGAAAAGGTTTATTCCGAGAAAAAGGCAAAACTTGAAGAGGAATTGCTCGGAACGTATTCTCCGAAAGCTGTGAGTAGAGGGGTAGAAAAGAAAGAGAGGAAGGAAAAGAAAACTAAAGCAGAGCTAATTATGAGAGAAGCAAAAGAAATCTTAAATGCAAGAGGCGAAATTACAAACGAAGACATTGTTAAAATAATGACTAAGTATAACGCAAGTATGAACTATGCGAAAGGGATCATAAATCTGCTCAGTAAAAAAGCTAAACACACCTCTTCTCTTTGATACTATTGGATATATTCTTTCGTATAAAATCTACGGTTATTCGTAGAAACTCTACGTGTGGCATTTGGAACAAAATGCCACAAATACCTCTGTCCAAATTCGTTCAAAAATGGACACTCTGAACCACAATCCTATCAAAAGATTTAAATAAATATAACGCCAAGTTATACCATGCAGATCTTTATCGGAACCGTGCTCGGATTCTCTTTAATTGCTTTCATTTGTGCGTATCTCGGTATGAAGTTTTCCGAGATGAATATCAACTATTTTAAAATCACAAAAGAAAATGCTATCGAATTCGTGGCTCTGAAAACTCTTTTTCTTATTTTATCCATCTTGATGATTGTTTTAACCTTATCTGTAATTGTGGCTGGAGTTCGGGGGACAGCTTGGGAGTATCATGTCACAAATGACACCGCCGGAGAAACTAATATAACGTACCACAGTGCTATCGAGAACTACGGGATGGTGGATGTGACGTTTTCGCTCTGGATATGGGTGCTGGTTGTGACCGTTTTTATTATGATTGTAGCTCTGATTTATCAGGTGTTAAAAATGGTTTCAAAATAGTGTAGTCTATAAATGCTGTTCTCTGATTAATCTTTCTATTCTTTCTTTATAAAACTTAAAATTTTTTAATTTTTGTTCTTGTGATTTAGGAAGATATCCCTTTGCGTTTGAGTATGCTCTGTTGTTCCACTTCCATGCTTGCGAATCAGCAGAATACAACATATTGAATATTCTTGTGTCTTTCAAAAATCTAAAATCTATACCAAATCCGTGTAATTTTGCTTTTGTGTTTTTTCTGACTAAACTTATTATTCTTCTTGCTTCATCTATCTTTTTCCTTACACAAAGAGAACCTATTGCCATAACGTCTGTTTCTATCCCCTGCTCTTTGATTCTATCAATAGAATATAAGTACTCTTCTCCTTTGTATCCCTGTACTACCATCACCCAGTTTATTTCTTCATGCTCTAAACATTTTATTGCGTTTTCTATTGTTTTATCGATTCTTTCCCTATTTGTTTTTAGATTGCCCTTACGTACAACGTCTGATTCACAAGGGTAGTCCATTACCGCTGCGTATTGTGGCTCCTCTTTTTTTATTAATGAAACGTACTGCCCAACAGAGAAGGGGTACTCTCCTGTTTTATAAAAAAAAGAGAAACCACCAGAATCAAGAAAAACCTCTTTCACATTCTCATGTGTGTGCATTTCTCTAAATCTCTTTCCTCCCCATAACGTTGCTGCAGAAATTAAAACATAAGGATAGTCTATTTTTCTATCAACGGAGCTTCCATCCAGACCAAAAAAGAACTTCATTCTGGCACCTCTCTCAAAATCACATGCAACGTGAATACTACTTCTCCATTCTCGCATACACATGGAGTTTCTATGGTCCTGTGCTTCCAGTCATTGAGAAAATCCCCATCCACTCCGTAAAGCGTTTGACACATTGTTGAGCACATCTGTTCACACTGCTGGGCGTAACTCCCCTGAAAGTAGGGGAGGGGCTCGTATGTTGCTATGAAGAGGTAAGCTATGAGCGTGAGGGCGATCACAAGGGTGGGGTCTGTGAGATATATAAAAAAACTGACAATTTTTTTCGGGCAATTTTCAAAAAAACGGTAGGGGTTTTTGTGAAAGTTGGACATAAACGTGGGTCACCCCTTTATATTATGTCTCCATCTCTTTTATTTCACTCATCCTCTTGCCTCTGTAACAGTTCTGGGTTCTCGTAAACGTTGCCAATTACTTCTATTTTGTAATATCCAAAGCCAATTACCTCCATTTCATCATCTTCAACGTTATCTATATTTCCTTCTCTCACTCCAAAAGCACCTTCTGAAAAAACCACATATCCGATTCCTCTATCCATAAATCTGACAATGTCCCCTTCCCATATTTCTTTTCCGTTATCATCTTTTGCTCCCGTATACTGTCCAACTGTCTCGGGGTACACCTTACGCCATATTGAACCCTCTCTATCAAAGATATACACGTTTTCTCCATCACAGTGTAAATCTCCTTTTACCCATGCTCCTCCTCTCATTTTTTGTTTTCCATTCTCTTCAACATATCCGTTAAATTCTATTCCTCTAAATTTTCTTTCTTCACAATCCATCTTTTCACCTCCATCTCTTTATTCACATTCAAAATCTTCTACCTCCCTCTTTTTATATTTGCTCCTCAACACAAGTTCCTCTCTTGTAAAAATACCGAGACCGAGTGAGCGAATCAATTCTGCGTAGGAAAGGAGATACTCCGCAAGGAAGGGAAGGGAAACGTCAAGAACGGCATAGGCATAATCTACAAACTCTCTCCTGTTTGCAAGTTGTGAGATAACCTTTGTCACGTCTGCCTCCTTGAGCTCTATTGAAAAAAACCTCTTCTTTCCTGTTGGAGTGTGTGTAAGCAGCAAGGCGTCGAATTCAACTGGTCTTTCCTCTCCACACTTCACAAGAACGTTTTTGTAAACATACTTGATTTCAACATTGTGGCTCACTTCAATCTCAGTCAATATTTTGGTTGTAAGAAGATTGTTCTCTTTGTATTCTCTCAAAGGCTTATCCTTCAAAATTTTTGCTATTTTATTGATTTTTCTCACCCCCATACTTCTTCCACAGCTCCTCTGCCTTGTCCATTTTCCACTTTTCGAGGCATTCCGGATGAACGTCTCCGAGACCTGCCGGACCTCTCACACTCTCGCCTTCAATCGGCTTCCCACAGATGCCACAGTTTTTGCCCGTGTTCTCGATGGTCCATGCGGGAAGTTTATGCGTTTCTGAGATTGTGCGGTCTTCTTCAGTTTCCTCTTTGAATTTTATGCCTCTCCAGACTCTGACGCTCTTTCCTCCTACTCTCGCCTTTGCACTCTGTACTCCAGGGATTAGCGTTGGTAATCTTGAGCCAACCGAATTCTTTGCCTCTACTTTCATACCTTCAGCATCACAGTAATCAAGATACTGGTTGTAAAACTCTTCCTTCGTGATTATTGAGCCCGCCTCCGTTTCTATCCTATCTCTGATAAACGACGCAAGACTGTCCGTTGCACGAATCCATTTGTTTTCTATTTCCTGTTGACTTTTTGATTTGCTGAACTTGCCATTTAGAAGGAGCCTCTGAAGTCCCTCAAGAGCCCAGTTAAAAACGCCAGAAAGCTCAGAGTTTATTATTTTATCCGCAAGAAACTGGTCTGTGAGGGGGTCATCCTGTTCAAACGTTCTTGGAAACTGAACAATAATCCACCTACTGAAGAAAGCAGGAGTGTAGTCCGTCGTTCTGGGGAGCTCATTGCACGAATAAATGAGTTTGGCTGTGTTGGTAAAAGAAAAAGGGTCTCTAAACTTATGCTGTGCATGAATTAAGTCCTGTCCTGTGAGCATCTTAAACGCTCCCGTGTTTTTCAGGACGGTGCTTGGAATATCTGCATGAATGTTTGCGAGCTTTCCAAACAGCTCAGCTTTTGCAAATCTATCAGATAGGATCTCCTGTAACGAGGGGGATGTAACATTTTCTTTTCCGAGCATTCCTTGAAGGATTCTTAAGAGAGTGCTTTTCCCGTTTCTTCCCGTACCATAAAGCATAAACGCTTTGTGGATAGGATAATCCCTTAAAAGGCAGTATCCGAACATTTCTTGCACGAGAGGGATATCTTCATACATCAAGACATCTTCAAGAAACTGCTTGAAAAAAGGGCAATCTGCATCTGGATTGTACCAAACAGGGAGTTGAAACGTAAAGTTAAATTCGTGTGCCGGTGTATTTATCACCTCTCCCGTACTGACGTCAATGATGCAGTTTTTTAGAGGGAGAAGAAACTGATGACCGTTTCCATTAACTTTTTGCAGGTCGATATATGAGAGGTTCTTGACTGCCGAAAGGGTCTCGTTTAGCAATCTGTCCTTTGCGTATTCACCGAGATGCATCTCAAACCATGTTCTGAAATATGTCTCTCCTTTCCTGTGATAATAGCCTATCGGAACGCTCCATTTGGGAGGAAGCTTTTCAGGAGATGAGCTTTCGGTGAAATAAACATATAGGTCTCCCGTTTCTCTAATTGTAAAAACGTGGTGCTTTTCGAGGAAGTAATATGCGATTTTCCTTGGATTGAGGGTCCCCTGACTATCCTTGAAAAGTGGAAGGAGCGCATTAGCATCCTGCTGGATATCCTGCTTTGAAACTTCATCAAACAAGGGAGCTCCCTATTCTTCATCTTTTTTGAGAGTTACTATATCATTTTTTAGCTCAACAACAAGCCTATCTCCTGCTTTAATCCCCCACGCTTCAGCAATATCTTTAGGGATTGTTATCACTCTGCTGTTGTACGTTCCAACGGAGATAACTTTTGTTACACCAATCATATAACCTCACCATCATCTATTTATACGTTCCGATATAAAAACCTTTCGACTTTTTACATAGAAAGATTTTTATATTAAATATGCTACTTTTATATTATACTTGACGTATCTGATGTTCTAAAAAATTTTAGAGGAGATCACTTTAGAAGATATCAAAAAGAGGCGTTAATAGATGTGGTAAATGCTTTCAACTGTGGATATAGATATGTCTTGCTAAATCTTCCGACTGGAATCGGAAAAACGCTGATTAATATGGCAGTTGCAAACTCTTTTAGCCATAGCTTTTATCTCGTGCATTCTCGAGCATTACAAAAGCAAATTATGAAAGATAAAAAGCTAAAGGGAACTTGTGCAGAGATAAAAGGCAGACGCAACTATCCATGTTTGAGATTGATCTCAGAGGAGGATTTTAAAAAAATATCTGACGACGATGTTAGAGCAGTATATAGCTGTCAGAACTGTTACTACGATCAGTTAGATAGAACGCTTTCAAAGATAAAAGAATTAAAAAAAGAAATTAAAAAATTAAAAGAACAACAGGAAAAATTTAAAAAGAGCGGGGAAATGTTAAAGGTGTGGAAAATTGAAAAAGAGATAGAGAAAAAGAGGAAATTAATATTAAAATACAGGGAAACGTTAAAGCAAAAGGCAGATGAGAGACAAACATGTAGAGCGTCTTGTCCATATCGGCAAGCAAAACTAAAAGCCATACGCAGCCAAACGGCGCTTATGAACTTTGCTTATTTTGTTGTAGAAGGGTTTAATAATTCTGAATTTGGAGATAGGGAGTTCATGGTAATTGATGAGGCACATACACTACTAAGCGCAGTAATTAAGTTTCAAGAAACCACTCTATATCTCCCGGATAAATATCAAACTGAGGATATAGACACGCTATTAGAATACTGTACAACGTACTCAATAGACCTTAAAAATGATGTAAAAGAAATAGAAGGTAAGATTCTTGAAGAGTATGGCTCATTTAGTGCACTATTAGACAAAGCAGTGTATGACGATGAAGCAAATAATCTCAGAGAAGAATATGGTGAAAAAAGTAGGAAACTGTCAAGAATATTAAGATTCACAGAAAATAGAGATAGCTACTGGGTACTAAAAGAAAAGGAAAAGATAGAAGAGGATAAAGTAATAGCATATACCGTTTCACCAATCTACTGCGACACGTTTCTAAAGAAAAATGTTTTTTCAAGAGCGAGGTTCTTTTTGCTGAGTAGTGCGACTATAATTAACCCGTCAAATTTTGCAAGGGAGCTTGGAATAGACAGTGAGGGTTACACAATCGTTGAATTTCCAAGCATTTTTCCGAAAGAGAATAGACCGATTTTTGTTTACTTTGCAGGAAACATGAGCAAAAACAAGAAAGAAGGAGAAAATAGCCCATATGAAATCAATCTCCCAAACGCTATACAAAGGATTCGTAAAATCTTAAATGAAGAAAAAGGCAGAGGAATTATTCATAGTATTTCTTATAACAGCGCTTGGGATGTATACAAGGGGTTAAACACAGATAAAAGAATAGTATTACACAGGAAAGGAGAGAACACCGAGCACGTTATAAAGAGGTGGCAGAAAAAGAAAGATGGTGTTTTAATTTCTCCTGCAATAACAGAAGGGATCAACCTACCTTATGATATGTGCAGATTTCAGATTCTTTTAAAGGTACCCTATTTGGATTTAGGTGACGTTATAGTGAAAACAAGAGTAAAACAGAAACATGAACAGGAATGGTATGACACACAAACAATAAGCAGAATAATTCAGGCATATGGGAGAGCAATACGGTCTGAAGATGATAAAGCCTCTTTTTACATCCTTGATTCTTCTTTTTATAAGCTATACTACAAGTGTCGCACTTATTTCCCTGCGTGGTTCAGAGAGGCGGTTAAATTTATCTGATCTGATTATGTGAATGTGGACACGGGGTTTGTCCTCATACGTCCCACTTCTGAAAGCTGGCTTCTTTATATCAAAATATGAATTTTACGTTCTTCATTGTGTGGACACTGGAGACAAGAGAGAGATATTATT
>JAGGSE010000056.1 GCA_021159225.1 bacterium
TAAGGGGATTACTCCTAGGGGAGAATCAAGGTTATGATAGTACGGGAGTCTACTTTTATTACACTGATGGTTCGTATTATTTGCTCAAGGACGTGTTAGAGCCTTCAGAATTCCTTAATCAGTATTACGATGACATACGTGAGGCATTCTTTAAAAAGGACGTGAGGCTTGGGATCTTTCACGACAGACTCGCAACTAGTGGCCTAATAGATGTCAGGAATGCACAACCACTACGCATGGGAGAGCTAGTTGTTGCTCATAATGGACGCATACCTATAAGTATCGGGAAGCAGTTTTCAGATACTTATGCATTTACTAGTGTTATTTCGTCAATTCATGGAAGGGCACGAAGTTTTAGTAAGTTCCTTAGGTCATTGAAAGCAAAGATCGAGGAGTACGCTCCGCAGTCAGTAATAAACCTGATAATTTTTTCGGAGAAGTTCCAGAAGCTTATAACGGTGGATGATGGCGCGTTAGATATACTCTATGTTCCTGATCTTGATGTGTTTGTCGGTCTTTCAAGTGCGAACACTATGTATGAGAATCCAGCGATGGAGCTTAAGTTAGATTGTAGTGTGCAAAAAGTCTACAGAGAGTTCTTTGTTTTTACAGAAAAAACTAGTAAACTTCTTTGGCACAAGAAACCAGAGTTAGATTACCCGCTTAGTAAGTTAGCAAAGAGTACACGCGGTTCTTTAATTTTTGATGTCTCTAAGGACGTTACAGAGTTAGAGGAGTTCAGCGTTAAGCTCAAAGAGAGGTACAGGGTCAGGAAGTACGGCTATAGTGAGTTTGAGGAACTAGAGGAGGAGAGATTTGGAGGATGGGAGACATGGAGGGGCTTCTAGACTCAGACCCTTTATTTTTTGTTTCTTATGAGATTGAGACAAATGGGAAGGTAATTGATGTTGTTAGAGAGATAGAGGAACATGACCTGTCCAAGTACGTTTATACAGTCTATAATGACGCGTCATGTGGAGCAGAAATAGTTACAGCGCCCTTTCGTTATCCTCTTGGTGTAGAGGAGCAGGAGGCACTCTCTAAACTCTTTGAAATTGCTAAGAAATACACTAGTGGTGTATTCAAGAGTGCAATGGCGTGTTCAACACACGTGACATTCTCAGTGTCGCCCAAACGTGCTAAGGCTGTACCAGAAGCGTATAGGAGGATGGCAATCCTTAACACGATAAATTATTACATGGGAATAGTGTGTGCATGCGCTTATGCAATATTTAATGATCTCATCACACGGTCAACAAAATACCGACAGCATTACAAGGACTATAGTTCTTACATGCGTGAAAAAGAGTTGTATCCAGCAGTGTTCATTCCCAGCTATGCTTATCATAATCTGCCAAAATATCATAAGATTGAGTGGAGAATTCCAGATGCTATGCAGTTGGGCGACTTTGAGAGCGTTATACGTATTACAAATTTCTTATACTACCTGACAACAAATTACGTCTCTCAGACAGTCCGTGAGGAGTTCGTTCCTGTAAATAATGTGTTTTCACTCATGCACCTGTCTAGGACAGTGAACGTGATTAGACTAGGTAAAAGGATGAAGGACACACTGTATAGAGAATTGTTAGAGCTTGAAGTTGGTGGTGCGCTCAAATACATTACTACGGGATATGGTTTAAAGGTTGGAGCGGATGTTATTATTGAGTGTGTGAGGTGATGTTATGAGCCTTTTAGGTAATTGTGTAGATTACCTTAAGGAGGCAACACCAGAGAATGCAGAGGCCTTAATTTCTGAAGTGCTCAGGTATGCTAGTCGGTTTAAACCTAGAGTGGTAAGAGTGGGTGACAGGATTGCAGTAGAGCTTAAGACTAAGAGGGATGTTTATGAGGCCATTCCATTTGTATGGTTCTTGACAGATGCAGGAGGAAAGATCCTCATCCCTTCAAAGAACATGAAGAGGAGGCTTTATGCTGTTATTAATTTGATGTACTATGAATACAATCGTGTAGTGGTTTCGATAATAGATGAGATTGTTAGTGACGGTTTTCCAAGGGTTAAACCCGAGTTAAAGAGCGTGTTTGACAAACCTTATGCTAAGCTTGTGAAGAACACGGAGATGTACTGGTTGAGACCATATTACTTTAGTGCGTATTTCAAGGACTTTGTACAGGCGTACCGTAAGGTGTTTACTGACTTTCTCACTTATGGCGGTGAATCACACTTGCTGGATGCTCTTGCGAACGGTTACTTTTATGTTATGTACACGCCGATAGAAACAGTTAAGTGGGAGATGCTGGAGAAAACGGATCTGCATGAGAAGATTGATGTCTCCTCTTACCCTACACTTTCAGAGCTTGTGAGGTGATAATATGGCCATAATACAGCTGAAGTTGATCGACATTTACGTTTCATTTGAGTTTGAGACTACAGGTGAGGATGAGAATTATGTTATGGGTTCACTTAGGGATGAGCTTGGAGAGGACTTTGTGCGGTACATTTACTCAGTTTACTATGATGGGTCATGTGGTGCCGAGATTGTGACAATGCCGTTCAAGTACCCGCTTTCAGACGAATCGCTTAAAGTAATTAGAAAGATACTCGGTGTTGCGTATGATTATACAGATTTTTCAGAGTGGGGTAGCATCTCAACACACACAACTTTTACGGTTTCACCGAGGAGAGCTGAACCTGTTCCTAAAGCTTTGAGAGATATTCCTGTGTATAATGCAAGGAACTACTACATTGGCATTATTGCAAGTCTAACAGCGTTCTACGGGTATGAGTATATGGAGACACGACGGACATACTTCAGGAACCACTATATCAGCAAAGTGTGCTATTATAAGAGTAAGGGGCTTTACCCAGCGGTGTTCATTCCAAACTATGACTATCATGGACTACCCGAGTACCACAAGATCGAGTGGAGAATTCCAGACGCATATCAGCTGATCAAGTTCAATGGACTGACATGGGGTGCAGTAATGAAAGATTTCAAGAGGATAGTTGATTTTCTTTACAAACTGACTACAGAGAAGATTTCAGAGCAGGATAACATGTGTTACATTGCAATGAATAAGTATTTTGCAAACACATTTAAGAACATGAATGTAGAATTTGACTTTAATAGGTGGAACGGGAAGTTCCTTGAAAAAGTCCTTATGAATCAGCTCAAGGACATGGAAAGAAGCGGACACCTTAGTGTCCTAGGACTTACGCCAAAGAAAGTGATTGACACAATTAGCTCTGAGAGTTATTGCTCTCCGTGCGAGGAGTATGAGATTGATCCAGATGAGATTGAGTACTTTAGAATGTCACTGTAGGGAGGGGATATGAATGATTATGAATATTATGCCAAGTGTGTACGACTTCACGAAGGTTGAGGACGTCGCACAGTATGTAAAGGACATAATCAGTGACCCTGACCTGAGACAACGGTCAGGAAAGCTTATCATAGAAAAAACAGATAGCATCTTTTATGCTGTTGCTGTAGTAAAGTACACAGAGGACGCCTTTGTCCTAAACCCACTCCTTTCTTTGATTGCATCACACGGACACGTAATGGTGTTCAACACGAGAAGGTACAAGGACTGTGCGGTTATTCCCTTGCTCAGTGAAAATCCGAGTTCAAGAGTCCGCTTTGTCTATTATCTTTCTGTTCCTGTGTTACAGCTTGTTGTAGATGGCTGGAGACCAAAGGTAAAGAGTGAGATTAGGAATTATATGTTTAAGGTGCAGGAGTACGGTATTCAAAGCATGTTCCTGTCTGAGCCTGGCTATTTTACGCCGTACTACATCATTAACATGGTGGATGCAGTACATGATATGGCGTCTGCGCTGAAAAAGTATGATGCGAGTCCCTTTGGAAACTTCTACAGGGAGTACTGCGAGAAGTCCATAGGGTACAGTCTTACCCTTAGTGAGGCAATAGAGAAGTGTGCAAATATGATACTACAACCGTCAAGGGTCAGTGCAGGCTTAGGCATCGATGATTATGTTGGATATCCGCCTCTTGAGTACAATAGTAACTGGAGGGAAGTCATACCACTGTTAGAGTTGATAGGGCACGGGGTGATAAAATGAGGGTAATACAGACTAGGCTCGTTGATGTGTATGTCTCCTTTGAAGTAGAGACAAGCGGTATTACTCCTAAAGTCAGAGAAGAGCTAGAGAAGATGTTAGGAGAGGATGAGTTTGATAATTACATTTATACTGTGTACAGAGATCCTTCATGCGGTGCTGAGATTGTAACGACGCCATTCAAGTACCCGCTCTCAGAGGAATCACTCGTTGTACTTTCAAAAATATTTACTGTTGCCGCTGCTAATACACAGGTAGATCGTTGGCATGATGTCTCAACGCACACAACGTTTACGGTATCTCGTTGGAGAGACATTGAAGTGCCATTTGCCTTCATTGATGCCTCAATATATAACGCAAGAAATTATTATGTTGGCATTATTGCAAGTCTAACAGCGTTCTACGGGTATGATGCAGTTTCGTCACGACCTACGCATTTCAGAGCGCATTACGTTGATACTAAGTGCTACACTGTCAGCAAGACATTATACCCTGCAGTCTTCATTCCCAGCTATATGTATCACGGACTACCTGAGTACCACAAGATCGAGTGGAGGATTCCAGACGCATACCAGCTGATAGTGAAGAGATACTGTGATAAAGTAGAGAAAGTAAGGGAGGACGGAGTGCAATACCTTAATCTAAGTCCATACATAAGGAGAATTGTTGACTTTCTGTACATGCTGACAGTAGAAAAGATTAAATCCTTTGATAATCCGCTTTACATAGTTGTTAACAATATGTTCTCAAGAGGGCACAGTGATGACAAGATAAAGTTCGGGAAGGACGTAGGGCTCTCAAACACAGCATTTTACAGAGTGCTAAGGGCACAACTCAAAGACATGGAGAAGAGTGGGCACTTGGACGCCTTAGGTATGAAGGCGAGTGATGTGATCAAGACAATACTAAAGGAGGCACCAGCACACAGGATATATTATGATACTCCTTGGTTTGGAGAGTGTGAGGAAGAGGAGTATGAGGAGGAAGAGTATTATGAAGAAGAAGAATATTATGAGGAGGAGGAAGAGGAATGGTGAACAGGAACAGACGTTATGATGTATTTAGGTTGCCTGAAGGGTCTAGTAATGACATAGTTATAGCACATGGTGACCCTCACGGAATGGTCACAGGCCTACTTGTTGCACTGAAGGAAAAGGTTGCAAATATACTCTGTGACCCGTCAGTTACAGGCTACACGCGTGGCATCATATACGTCCTTAGGTCACCGTTCATCAGGAAGTTTGAGAGGATTTTTATCGTGGACATAGCGCCACCATACGGTCAGGAAGAGGCGTACTTTGAGACCATCAGAAGGCTCGAAGAATCAAAAAATGAACTCCATATCTTTGAGTTCTATGATCACCATAGGCGTAATGTGTACAGTGAGTACTTCCGCGATGTTGACTTAGTGTGGTCAGATACGTCTTATGAGCTTACGAAAACAGTTGCAGAGGAAGTAAGATCAGTGCTAGGATGTGATGAAATCCTAATACCAGTGGCCTTGACGGACGAGGACAGGTATTTCATTAGGAAAAGGTACCCAATCCAAGATCTCTGGGATTACCTTGATGTCGCATATGGTATGTTTCATATGTCACAGGTAGACTACAAGGAGTTTATGCGACTCCTGTACAGGTTGCATAGGAGGCATGTTGATGTGTCGCAGGCAGTCGCTGTGTTTAAGCGTTTTGCTGTAAACGTACCAATACTTTCTGTGAGAGAAAGACAGAGGTACGTTGAACACAGGACACCAATTATGAATTACATGTGGAAGCATAAGATGATCGAGAGGACACTTGAGAGGAGGATAGACGCAATAATGTTGAAGTATGACGTAATAAGGGATACACATATTGTGTTCGTAAAGTATAACTACCTCTCACAGGTGATAAAAGGAGAGGAGATAAACATGAAGAAGGAGCTTTCAAGGGTTTACTCCGCATACCGTGAGTATGACTACTACTCCTTTGGTTCACGACTTGCGTTCAAGTCTAAGAATGAGAGGATAATAAACATGATCATAAGCGATGTAAGGAGGGAAGTCCTGAGGGTCTTCCATGACACGATTCCAGTGTACGACTATGTCAGGGGTGTTGTAATTTATGTTTAGTGAATAGTAAAATTTTTAGTGATACGGATAATTATAATATGGAGGTGGTGAGGATGAAGTTTGTGGTCTCGAGGTTAGAGAATATTATTAAGAGTATCCCACAGCCAATGTACGCATATGTAATAAAAGTTACACCAGAGAAGGCAAAGAAGTTCATAGACTTCGCACTTAATGTGATACTTGATATTCAGGCAGACGACGTGAACTACATCAGGAGCGTTTCTGACAGTCTCGGCATTGGAATTGCATACACCAAGGTAAAGAGTATAAGTATCACTGACGGGACGTATGCACTAACAAAGGTAGGCGATGAGTACATACTGATGTACTTCTCCACGAAGCTTGAGGCAATTGTTAATGCAAAGGAGAACATAGAAAACATCGGTAGGACGATAAAGAGCTGAGCACTCCTCTTCCTCTTATGTCTTTTTATGGTGTCCGTCATGAGCGATTTATTTATATATATGAATAGTTATATTAACAATATGGAAGGACAAAGTTCCATAAGTGTTCATGATGACAAAGTTGTCATCATGAACATTCGTGGAAATTCCAAAGTCCATATGTCCAGACACAAGTATATAGAATTAAGGAGGCGTAATGAGACCACGCTGTATGAGTTCCTTCAGGCATCTGAGCCCATACTCTGGAGGTCTTTTGACAAACTCGTGTTTGTGTACGTTTATTCTAATGGACTTTATGCGTGCTCGAAGAAGGATTATAGGTCTGATGGGTTACTGATTTATTCTGGCACAACTCAAAAGATAAACCTCCTCAAATCATTCATAGTTAATATTGTTCCCATTTCGAAGTTAGTGAAGGAAAAGAAGGTTGTGTGGATAACACAGAAGGACTTAGTGGAGTTTTACCTTGATTACCTGACAAAGAGATGTGGACTCCGCGAATTTAGTGTTAGTGATGTTGTTCATGCGTTTGCCCCGCTTAAGATAAAGTCAGACTATGTGAGGTCGATTTCTTATGAGTGGGCACGTAAGAACGGATTTGAAGTCACAGGTGGAAGAGCTTACAAACGAATTACAAAAGAGGATTGAGGGTCTTATTTTTAAGGATGGGAAGGCGGTCATTAGGCGTGGGACAACAGAATTACACTTTGAGACAAGACTCCTCAGGAAGTTTCCAACAAAGAATTATGAGAGGTATAGGCTGAATGTGTATGGCTTCCTCACAGGTGTGCCCGTGTCGGGGTTCATAATTGTGCAGATGCACAAAAAGTTACGGTGCTATGGTGCGTACGGAATAGTCACACTTGACAGGATCGAAAACATGATGAGTGCAGAGGACTTTATAAAGTTCGTAGGTCTCACAGCGGAAGACCTGTACAAAATTGCGCTCGTAATACATGCATCATTTCACATGTGGTGATAAGATGGAGTACTGGATACCAGACATTAAGTATAGGAAGTATCAGTTGGCAGTTATAAAACGTGTTCTTGAGGCGTTCTTTGAACAGGGCTATGAGAATGTGATTATTGAAGCGCCGACAGGTTTTGGGAAGTCTGTTGTGAACTATATAATTGCTAGGAACTTTCAGTCAGCATGGTACACGACACCTCAGGTGGTACTGCTAGAGCAACTAAGGAACGACACACTAATAGAAAAGCTCGGTGGAATAGCAGTACTAAAAGGAAAGGACAAGTACACATGCCCGCACACAGGAGAACCCGTCGAAGTTGCACCGTGTCAGAGGTTTAGACAGCTGAAGTGTAAGACAATATGTCAGTGGAGGCTTGACAGATATAGGGTAACGCACTCGCCTATTTCTGCTATATCATTCTCAATGATGATGAAGACATACAGACTGAGGGACTTCGGGAGGAGGTCACTGTTAATTGTTGATGAGGCAGATAACATTGAGGACTGGGGTGCGGACTTCGGCACGCTGAGGTTCAGGTTAGGGTTTAAGCCAGAAACAATTAGTGAGGTCATCTCATGGGCGAGGAACAAGTTACAACATGTAGAGTCGAGAATAAAGGAACTAAAGGCAAAACAGATGCTCACACCAAAGGAGCTTGCAATACTGAAGACATTAACGGAGCAAAAGGAGAAGCTTGAGTTGTTCCTTGATGATGCTCAGAAGAGGCCTAACAACTGGACAATGAAAAAGCACGGGTTCTTGGTTGAACTGAAGATATTAAACGTTGGGACAGTGTTGAAGGACAGACTCTGGTGGAGGGGTAATAAGAGGCTGATCACGTCAGCTGTGATACTTGACGCTGACTTGTTCATGAAGTATACAGGCCTAGAGGGTAAGACACTGTTCCTAAGGGTGCCGAACATATTTCCTGTTGAAAACAGAAAAGTCGTGTTCATGCCCGTTACAAAGTTGAGAAAGGATATGAGGACACCAGAGAACTTCTGGAAGATGGTCAGTGCAATAGAAAAGATTGCAGAAGAGCATAAGAAAGAAAACGGAATAATACACTGTCACAGCTATGAGATCGCTGAGGAGCTCTCGAAGAGGTTACGCCTTAAGGGCTTTAAGGTGATAACGCACGGGAGGAAGGACAGGGATGAGAAGTTCAAGGAGTTCATTGAGAGCAAGGAGAACCCCAAGGTCTTCATATCAGTGGGGTTTGAACGAGGGATAGACCTGAAGTATGACTTAGCGCGGTGGCAGGTAATTACTAAGTGTTTTACTGAGGATGTAGAAGTTTTGACTCCTAGTGGGCTAAAACCTATAAAGTCCTTGAAAGTGGGTGATAAGGTGATAAGTTATAATATTGAAACGGGCGAGCTTGAAGTCGATGAAGTTGTGCGGATGTATGCAGAGCACTATAAAGGTAAGGTAATAAGATTTACTGGAGAAACGTATGATGTTAGGGTAACACCAGATCATTTAATGGTAGGTGCAAAGAGAACAAAGGACATTAATGGTAAGATGATGTTCGGTAAGTATAAGAAGTATAAAGCGTGTGAGCTTGTTAGGTCATATACTAAAGTACCGATTGCAGGAGAGTACAAGACTGATAAGTCTAGTGTGTGTCTGTGGGACTTTTTGGAAGACGACGAGATCATAAGGGCGAGTGCTGATAAGAGTATGCCACATAAACTCAAGAAGTACCTAGAACAAGGACTCATTAATTATTATCCGAAGTATGAACCCAATAACAGGTGTTATGAGTTCAAAAAAGACATAACCAGAAGCTATGAGTTGGCAAAGAAGGTTTTTGGTAAGCTGTATTATAAAGGGAAGTATAAGCAGAGTAAGCCTCATCCGATAGAGTTTGATGCAGGCGATTTTTTGGAGCTTTGTGGCTGGTATATCTCTGAGGGGTATGCATATAAGTATAGTGGGAAGGATTATGGTACTGCTAAGGCTGGTGAAACTTACAGGATAATAATATACCAAAAGAAGTACAAGGACAGGATTATCGATTTGCTTACTAGGATGAACATTCCGTTTAAAGTGTATGGTGACAGGATATTTATACACAGCTACCTGCTGTACAAGGTGTTCACAAGGTGGTTTGGAAAGGGTGCTAGGGATAAGCATATAAGCCATGAGGTGTTGTTCGGGTTCAGTTCGGAGCATTTAAGAAGGATGTTCTGGGCAATGGTACTCGGGGACGGGTCTATTACAAAGAGCGGTAGCATTGTATATTATACCGCCTCAAAGAGGCTTGTTGACGATGTTTGTATATTGGCAAGGCTCATAGGGATGGCTGTGTCGAAGGTAACAGAAGAAAAAGAGCATAAAGGCAATTATGCAATATACTTTGTGCAAAGGTCTCACTCTTATATTACGAAGGATACAGTTAAGATAGAGGATTATGACGGTATGGTTTACTGTCCTACGGTCAAGAAGAACGGAACTGTTGTTGCGGGGATCAACCGTAAACTGATTATTGCTGGGAATTGTCCATTCCCAGACCAGCAAGACCCGAGGGTCTATGAGCTGTGGGTAAAAAGAGGTGCATGGAACTGGGCGAGATACCAGACAATAAAACGCTTGGTTCAGGCATGCGGAAGAATAGTGAGGGCAGAGGACGACTATGGGGTAACATACATACTAGATGCTGGTTTTGAACACCTCTTCAGGTATAAGAAAATGTTTCCTGCTTGGTTTGTTGATGCTGTAGAACAGCGTGAGCCTATAACTTCTCGCTGAGGTTCTTCAGTACTGAGCGCATGTTTGTCCTTACGTTAAAGACCTCCCTCACGAGAGCATTTCCTTTTATTTCTTTTAGTTCGTCCAAGATGTTGTCATGTAAGTTCTTCAGGGTATTGTACACTTCCATGAACATGTCGTTGTTCGTCCTCTTGTATGCTTTGTATGCTTCCTTCATTACCTTCTTTATCGCCTTTGAAATACTCCTTATTGCGCGCTTCACCCTCCTCGGGTTTGTCTTATAAAATGCGACGAGCTCATCTAGGTGAAAGTCAAGCGTGTGTGATAGCTTGGAGAGCTCTTCTGACATGAAAGTCTTATAGTCTGTACCTACAAGTTTCATTACAACCACCTCCTAAAAATAAGTATTAAAAAAGACGTGTTTTAAGTCTTTTTATAAACTCGTCGAGGAGCTGTTCCAACTCTTCCTTTGTTATCCTTAGCGGTTCTCTGATCCTGATCCACCTGTATGTCCCTTCTGGGACTACTGAGCCCTCCTCAAGGCAATAGTTCTTGTCCTTTGCCTCAAGGACGCGTACTGTCTCACCTGTATACCTCGATGAGATCGTATAGACCTTGTAAAAAGGCTCGTCGACAAAGAAGTAGTAGTGGTAACCCCTCGGCGACTCAGATGAAAGTGTATCAACGTCGAGCTTTTCCTTCACGTCTATGTCAACGATGACCAAGTTGTTATAGCCAGCATAGATGCCTATGTTATACTTCGGGTCATAGAAGTACCTAAAGTGCTCATCCTTTATTGGCTCATACCTCAGATAGGCGTGTCTAAATACTGGCATCTTTGAGTTTGGTGCAATGGGTATTGGGTTGAGGCCATAGAGTTGGCATATCCTCAATGTCTTCCTGAACTTCTCTGCCACCCTTGATAAGTCCTTGCCTGCTAACGGGTTAGGGTATATGCGCGGTCTCTCTACCCTCCTCTCCTCAACGCGTCGCGGTGGTGTGGGGGGTCGGCCACGCGTACCAGATGGCCTCCCTCCCCACCCACCTTTTTTCCAGATCCTACAGCGTGGTCTTGGCGTCTCGCCAATTACTCCTTTCTCAATAGCTTCGTCAGAGAAGACGTATAGTGATTCAGATACGGTATAGACGTCCTCACAGCAGTCCTCAATTGAGAGGAGTTCCTGCAGGCTTCTCTCTGGTTCACACGCTAAACTCTCCTCAATGCCACAAATCTGGTAGTAACTACAGACGTGTTCAGAGATCCTGAACCCGCGTGGTACTTTGTACGGTGGCTTCCAGTTGTTTGGGTCTGAGACGTGTCTCAAGTACTGTGGCTGGTCTAAATACCCCTCGAGGGCAGTATGGACGGCCTCTGGTATTACGTCCTCAAATGTTGAGATCTCAAGGAGTTCGAGGCCATAACCCCACCTGCCTTCCTGCTCCATTGCTATTGTCTTGGCGACAGCGTCAAGCTTGTCCAAGTCAATAATACCCAGCGTGAAGAGGACGACCCTGGAGTTCAGGTAGTGTACAGCACGTACACCTCTAAAAGTCCCCCTGACATGACGCTCAAACTTTATGTATGACTTAAGTATCACGCACTCATAGCACCCCCTGATGGCCTCTGATGATGCATGTATTACCTCTGACCTAGTGTAGCCGTACTTCCTAGCTATGCTTCCCATGATCCTCTCATATTCATGTAATGTTATTACACCACGCCTCCTCCTGTCTTCAGCCTGTACCATCCTGCGGAAGTCTCGTGATGTGAAGAGGAGTCCTGCAACACGGTACGCCATCACTTAAACACCTCTATGAGTGCATTATAAAGTTCTGCTACAGTCTTACACTGTTTCACAATCTCATGTACTTCTCCTGCTTTTAGTCTTACTTCCTTCACTGGTTTCTTTCCCTCATGTAAGTCTATTAGTTTAGCGTATACCACCACACGTGGGTCTAGCATCATACCGTCATGGTACTTGTAGTCTACTGAGATTGCCTGCATGGGTATGACGTTCACGACGACAAAACCTCTGAGGCTAGTTCCGAAGTTATAGTACTTACTTGGTTTTAGGGTCTTTAGAAGCTCCATAGTCTCTACTGGAATCATACAGGTCACCCGATATGAGGAGTGAAAGTAGTGTAGAAACCATACGACACATGTTAGCAAGCTCACTTATGAAAAAGAGCTGTGCACGGGGTGTAAGTAGGTACGTGAATGCAAGTATTGATGCTAATACGCGGAGGAGTTCCTCGGTGCTTGTTACGTCAGTGGTAATTGTGACACGGTATGAATCATCGTCAAATTCTGCCTTAGCCTTCAGTTCGGACTGCTCTTCTATTACCTTCTTTGTAACTATGTCAAGGCTCTCCTTAACTAGCTCATAGTCCTCTTTATTGACTATGTAATATGACACTGAGACCTCTACGTGGTCAGGCAAACTTATTGTGTCAATGACAACACGCCTAGCACCAATTGTGTTGAACACATCACTTCACCTCCTCCACAGCCTTAAGAATATCATCATAGTTGTCATATGAGAGTATTGCCTTTATCACTTGGACAAAATAGTCCGTAGAGTAGTCACCGCTGAAGTCAAAAAACCTGTCCTTCTTGATCTGTACTGTATCCCTGTCAATCTTTGCAACAATGTCACATATCCTGATAATCTCCTTGAATATCTTTACCTCACCCTTCGAGGACTGTCCCAGCGGTGGATGATAAGTAACGATAAAGGACTTATGTGCTGAGTTTATTGTTCTCATTACATCACGTATCTTGTCGTATATTGTAGGGTGCAGCTCCCACGTCACTATGAATGTGTCTGGATCTTGTATTGCCTTTTCGTGCATTCCCTGAAGGTAGAACTTTCCTGACTGTACTGCCTTGTCCTTAATATGTTTCTTTATAATCTCCTTGAGTTCTGTGAGGGAGTCAATTATTATCATCGGTGTGTCAGAGCGTACAGCTGTTTTTAACGAGTTTACAAACGTTGACCATGGAGTTCCATGCAGTATGGTGACGTTGTTAGCCTTAAGCTTTGACCTAATTGGCTCGGCACCCTCATCAACATCTATTACATACGCTCCTGTTACCTTTGCCACCTCAATTGAGAAGTGAGTCTTCCCAGCACCTGGCTCACCAATAAGCATGAGCTTTACCATCATGGTCATCACCATGAGAAAAAATAAAGGAAAGGGATTACTGGAAGTAGTCAGAGATGACTTCCTCTGAAATCTCAGAACCACCCTCTAGGAATGAAATAAGTTCATCCCTTGCCTGCTTGTAGAAGGAGTCTAGATCAGTTATCCCGTAGCTCTCAAGCTCCTTCCCCTCGACCTTCCTGATAGGTAGCCAGATCTCCCTTGACTGCACCAGTCCAGCTGGTAGCTTGGCTGGTGGTGTCTTTCCAGTGAGCTCCTGAACAAACTTTACAGGCTGTACTGATGTGAACTCAAATGCCTTCCCTAAGAGGTTCTCCCTGACCCACTGCCACTGCTCCTCTTCAGTCTCAAGGTTCTCTGGTGGGATAATACCAAGTCTGTCAAGTGCTATAACGAATGCTCCAAAAGTAGACCAGTAAGTCCTAGAATAAGTGTACCAGGTGTGCTGTATCTTCTCATAGCTTGTTATTGGCTTTATTGCAATGTGTATCCTCTTATCAGTCCTTGGCTGTCTTCCCATGTCTAGTAGTCTCCTCTTTCCTTCCTCACAGACACGGCAGTTGCACGGGTATTCCGCCCAGATCACTACACCAATAAAGTTCTCCCTCACACTCTCACTTAAGTCACTCACACGGAATGCCATACACACTCACCCTCCAACAGTCATTCAGTATAACTAAATGCAAAACTAGTATTTAAACATTGCGTTTAGCAGAACGTCAATAAAGTATATAAGTGAAGAGCATGATATATATAGTTGAGGGTGATACTGATGAAGATTAGTGAGATGATATATAACTCTGTTAGTAAATACGTAAACGGCTCAGCAAACATCAATGGCCACGTCGGTGTAACGACTGCTCTCGGATGTCTGAGGCGTGCCTACTTCTCAGCCACTAGGGGTGAACCGCTCTTCCTCCCAAAAATCAACATGATCCTGTTTCTTGGAAGGGCGGTTCATGAGTCCGTTGAGAGTGCTGTACTCGACTGCTATGGGGATGAACATGAGATCGCCGTTGAAGTCCCAATAGATGATGGTCTCCTCAAGGGCGTCGCTGACATGATTATTGATGACACAATCATAGAGATCAAAACAGTATCAACGGACTTACCGCGTGCTGTGGACAAGAACCACCTGATGCAGCTCCAAGCGTATTTGTACATGACTGGAATGGACTACGGTAAGGTCGTTTACATATCGAGAGCCGATGGGTCAATAGAGGAGTTCGACATCAAGAGGAGCAAGGAATCTGAGAAGGCATATGAGTACCTGAGGAAAAGGGCTGAAGAACTTCTGTTTCACCTGTCCATCGGCGAACCACCTCCCGTAGAGCGCGGGAAGTGCTTCATGTGTCCGTTCTACTATGAGTGTTTTAAAAGATCGCAATCTCAGTCATTGATATAAGGCTCTAAGTACGGGTAGATCAAGTCCTCGTACTTCTTGTAGTAGTTCTCTAACACCTTTCTTATCCTTTTTATTGATGGGATTATTATCACTGTTGAGAGCCCGTATGTTATTGCTATCCTCGCGATCTCAGAAGACGGGAGCAGTGTCTTCATTGACCACTCACCGATCAGAACATGTGACCTTGGGAACGGCTTGTATATGTACCTCCGTGACATGTTACTAAGCCAGAACTTCTCAATCGATGGTATCATGTAGTTCTCCTCAATGCTGTTAATGCGTTCAATCAGCCTCGTATCCCCCTTTTCATTGGCCTTCTTCATCGCCTTCATCTTTAGCTCATGGAGTGTGTTGAACTTCTGAAAGACCTCATCCTCCTCAAACAGCATTAGTCCAAGCTTTGTTGCAAACCTGAGAATGTCTGCATGGGAATATACGTTCTCAGGGTCTTTTTCTTTGACCTGTGCAAGGACGTAAGATGTTGCATTAGAGATCTCTGTTGGTAACCTGACTGTCAGTGTGTCAACCTCTGGTGAACCAATGTAGTCTTGGAAGTCAGCTCCCTGAAGAATTAACTCAATAAGATCTATTGATGAGAGGAATTCTTTATTAAACATGCTCCTTCCTCCGTTAACTCATATAATCCTCTACCAACACGCCTAACAATACCGAGATTTTCAAGAGCACGGAGGTAGACGTTTACTAACACGCGTGACTTTCCTATCTTCTTAGCAAGAACAGTAGGAGTTATCCTTCCTTCCTCTTGGATGATCCTCAGTATAGTCTCCATGGTGTTCATCCACACCACCTCTGGTTTACTAATCGCTAAACGTAAATATAAACCTTTCGTCATTCTGAAAGGGCCTCTGTCACAGTCGTATAGACAGCCCTGTTTATGTGCCATATCACGTATGTAACGAAACCTAGGAATAGGAAAGCTAACAACACCTTTACAACCTTACTGAGCGTCATAACAATCACCCCAAAATCTTTTTTAATGCCTTCCTTATTGCACTAAAACTGTACCTCCTCTCCCTTACAGTCAACTTACCTTCCCTTATCTCAAACACGATGTCTTCCTCAGAGGGCAGAGTATATGTCTTCTTGCCCTCCACGGGGTCATATATTATGACCGTAATCATAAAGCTCACCCCCAAACACCTGCTACATTTTAGCATACTTGTCCACAGTATAGGTCTCATACCTGTTAGTGTAAGGGTTGTACACGTCAAACCTGACGTACACTGCATGACACTCTGAGAAGAGTGCTCTTGCAACCTCTTCTAGCTCAGTCCTCAGTTTATCACGCATAATGAAGTAATTGCCAGACGGCTTAACGCTCAGCACTAAGAGGTTGCCGACCCTTATGTCTGACGGCTCTGTGGGTACTGTGAATATCATAGCTGTTATTGGATGTATCCACTCCACACCCTCCTCCTCCATCTTACGTGAGATCAACAACTCAAGTCTGAGCCTGATGTCATCTATCAGTTTGTGTGGCTCACCGAACGCAATCCCACTAGGTGTTACCGTGCCCTCATTTACCTTCTTGACGTATTCGACAACATCCGATATATTTACGGACTCACACTTGATGTAGATTACATCTAAGTCACGGACATGGTCTGAGATCCAGCGTGTAATGCTTGATATGTAGTAGTCCCTTGAAAGGAGCAATCTGTGATTAGAAATTACTTTGAAGGGATCAATGTAATAACCTGACTTTGCAACTACAAGCTTGAGCCAGTTTGTATGGTGTGCAAGACTGTTTATGACTATGGCACTAACCCTCTGGAGAGCGTTTGTAAATGCTTCTGTGTTATCAGGTGCGTTTCCAGAGACAACGTGCGCATATTCGTGTATGATCGTCTCGATTACATCCACTGGATCATACTTCTTTGCAAGTGCCTTATATTGAACAAAGATTTCACTCCTGTGCGTTATTCCCATTGCATACTTTGTATCGGCGAATGAGACATAAAACTTTGAGCTTGGAAGATCAGTGTGAAAATAATAAGGACGTATGAAGTCCTTTATAGTATCCGCAAACGAGAATATTGAAAAGAGTATCTGCGGGTCGACACCAGTAAATGCTAACTCCCTGACAATCTCCTCGCTAAGGTCATCAACTGATACGTAGCTCTTCTTTGCCCTCTTGTAGTCACTCTCAAGAATCTTAGAAATGAGCCTAGCAAGGCTTTCAACCTTGGTACAATACAGACGTATATCAGTAACAATTGCGTTCAGCCTCAGGTGATCCATAAGTGGTAGTAAGTACATCACCTCTTCCTGGCTTGCAATACCAGTACGCTCTGGGTCAAGTCCGTACTTTTCAATTATTTTTTCTACAAGCTTATCAGCAAGCTCAATCATATCAGAGAAAACATCTCCTTCAAACAGTTTCTTCAGCTTAAGGTGTACAATATTCCCGACACGTTGTGTTGTCTCTTTAATGACTACATCGATTATTTCGTCCAAAGTGCTAGGATAGTGATAGTATAAGGTTCTATACATCTCTAGTATCATTCTGCGTGCAAACCCCGTGTCAGCGACGTTCCTCCTGCTCTCCTCTAATGGTATGTTCACAGTGTTGTATGTGAACAGTGAGTCTGACCCAAAGATGTTTTTCATGTTGTTGACGTAGAGGTCTCGCACATACAGCTTACCTTCATCACCGTATGCGATTGCTACTTTAATCAGAGCGAACTCCTCAGTCCCATCAGGGTCAGTACACGTATAGAGGTAGTCGAACTGCCAACACTTCTTGTACTTCTCAGGGTTGAAGAGTATTACACCTATGATTTCCTTATAGAGGTCTGGGTGTCCCCCAGGAGACCATACAAGGACGCGTGTTCTGCCATACAGTGGTTTCTTTGCCCTTCCAAGAAGGACACCGATGTACTTCTTACCCCTTGTCGGGACTTTGACAAACCTGTAAGCGATGTCATGTGAAATAATGTATATTGTCCCTCCTTGTGAGAGTATGACAGAGGCACACTCCTTGAGCCCCCTGCCAAACATACCACGCTCATAACACTTCTTCTCTGAAGTACCGACGGTGATATCCCTGTCAAAGAGGATTTTATCCTTTGAGGGATTTTCGATGACAAAGAACATCGGATTAGTATTAGTAACATCGAGGACTATCTTAGAGGGGTCGTCACACGCGTCGAGGGCATTCTGTATTAGCTCACGTATTGCCTCCCTCAGTCCCCAACCCGCAGTCACCGCGAACTTAACGCCAAGGTCAGACACGTACAGGTACTCCCATTCTGGCTCTTCGTCTCCGAGGAATTTTGGATACCTATCGATGTACTCCCTTTCATTGTAGAGCTTACGTGCAAACTCTTCAGATATTCCATACCTCTCCCACAACTCCTCAAAGGTCGTCATAATATCAACCTCAACACAACAGCTAATAGCTGACCGACAATCAGGGCGAGGATAGCACTGATTATGAACTTTATCCAGCTCAGGTCGTGCAAGGTCTTAAGACTTGAGAGTGCAAGAAGTTTAATCGCATGCTTTTTCCACTCCTCCCCGTTGTTGTCCTCGAGAATTTTTTCGAGCTCCCGCTCTAGTGACATTAGCACCACCACTACATACTTTATTATGGTGTGTGATTATATAGGTTACTTAGTGCAAAGAGGTAGAGCTCCATAAGTGTTAGAGTAATAAAGAGTAAAACGACGACGTAAAACACGTTGACTATTTTTATGTCTGATGAAATAATATTTGCAATTATAATAATCACGATTATTATCATGCAAAGAAAAATATAATGAAAGAGGAGGAAGACACTAGCATACATGCAATCACTTCTTAAGCCATGATATTACTGAGGGTACATTCTTACCAAAGACGTAACCAAGAGCGAGTCCTACTAAGTTCTCTGGTATTTCGACACCAATGAACTTACCGATGATGTATGCGACAACGATTATACCTGCAACAATGTCATCAGTATACTTCCAAGGTCTTGGCACGTTGTCCTCCTCACTCATTTTTACCACCCACGTCGTGAAACATGTCGGGTGTGATCTCACCCTCAACAGTCTCATAGTCCTCATGCACAAGCTTGTACTTATACCTTCCAACGACAGCATCGGAAATAACAAACTTCCCGTTTTCATCTGTTTTCCCTGCCCATGCCTTTGGATAGTCAATACCGTCCACACGGACAGAAACACCTGGAATTGGCATACCTGATACCTCGTCTGTGACGTTGAAGATTATCTCTGCTTTTTCTTTCCCTTTCCTCTTCATCTTAACATTAATTACAGCTCTCTTCATAACACCACCTGGTGGATTAATTCTTGCCTCACCATTACCAAAGAAGACAGCACACTTCATGTCATGAAGGAGGTACGGCTTTATCTGTTCTGGTACCTTGGGATCATCGAGGTACTTCTTGAAAGTTGATACCGTGATATTGAACGCGTCAATAGCTCTCTTCCCGTTCAGGAACGCCTGAATACCTGAGAAGTGTGACCTGAAGAACGGCTCGGCATAGCTGTTGGGGTATGAGCCTATCACGAAGATGAACTCCTCCTTGTAGCCCATTGTTGTCTCAGCACCACACTGGTTCACCATCCAGGGGAGTAATTCCTTACCTGCCAGACAGCTCAGCATCCAGACATGCCTCCCCTTCACAATCCTTGCTGTATTTTCATCGCCGACTTTGAAGAGGATCTTGTTGTACTGCCCGACAATGACGTCAACATTACCATGGCAGACACCCGCAATTAACACAGGATTAACACTTTCAATGACGTCCATGAGTTTAGTCTGAGTACAGATCTCTCTATAGAGGTCTACCACAACGTAGCCGAGCTTTGTTGCGTACTTGTTGTACAACTCCTCACACCAGTACTGTCCATACTTTGTCGCTATCTCATAGTGAGGGCGGAGTGCGACGACGTGCATGCTCACACCTCCCCCGTCAACTTATACCTGAGGTAGTCCATAAAGATCTTAATAAACTTGACACCAATGGGTGTCCTCTTTTTCATCTCCTCGAGTAGTTGTGCTGGTGTGTATATGGTAAGGCCGTTACTTCCCATAACAACGATCCTGATGCGCGCATTGTCACCAAGCGGTATCTCGTCCTTGTACTCCTCCATAAACCAGTTGATGGCCATCTCTTCAGTCACTTCTACCATGCGACCACCTCATAGACCTTATTATGAAACAAGTTACTTATAGTTTTTCATTATGATAAAAATGATCAGACTGAGGAGTCCTGCGATGCCCATAGAGAGGAGGGTAGTAAACTTATACGTCTCACCTGTCGTCAGCCCATGATAATATATCACGGGGATCGGCATAGCATCTGTGAAATACCCGCCAATATCGTCGCGGGGAAGGTGATCAGAGAGCAAGAACTCAAGGCACCGCATCATAAACTCGTCCCTTCTCACAATGAGTCCATGCTCGTAAGTAAACAGTCTGAGCGGGGGCGGGTTCTCAAGTATCCCTCCTATTCTCTGTGTGGCAAATACTGAAAAGTAGTCTCCAAATTTTCTTATGAACTTCTTTATTTTTGGTATGTAACCCTGAGGGTAAACAGCATCTGAGTCGACAAAGACCAGCCAGTCATTTTTGGCACAGAGGGCACCAACAATCCTCGCGTAGCCGATGCCCTCACCTGTAACAACGATTAACTCGTCATTCTCACACAGGTAGATGTTATTTACTGGGTCGCCTTCCTTATACGGGAGAATGACGCTAACAGGCGGTTCATCACTCCTCCTCAGGAACTTTGCCCTCATGTTCCGCACCGCCAAAGAAATAGATCAAGATCACTATTAGAGTTGATACTGTGAGTACTGTCACAAATGCCTTAAACGGGTCAACAAAAATTTCCTCAAACCTCTCCTTGATCCAGTCAAAGAACCTCTCCCACCACGTCGGGTACCAGTGAAGTCTGAGCTTGTATGTGCGCGTAATTTCCCTCCTTGTCAGCTCAACGACGATGACATCATTCCCCTTTATGACGAGAGTCTTATCATCCCTGTAATACTTTGCCAGCGGTACTTTGACAATAACAGTATTCTTAAGTGCCTTCAGGACAGGTTTATAGACGACCTTACTTCCCGTATCGACATCAGTGACCCTGACAGTTATGACCTCGTCAACGCGCGGTGGATAATCAGTTGTAACGTAGAGGTAGAGCTCGCCTTCAACATCGTTAAACTTCTTATACCCAGTCCTCTCCGTGTCGAGCTCTATGTTATACTTTTCAGCGTAGAACTCATACTCGCCGAGCTTATGCTCCCAGAGGTATATGTAGCCCCACTCAGCCTTAAACCACGCCTCTTCGAAGGGAATTATCACAGTAACAGATGCTGGCAGGAGAGTTACACTAGTTACTTCTTCTGCGACCTTTACGTACTCCCCTGGCCCCATGTACTTGTACAGCCTGAGATATATTTTGGCAAACGGCTGTGGTAATGATACGACTGTCGCCTTACATATGATCATGTCCTTACCGTCAACCTTATCAGGGTACCACCCAAAGTATGACGACTGCGTGACTACTTGGTACGACTCCACAGTAATACACCTCCTACAGCCCCTCCAAGTACTGCTAGGACAACAGCCACTTTCCTCCAGTCAATACCTACTCCTTCAACTTCTTCCTCGCCCCCTCCCTCACCACCACCTGGTTGAGTAGGCTCAAACCAACACGAGTCTGCATACTTAAGACTACTCCAAGTAATAGCAGACCTGTAAGTGGTCAGTGCACCGTTGTAATAGAAGTACACTATACATTCATCCAAGTCCTTCACACCATCACTCGTGAAGGCGACGGATGCATGCGCCACCCTCCAGTTCGACCTAATAGTAGCAGATGAGCTATTGACATAACCAGACGTCATATCGCTGAAGTTCACATAGATAATCCTATCACTAGGCGGTGGATAGTCTGTTATCAGCTCTGCACAGACCTTCCCCGTATTATTGTCTGTCCTTATGAGCTCAATCCTGTTTATTCTCAGGTTACTCCCTGAGAGACCATAAGTGCTAAAAACCCCCTGAAACATCCGTGTGCCCTCACGGAAGAGGATAACATCTAATGGTGTCTTATATCCAACAGTGAGGCGGTATGAACCATGTTCGAATTTGAATGATGCAGTCAAGTCCACCTCTCCAATGTGTACCGCACTTGGGAAGCCCGTAACATAGGCAACTTCCTTATACTCACCATCCTCATATTTTTCAACACGTAACCATCCGAGATACTGTTGATATGGTACATGGAACTTCGCATTAACGTACATTGTTGTGTTTTCCACCCACCACGAGGTTGATTCCATGTACGCCTTATGTGAAGGGATTATAATGAACTCGCCAACCTCCATACACACCACCACTACTATAAATAATGATAAAGTAAAAATAAATATGTTGAAAGGTCAGTACCTTACACCCATGTATGCTTTTATGAAGTCGTGCATCCCCCTGCGCTTCGCCTCAAAATAGAGCGGTGAGAACACCTCGATCAATATCTCCTTCAGGTCACAGTAGGCCTTAGGCATTATGTGTGGATCACCGAACATATCGTAGTTGACCGCAAGGCATCCACCAAAACATACCCCACGAGCAATACACTTACGACAGCGTTCAACACCTTCCTCGCTGTATGGTGGATACTTTATCCAGTTCCTTACCCATTCAATCCTCGCCCTAGTATTCCAGCCTGTCTTGACGTTTCCGAGTTTAACGGCACGAGATGAACAGAATCTATGACAGCTGTAAATGTCGCCGTTTACATCTACGCCTATGCCTCCCTGTGCAAGACCACAGCGAGATCTCCACTCCCTTCTTGTTATTCCACGCTCAAGCATAAGGGCTAACTCAAGACCGTCCCTGACGGGCTTTAGTATAACTTTCTTACCCTCCTTCCACCAATCGAGGACGTGATCACGGATCAACCTGAGCTGTTCACGAAGCTCCCAGAGATCCTCTGGCTTCCACTCAACCTCATAAACAGGATCTGGAGCTACGTTGTAAATGCCATGATCTATGTACCATTCGAGATCCTCGAAGAGATACTTTACTTGGTTCGGTGCTATAGACCAGCGTATCT
>JAGGSE010000227.1 GCA_021159225.1 bacterium
TTTGTTATGTGCTCTTTTTTTTATTTTTTAGAAAAATTTTTTAGAAAAAATGTTACTTGTTCATAGTCCTAGTAAATAAGGTAGTAGGAATATGGGAACTCGTTCGGCGATGGCAATAATTCAGCCTATAGGGATTTAGGAAGTTGAGAGGACTTTCGATGGAGCGATGTTAACCGACGCCGCTCGTCGTGTAGTTGATAATCTGATCGAGACTGGAGAACTAGTACTACTTGACGTTGACGACATTGGTACCGGTGCTGTAGAGTACAATGAAGAAAGGAAGTACGATCAAGAGTATTTCATGGCGATTGACCCTCATCGTAAGTTGTTGTGGTTAGATCCTTCTACTCTCTACTGTATTGGTCGAACTCTAGTTGAATGTTGCAGAAAAGTAATTGAGCTATACGACAAACGAGGTTGGGAAGTACGATTAGCGTACGACACTACAGATGTGAAAAACAATACATACGGTCGAAGTTATTAAGAACTACAACTTTTTGTACAGGAGGCTCGCGATGCAAGTAGTTCGTTCAGAGGTTATTACATTAGATAAGTTACGAACTGTTTTAGAAGAAAACAAAGGTGTGTTGTTGTGGGTTTGTTTCTACTCGCCGTCCTACAGAATCCTCAAAGGACCTTACGACGCTGCTGGTAGAGAACGAGCGTACAGTTGGTTTTCGGCCTATCTCGATAGAGGCATGGACCGTGAAAGTATGGGTGCTTCTAGTCCAGAAGAGTTGATCAGGTTCATTCAAGAGAGAATGTTAGTTGGAGACCAGTTTTATTGGTTTGCGTCTGAAGCTGATCTAATTGCTTGGTTACGTGAAACACCGATAGTTAAACAAGATTAAGGAGGAGTGTGCTATTATGTATAGAATCGAAGGAAGTTACGCGTTAAAAGAAGTACTAGTAAAGTGTCTGCGAAACAATTTATCTGTTTTGGCCTCAGGGGCGCCAGGTATTGGGAAGAGCGAAATTTTCTTCCAAGCTATAAGTGAAGTCTCAGAATCGTTTGCTGTACTGACACCGACTGAGGTACGACTCTATTTAATGGAGCCAGGTGAGGCTAAAGGCATTCCTTGGCTAGTTGAGAGAAGGACTGTTTGGTCTCGGCCTGATTGGCTACCAGAAAAGGAAAACACGGCTCTGTTTTTCGACGACATTCATTTAGTTCGTGAATACAATCAAAGCCCTTTATATGAGTTACTATTGTGCAGAAGACTGCATGGACATACAGTTCCAGAGTCGACCAGGTTCGTTGCAGCTGGAAATATTGGTCTGGCGTCAGCTAGCGCCTCTGAGATAATGGCGCCTATTATGGATAGGTTCGACCTTTTCGTCGGGTACACTCCTACTCTAGAAGACTTCGTAAAGTATGCGATTTCTCAAGGTCTTGATAATAGAATTATTACATTCTTGTCTTCTTATGGAACAGACTACTTATATACGCCTGATCCAGGAACGAGTCAGAAGTTTCCATCGCCTCGAGCTTGGTTTTCTTTAGATAAGGCACTTAAGGCAGGATTCTCAATTGAAGTGGCTCCAGGTGTAGTAGGAATCGATGCTGGATCCAAAATAGTAGATGCTTGGCCTTTTCTGAATCAGTCTCTCAATGATCTTTTGTCGAAAGATTTCACTGACGCTGATTTGAAAGATCAAGTAGCCGCGGCAGCCTTTCTATCGTCATACAAGCCCACAGACCGCATACTTGTGACAATTAAGAAGTTGACTCCGGACGCTCGAGCTTGTTACTTCAGACTAGTTCTCACTCGATTTCCCGATCAGGTCAAGTTCCTGTATCGTAATAGACACATGAAAGAAATTGTAGATGAACTAGCAGCTATTTTAGGAGAGTAAAATGAAGAAACAAAAGGATACAAAACTAAGAATTGATGCTTATCGAAAGGTAGGAACATCTGCTGCATTACAAATTCCGATCTACTTCGATAAGTTGCCTAGTGAAATAGGCGGTTGTCTGGTTCGAGATAGTCACATTGTAATATCTGAAGAAGAAGATTATCAAACTCAGTTGTTTGTGTACTGTCACGAACTGCTACACTACATATTCAACCACATTAGAAGAGGTGCTGGAAAAGATCGAGTCCTTTGGGGACTAGCTATTGACCATGTTGTAAACAACTTATTAACTACTGTCCTCGAGCTTGAGTCTGTGAATTGGGTTGAACAACATAGGTTTATACTGTTTCGAGATATTCCTGATGGGCCTGCCGAGTTGATTTATCGAGAGTTACAACGCTTAGTAGATAAGACTAAAAAGGAAGGAAAAACCGAGTTTAAGTTTGGCGGCAAGACAATACGATTAGTACCGCTTACTGTAGATGGTATCAGACCCCCTAAGCACTTTACTGAACCTCTGCCGATAAGTACTGGATCATTATATGAGTTTGGGAATCATCTCAAGTCCCAAGGTAGTGTTTCTGCCGACGTGCTGCGTGAGATTGACCAAGGTTATAAGTCTCAAGTTCCTTGGGAGCGAGTAATCGCGGCTAGGATTTTGTCTTTCATAGGAAAGAAAGTTGCTACACCAACCTATACGAAGTTACCGTACTACCAAATCGCTTGCGACGTTCGTTTAGCTGGTAACTACAAGAAGGAGTTTAATCTCGTTACGGCTTTTGATACCTCAGGTAGTATTTCGCAACAAGAACTTTCGAAATTCTGTGCTGAATATCAACGAGTTGAGAAGTTAGTTTCAGAACATTGGGTTTATGTGATAGATGCTGATATTCACGCTGTATTACATAACCCGTCGTATGACGAGCTGGTTGCGAACTTGAGAGGAGGTGGAGGTACTAGTCTAGCACCGCCTTTTGAAGATGTTGAGAAGAGAAAACTGAAACCTGACTTGTTCGTATACTTTACAGACACTTTTGGTACCTTTCCTCAAAAGACACCTACTTACTCTGTGATTTGGATTGTAGTTAGAACTTTCCAAACGTTAGACATACGAGTACCTTTTGGTACTGTTTACTATATTGATTAAGTGAAAGGAGGAATCAAGAAGTGAAATTTCTAGGAACTTGCCGTAAGTGCGGCGCTCGAATGTATCGTAATAGTAACGGCAGTATAGTTAGCTCGCCAGCGTCAGATTGTTTGTGTGAGTTAAGTTTGCGAGATCTTCCTTTAGAAGACGAGTACAAAATTACTCTGACTAAAGAGGATCTCATCTCTTTAGATGAAGGAGACTATGTTGAAGTAGAACGAGTAATAGAGAACATTTTGGATCAAGTAAGACAACGTATAGACGCTCAGTAACCTTTTGTGTAAGGAGGTCAAAACGATGTTTGATCACGAACGTGATAGTTTAGCTGAAGCAGTAGGGATTGAGAAGACAGTACTCTTTCAAGAGTTTATAGATTTGCAGCGACGAATAATGTCATTTCTAGAAGGAGACTTGGCTAGGTTTGAACAGACGGTCGAGTATCTCTGTGAAAAACCGAGAGTTTTGGTTGCTACGCTGTTAATGACAGCTCGTAGACAAACGGCGCAAGTGTGTTCATTAATGTCTGAACCTGTTAATCGGTTATCTAACGTACTAGGAGCTCTGGCACAAGGAGCTAGCGGTGCTCCTGAACCTTATTCAATGCGGCCTTCTGAGGAAGTAGAAGTATTGAGTATTCTACCTCGTGAATACTTAGCGACTCAAACTATCTTGTGGAATGTCTGTCTACTTATCTTAACAACTATACTGATTAGTGATTATGAACCCTAAAATGATAAATAAACCCAAGGCAGTTTGTAAGAAGTGGATAAGTTGTCCGCTTTACGATAAATGTCTAACGAAAGCGGCCCAGCTCAACGCATTGGGCTGGACGTGTATAAAGTGTCCTTATTTCAAATTTGCTTCTCCGGACCAGATCGTTGAGTATAAGACAGGTCGTCCGTTAAAGTATTTACTAGCAGAGGCTTCATGAACAGAAGATTAGCTCAACTCTTTGCAGGTAGTACTATCTGTCTTGCTGCTCTTACTTCATTTACAGCAGGTAAATACATTAGCGACAAATTTTCTCAGTACGACTATATCATTGCTCGACAACAAGAGATCATCTCTGATTTAACCAAGCAAGTAAGTTCCCTCACAGTAGAGCTCAAATCCCTGAAGTACAAGAACTATGTCATCGCTACTGTTACTGCATATTCGCCCTCCATTCGTGAATGCGACTCTACTCCCTATACCACTGCTTTTCTCAAAAGAGTTCATCCTAAGTACGTTGCTATTTCTCGAGACTTACTGCGCCAAGGTTGGTCGCCGGGTCGAAAAGTTTATATTGAAGGAATTGGAGTCAAAATCATTGGAGATCTAATGTCTCCAAAAGTAAAAGGACCACACGTTGATGTATTCATGTGGCGTAAAGAAGACGCTCTTAAGTTCGGTAAGTCCAAGAGATATGTTTTCTTAATGCAAGACTCGTTGTAATACTCATTAATATAGGAAAAGTTTACTCTCGTTCGTGCCATCAAACGACAAGGAGTTAGACAGTAGCGCAACTCGGCGAAAAATCTCTTACTGTTCTCAAACTTTAGAAATGAGGAGGTTGTCGTGAAAGTGATTTGTTTATCTATCCCTGACGATCTTCTAGATCAGTTCGACGAGATTTGTACACAATACCATCTCTCGCGGGCTACTGTCTTGAGGACTTACGTTAGAGCAGTTGTTGAGAATAAAGGGTTCCTTGACGTAGTTCTTCAAATCGAGGATCCGATAAAAGGGCCAGGACGAAGAGTATAAGTACGGAGGTAGAGGTTATGCACTTTATACCGTCTAGTGTAAAAATTCTAACTGCGCGATTACCTAATTCGCGAGCAAGCTTAGAATTTCAATTCTTCAAGAAAACGATTACTATTCGTTTTGCGCCTATGTATACACAAAGTACAATACTCAAAAAACTAAAGAAAGATCCTGATATGACTTATTCAGATCTCGTCGACTTCTCTAGTTGGTATTGCGAGCGCCTTTATACAGGCAGAATGCGCTTTTTTATTGAGATGGCGTCCGAAAAGGAGCTAGATCAGACGCTTAAGCAGTTACTCGATGAATTGGAGTATGAGAAATTTACCTCGTCTGCGGCATCGCCAAAGGAATTTCTCCGTTATGTAGCAGTACGCGGACGGATTAGTATACCACCTATTTCCTTCTTAGTAATGGGTCACGGCTCAGTTGACCGTAAGTTTTCAGAAGCGTTATACTTCCAAGCTAATAAGGACTTACCTGCCGACGTGGTAAGCGTGATCCTCGAAAAGCTGGGCGTACTAGTGCCTACTAAGACATCGTTTGATCTTAAAAGCTCGTTCTTCTCAAATGAAAAAATCTCAGTGGTCTTAAGCAGCAACACGTATGCCTCAAGAATAATTAAGGACCGTTTGAGATTGTTAACTCTAGACCAACTAATCACAGGTAGTAGTAAGGAGGTATCATGAAGAAAGTTACGATTACATTTTTAGTGAATGATACCGATCCGTGCGCGAAGCTCATCAACGGAGCACAAGAGATTGAGGACTCTTTAGTCTACCTCTTCGGAGAGTCTTTTAAAGGGGGAGTGACTTTCGATGCTATTGACTGTACAGATGTAGCATACGAAGTAGGAGAGTTTTACATCCCTCAGCGCATGTTTCGTGGTTTACGGTTATACATCGAGAAGAGAGTACCAATAGGAGACTTTCTAAGAGCTGTGTTGAGTAATGATCTTACAGGAGCAGTGCTGTGCGCAGATGATGTTAACATTCGAAATTTACCTGCTTATGTTTACTATTTGTATAACGAAGCTCCGGCCGACTGTTGGGGTTCTGCAGCTAAAGTAGGGAAATGGCTTAACATAAATGACTAACTTATAAGGAGTTAAGTTATGTCCAGTGAAGGATTAAGGACGAAGTCAAGAGATGCTTGCACAGTTGTAATAGAAGCCCTTATGTCAGGACTGAGAGTTAAAATTGGTGACTACATTTATGTATATGACTCTGACCAGAATGAAGTTTTTATTGTAGGTAAGACTAGTTCTGGGGAAGAAGTCTTATTCAGAATTGATACTCTTACCCTTAACGGATTCATTAGAATAGTCCATAAGGAATTTTCTGATGAAGAACTTCTGGCTTTGGTTAGCCAGCTTACTCTTAGGAGGTTAAGTTGTGAAACTGTTAAATACAGGAGCTAGCAATACTAAGACTTTCAATGTACAGTTCTCTTTAGCATATCAAGAAGATAATTGGGGAGTTTGTCCTACTGTAGCTTACGAAAACTAAAAGGTTATTTGAACGAAAGGTATCATTGGTATATTGAGCCTGATACTCCTGTAGTGAGAGTACAAATGCCGGGCAGTATAAATCCTGCAGGAGGTACAACTCCCCGGGAATTTGAATCCGAACCATTACAGGCCGCTGACATTAAATTAATTAACTGTTATTACCCGCCTCCTAAAGAAAGTGAGCTGAGAGATTTAATTTCCAAAGGGGTCCAAGAACTTGCTCGTAAAGTTCCAGGGCGTTTTTGTCCTGAACCTCCTTTATCTCAGAATTGGTTGTCTGCTCCTGATTTAGGAGTAGAAGATATTGTAGAAATTCTAAATGACTCTGAATACATATACAAATTACCTCGACTCGGGCAGTGTAACGGTAAAATAAAACTAAAAGGTAGCGTGATACCAGGGCTGCGGCAGAGAGCTTTCTTTGTAGCTTCTTCAATTTCTTTTAGTCGACTGAAACTGTTTGTTTATCCTTCTTGTGAAAAAAGTGATGGGTTTGACACGTTGGTTCAAGGCGATTCTTTTAACATGGGTCATCACGAAATCAAAATAGTTGAAGGAGCTCTCTATATTTGGAGAGCCTACTCTGAAGACTACTATGGACACGAGCGAGCCCAGGCTTTATTCCGAACTTACGGAAAAGCCACTTTGAGTGTCAAAGACTTAGTTGAAGGTGGCTCTAATACAGTGACTGTAAGAGGATCTTTTATTATGGTTCATTGGCCTATGTTAGGAAGATTAGACTAAAAAAGTAGCAGAGTAAGCTATGAAATGTTACATCTATGGCACGAAAGACAAATACTTAGCTTGCGGCAAAGCCTTGCCTAAGTGTAGTGAAGATTTTTTGTGACGCTTATGCCGGTCGTCTTATATGTTATAGCGAGGACGAGCGTATTTGTAGCAAGAGTAACAATGTTATTCAAGGCACGAGACTCTCTTTAGAAGGTTCACTGTAAGCTTGAGAAAGAGAGTTTTGTAGTAGTAGCTCGATTTAACTCAATATCAAATAAGGAGGGTTAAAAACATGAAGAAGCTCTCGGAGTTGGAAGAAAGGTTTGACGTAAAAATCCGCTTGTTGGAGAAACTTTTAGGTACTGTGCCAAAAGATCCAGAAGTCTATACTCGTTTTGTAGCAAGTAAGGCACCAGAACCTGAACTGGAAGAGGAAGAAACGGAAACCGTCGAAGAAGTAGAGGAGAGAGGTTGGACCGGATTTCATAAGAACGAGCAAGGTATTTTCATCTACAACTACATGATCAAAGGCTTCCTTAAAAGCGCATGCGAAGTGTGCATGTCCGCAGGAGCCTTGTCTAAGATCGTTGCTTATAAGAAGTGGATCGATCTGGTAGTTTTTATTGACCCACGGCAGATACCGTTAGGAAAGAAGGAACCAGATGGTTGCTTAGAGCGACCTTTGAGAACGTTAACAGCGAAAGGTCCTCGAGTGACTGTTTGCAGAAGTGATTATGTAGATGCAGGGACTGAAATTCAGTTTACAGTGAGAATTCTGAAGAATAAAGTTGGGATTAATCGTGACGCTATTGAGCAAATGCTTGATTATGGTAAATACGTTGGGTTAGGACAGTGGAGAGGCTCCGGTGGTTATGGTCGTTTCGAAATAGTAGAAGTGTCACCTTGAAGTATGTAGTAGTGGTCATATGATCCTGTGTTAAAACATCATGACTTTCTCTGTATGGCGTTTGTAATGCACTGTAACGAAGCGTGAAGGTTTGTCTTTATAGAGCTAAGCATGAGCACAGTGATGCTCAGTTCCGTGAGCGGAAAATCAGTTTGCAAACCAGAAGATTACAGAGCCATCGTAGGTAGAATGGGGAAAGGTAGTATTAGCACGGAAAAGTGTAGTCGTGTAACCGGTATCGTGGTGTTATGTAATTTGATGTAAAAGTAAACTACTTTGACTAACTGAACATACGATGACTCATAGGTGGTTAGAAGAAGGGAAGTTCCTTCTCAGATGTCTCTTAAAGAGAGATTGTTCCATTATGTGGCAAAGAATGTTGTACAGTGCAGTCAAAGAGTTTTTACGGGGCGTGAAAGCTTGGTTCAGTAGAGCAAACCAATGTTGTGTAAAGTAAAGGTATTGTATTGTTTTGCATGCGACGCACTGTCTTGGTCATAGCAATTAAGTACTGAATAACTTAGATGTAAGGAGTTTTATCAAAAGTTTTCAGAGAAAACCTAGAAGTTTGTCTCTAAGGTAGTTGACTGCACTGTTTGGTAGCCTTTTCAACATGCGTTGGTAGTTTTTGTTAAGAAAGTAAGGAAAAGTGGAAGAAAAGACAGCTCTGAGGAGAAGCTATTGCAAAGTCAACTAAAGTGAAGGTGGTGTATCGTACTATGCTGTGGAGGCTTGAGTAAGTTTAGCGAACTCGAGTGGTGGCTTCGTAATGCTCCGTGTTGTGGGGGAGTATGGTAAAGAGAGGTACCGTATCATATTGCGAAGGTGATGTAAGGCCTGGTCCTGCACCGGTAATGTAAAGTCAACTAAAGCAGTCTGAAGTTGTGTGTGGTAACGGTTAAGTGTACTGTGGTATTTTGAAGTGCAGTAAAGTGAAAGGTGCTGTCGCGTAACGTAGTGATCTGTATTGGCGTCTTAGATTTTTTTCTTCGCTTAAACATAGTCACATGATTAGGTGCTAAAGCATCACGGTTTTCTTCACGTGATCTGCAAAGTACAGTGTCGTATTCCAATGTGTGGGTTCTGTATCGTAGCGTTTAGAGTACACTTAAACTCCGTCACATGACTAGGAGCTAAAGCATCCTGGCTTGTGATCATGCCAATGGACTATGGTGATGCACCCAGGGGTGTCGTTCCAGCTCCTGGCTCTGCGAAGGAGCATTCGATTGAATGCGTTCGTACTTTCAAGCCATAGCTCAGGCCAGGGACGTATTACTGCTCCTGCCCTATAGGGGCATACACCAGGAGGAAAATCGATGCAACATCAACGATTAATATTTCTTGTAGATGGAAGAAATAACATTTTACATCCAACACGAAAGTTGGATATGGTTAAACGTTGGTTGCGACAGATGAATGCTAAAGTCATTCGATTTGTCGGTAAAATTATGGTCGTACAAGTGTTCAAGACACTATCGCAGCAAAGAGATAACCCTATATACTGGATTGGAGTAGATCCAGGAGATACGATTGGTATTTGTTTAGTCAGAATCACTATGTATAACAAAGTCAAGCAATTGCTAAGTATCGAATTTCACACAAGGTCGAAAGAAATCAAGCAATTACTTGAGATAAGACGGGGATATCGAAATATGAGACGATACTTCAGACGTAAACGTATTAAGAGAAAAGGACTCGTACCAAAGCATAGACCAGCTAGATTCGAAAATAGAAGACGTTTAGATGGACGGTTGACTCCATCAGTTCGACATTTTCTAGAGTCACATAAAGCTGCTATACAGAAAATAGTTGAATACGTTCCTGACGCTAACATCTCACTTGAATATGCTAAGTTTGACATCCAACGTATGATGAATTCAGATATTGAAGGTGAGCAGTATCAACACGGAAGATTATTCGGTTACCAAAATATTCGTGCTTATGTACTACACCGTGATAAGTATGCATGTCAGCTATGCGGAAAGAAGAACGTTCAATTTCAGCTGCATCATGTAGTACCCAGATCTCAAAACGGTAAAGATCATCCGGATAATCTTATTACACTGTGCCCAGATTGTCACGTTAAAGTACATACTGATGCTCAGTTGCTGAAAAGAGTACAAAGCAAAATCAAAACGAAAATAGCAGACTTCACATCTACATCCAGACTCAATATCATTATGCCGTTTTTAAAAGATTGGTTGTCAGATGCTTTCGGTAAAGAACATGTTTGGTTCTGTATTGGTGCTGATTCATATGTTATTCGTAGAGAGCTCAATCTTGTCAAATCTCACTGTAATGATGCTTACTGTATTGCTATCAACAAACTGATGCGAAACAACGTTGAAATCAAACATGAACCATTCATCGATAAACATGTGGTACGTTTTGAACAGAAACGACAGCATAATCGTAGAATGAAGAATAGCGAACGTAATCGATTGTACTATGTCATCAAAAACAAGAAGTGTATTCGTGTAGCTACGAATCGAAATGGAAATCCAGAGTCATTTCATAACGTATACAGTACGAAAATTCTACCACTGTTAAAACAGGGTTATCAAGTCAAAGTAAATCCTGGTGTCAAAGGCTATCGAAAGAAGTTCTCTGAAGTTGGATTCAAGGAAGGTGCTACAATTGAAATCGACAATCATATTGATGTGTTGAAGGGTTATAGTTTGACAGGTGGATTTGGATATACATACGATGGAACACGATTCAAGCTTAAGGATATGAATGTAGTATATCCATATGGAGGATGGAAATGCGTAGAAACATAACACAGATTCATTCATGCGCTAAAGCATCATGGCTTTCTCTGTATGGAGATTGTAAAGAGTATGTAACTAGTTTCTTTGAAGTTCGTTGGTGGAGTACGAAAGAAGGGCGTTATAAGAAAACGAAAGTGAGTATCAGGCGGAATGGTGGATATAAGAAAGCTCTAAGAAAGACTTTGGAAGTTCAACAGGAGAAGGAAAATGCGGAAGCAAACTAAGATCTGGACTACTAAAGATGGCCGTAAAATCAGGATTTGTGATATGACTGATGAACATTTGTTGAACACAATTAAGCTGCTCAGAAGAGCGAAAGAGAAGGTTGTATTAGAAGGTTACAAGACTCTTTGTTTCCTAAGAGGTGAGCAAGCTACCTTCGATCTAGAGTGTGAGCTTTATCACCTCGAGGTTGGCGACATCGACGTTTTTCATCCCTTAGGTGAGGCCCTATTACAAGAGGTTCACAGAAGAGGGTTGAGAGTGTAAGAAGTTGTTATGAGTAGAGAACGGTTGAAATTTTAACCGGTACGTAGAGAAGAAATTAACTGTGAAGTACTTTTGTGGAAGTTTGATGCTAAGAAAATTGAGTTGTACAGTTTCACTAAACATAGTGATATCTACGCTTTAGCGAAACGTTAGTATCTCTTAGAATTCTGAAAGGAGCAAACATGATGATACATGTTACTCTAGATAATTTACTGATGACAGTTGCGAAATACTTTGAAGATTGTAGGTTCGACGACAGAGTGCACTTAGGACTAGGAGATATACGACTGACGATCGGGATGCAAGAGGAAATATTAAGGATGATAGCTGAAGCAACCGGTAAAGAGTTTGACAACATTGACTCAGTGTCGACAGAGATGAAGGAGAAAGAAAAGAGGGTCGAGCGTTACTTCTCTAACACAGCCGATGATCAGTTAGCTGTTGCTGTAGAAAAAGCAAGTTACTCATTCTACAAGAATGTTAATCCCGAGAACGACGGACTCAGGCTAGCACCTAGTCAAAAGAGTCCTACTAATAAAACCAAGGAGGTAAGGTAATGGATAGTTTAGTTCTAGTACTTAACGGTGAGAGAAACACTGAAATGGTAGAGGAGAAAGATGAGAAAGGGATCTTAAGTTATGTTTATGCTGAGAAGAGTTACTACGGAAAGATTGTAGTTGAAATAGAGGACGGTGAAGGAAGCTACTTCACCGAGGATGGGACATCATCTTGGACGATACCTAGTGAATTGGTACAAAAGATAATCGGGCGAGAAAAAAGAATATCGGAGCTCGAATTGGAATTAGGCAAATCGCTAGGAGGTTGTGATGCTGAGATCGAGGATTACCGACAAAAAGTTCAGGAGTTAGCATCGAAGTTGGAGGAGAAACAAGAAATGAAGGAAATAGAGGTCTTCCAGTGCAGAAGACATAACCGAGTCTTATCAGCATCGGAGCTAAGAGATCTCCGAGCCGGCGGTTTTGAGGTAGAGGATATTATCAAACTTAGAGAAGCCCAATTAATCTAACGCATTATTTGGTTAGTTGAACGAATACTTGTTACGTACTCTTTTTTTTATTTAAAAAACTTTTAATTTTTCTTGCAGAGGAGGTGCGTTAATGAGCGTAGAAGGAGAGAAAATGCCAGAGAAGGTAGTGGTCACCTCTGATCAAGAAGTTTGGGTTAAGGAGAGGATAAGAACGGCGATTCAGATGGCAATGTCATTGAAACAAGCTAGAAAAGTTCAAGCAGACCACTATGCTTATACGTACGGTTTAGATGGCGTGATTGAGGGAACTGCGCTCGAGATAATCCACTTACTTGGTCTGGAGCCATCGTACGTGAATTTAAGGCGAAGATGAATTTTGGGTAGTCTGTAACGTTCGAGAAGCCGCATTCTAATAGCTTACTAAAAGGAGGAAAGTTATGGCATGGCTAACACTTAAACCAGTGCAGCATTTTTTGACAATCAACACTATCAAAAGGATTGATACCAGTGATTGGCCCGAAGCAGTAATAGTTTTTACTGATGATACAGCTGTGAGATTGATACCTTGTGTTGATGTCAAAAATTCACTTACCTTTACAGGAGGAGATGTAAGTGTGTCTCCTTATATCCTAGCTACTCCATTGAAGCTGGAGAATGGAGAGTTTAAAGTTGTTCAATTGGAAATTCACTGAGGAGGTTATACGGTGAAGGACCACAAAAATGAGTGGTTAGCGAAAGTGTTTCCTCTTTGGTTCAAAGTAATCAAAGGTAATCCTTATAGGTTGCCTATAGGAAAGGTATTACGAGGGCGATACAAAGATGGCGATGCTTCTCCATTTCCCGTAGAATTACAAGGCAATCAAATGTATCAAATGAAGTTGGAAGAAGTTGAAGAAATTAAATGAAGGAGAGAAACATGGATAAAGAGGAATTAGCGCAGATATTAAAGGAACACAAAAAGTGGTTGACAGGGAAGGGAGGAGGAACTAAAGCTGATTTAAGAGGAGTTGATTTAAAAGGAGTTGATTTTTCAAAGGCTAACTTGAGAAAAGCTAACTTTAAAGACGCTAATCTTACAGGAGCTAACTTTAGAGAAGCTAATCTTAGCTGGGCTAATCTTCAAAGAGCCGATCTTAGAGAAGCTAATCTCATAGGAGCTAATCTTAAGAAAGCTATTCTCGCGGAAGTTGATCTCCAAGGAGCCGATCTCACGGAAGTTGATCTCACGGGAGCTAACCTCTGGAGAGCTAATCTTAAGGAAGCTGATCTCGCGAGGGCTGATCTCAGAGGAGTTGATCTCAGGGAAGTTGATCTCTCGAGAGCTAATCTTACAGGAGCTAATCTCAGGAAAGCTATTCTCACGGAAGGTGATCTTGAGGAAGCTAATCTCACAGGAGCTGACCTTTGGAGAGCTAATCTTAAGGAAGCTGATCTCGCGAGGGCTGATCTCAGAGGAGTTGATCTCACAGGAGCTGATCTTAGGGAAGCTAATCTCACAGAGGCTGACTTTAGGGAAGCTAATCTTAAGGAAGCTATTCTCACGGAAGCTGATCTTAGAGGAGTTAATCTCAAGGATGCCAGAATAAATTATTTGACCACGGGCATCCACCCAGCACCGGAAGGAGATCTAATTGGTTGGGGAAAGAAAGACGGGTACATCGTCAAACTCCTCATCCCTAAAGAAGCTCGCCGGTCATGTGCTACAACAAGAAAGTATAGAGCAGAATATGCTATTTGTTTAGAGGTAGAGGGAACAGATGAGGTAATAGTAAAGAATAGTCATGCTACCGCCGTTTATCGACCTGGAGAAAAGGTGGTAGCACATGAATGGTGTGAGGATAGATGGCAAGAATGTGCGGGAGGAATTCATTTCTTTCTGACTAGAGAAGAAGCAGAAGCATGGGGTTAGATAAATAGTAGAAGGAGGAAAACATGAATAAGGAGGAATTAGCGCAAATATTAAAGAACCACGAAAAGTGGCTGACAGGAAAAAAGGGAACAAAAGCTAATCTGGAAGAGGTTGATTTGAGAGGAGTTGATCTCACAAGAGCTGATCTTAGGGAAGCTAATCTCAGAGGAGCCGACCTCTGGAGAGCTAATCTCTGGAGAGCTGATCTCTGGGGAGCTAACCTCAGAGAAGCTAACCTCAGAGGAGCTGATCTCTGGGAAGCTAACCTTTGGGAAGCTAATCTCAGAGGAGCTAATCTCTGGGAAGCTAACCTCTGGAGAGCTAATCTTAAGGAAGCTGATCTCACAGGCGCTGATCTCAGAGGAGCTGATCTCACAGGCGCTGATCTCACGGGAGCTAATCTCAGGGATATCAGAATAAATTATTTAACCGTGGGTATCCACCCAGCACCAGAAGGGGATCTAATTGGTTGGGGAAAGAAAAACGGCCACATCGTCAAACTCCTTATCCCTAAAGAAGCTCGCCGGTCATGTGCTACAACAAGAAAGTATAGAGCAGAATATGCTATTTGTTTGGAAATCGAAGGAGCAGATGAGGTAAAAGTAGAAAATTACTATGCTACTGCGATTTACCGGTCCGGAGAAAAAGTGGTAGCACATGAGTGGTGTGAGGATAGATGGCAAGAATGTGCAGGAGGAATTCATTTCTTCCTGACTAGAGAGGAAGCAGAAAATTGGGTTGACTCAAAGGAGGTAAACCATGATTAAAGAAGTGTTCCTTTTCACAAACCGGAATTTACTCGTCCTTGATGAAAAAGGTGAGCAAATAGCTGATATACAAAGAGTGATAGGATGGGGAACTGAATGGTTTGAGCATGAACGCGAAGAAGAGGCTTTAGAAAGGATTATTCAAGATAGACCTAAAATTTACTTAGCGAATTATGTTAAAGGATGGAAGCATGAAATTACTGTTGATGAATTTTGTTCACTGCTGGGTCACGGGCCTTGGTATTGGGAAAAGTATAAGAAAAGTAAGGCTAATAAAGAGGAAGAGTATTGACATCCTCTCTTACCCAGAGGGAAGGGGCCTTGCAGGCTCAAATTAGAAAAAGAAGAAAGTGCTCAGGGGGTTGAAATGTTACATTTATGGCACCGCTGGAAATATGTGTACAAATATTCAGGTACTGAATGTTTCGAAGAAGTAGAACTTCCTCAATTTAGACGCGCTTATAGAATTTGTACGCAGTGCGGCAAAGTGCAAGAACGTTTTACGCACTTTGATGGTGGCGTGTCTTGGTATAACTTACACGGAGTCAAGAAAAGAATCTTAATGCGGAGACTTGTTGATAAAGGAGACCACTATTATCTTCGGCCACGTGCACAAGTCAAAAGTACTGACGCCGCGCATAAGCGCCGATTAAAACAATTATTGATTGATTATGCTCTAATTTTCGATGATGTTAAACTTTCGTCCGGTAGTCAAAGTACCTACTATATTGATGCTAGAATGGTTACAACTTCGTCAGAAGGAGCGTCAATTATAGCTGAGATAATGAGAGATGTAATTGAAGAGGTTGATGCAGTTGGTGGCCCTACAATTGGTGCTGATCCAATACTTGGAGCACTTGCGGGCAAAGGTTACTATCGTACTTTTATCATCAGAAAAGAGCCTAAAGAATACGGCTTGTGTAAATGGATTGAAGGTCAGCTTACAGAGAAAGACAAGAGAGTGGCTATTGTAGATGATGTGGCAACAACAGGGCGTTCTCTGGTGAAAGCAATCCAAACTGTCAAGGGCCACTTTCCTCATATCAACATAGCTAAGGTCGTGGTCCTGGTTGATCGTGAGGAAGGGGCGAAAGAAGCCTTAAGCGAGCACAATTATCAATTAGTTAGTATTTTTAAAGCAAGTGAATTGATTAAAAAGTTGAAGGAAAAACAAAAAGAGGAATAGGCAGATGGATACATATAGAAAAAAGCCGGTTATAGTAAAAAGCAGAGCAATGGATGGGGAATTTACACCTGAGCTATTAGAGGCCTTACAATTGAGCGGGCGTCGTTTTGCTAAAGCCAGCGATGGAGATTTGCTAATTTCAACACTGAAGGGTATCATGCGAGCAACTAAAGAGGATTATATCATTTTGGTGTTAATGGCGAGCCATACCCCCGCAAGCCCGATATTTTTGAAAGAACTTATGAAAAAGAAAGTGATAAAGGCGGTGTAACTATGTCAGAACAAGTATTTGCCATACAGATGGTTATGGTAATGCGTTCAGACCTTCCTGATATTGTAGAGCGTCCTTGCGACAATTGTTTTTTCAAGGAAGGTTGCCCGTTTTCTGAGTTTTTGATTGTGGATTGTCCTATGGTAGATAAAAAGCCAACAGAGGAAGATCAGGCCATGATTTTTGTGCCACAAGAAGGAAGACAGGTAAAGAGGAGGGATTATTGAGAAAGATTTTTATTGATGAAAGAGAGGTATATAATAGACCTAAATGAACGTAGAGCAAAGTTTGTTTATGAAGGGGCTAGGTTACACGCTGTTCAATTACGGTGTCCTGTCATTCCAAAACCATGGGATGAGCGGGAAAAGGAATTTAAAGAGCAATTCAGGGATTTAACTGCGGACTTGTGTTCTGGTAAAAAGAAATTTCAAAACTCCGAAGAGGCTCATAACTCATGGATGAAGAAATACCTTGAAAATGGGATGGAAGTATGGCGAAAAATATGATCCAGAAAACAAAATTCATCCAGACTTAGTGCCTTACAATAAACTTCCCTTAGAAGAACAAGTCAAAGATGAGGTATTTGTCCGGCTAGTTGAAATCGCACGGGACTGTATTTGGTAAATAAGGACACCAACGATGACAGAGAGGAAAATTGACTTCATTGACCTAATAGCAAATGACATCCTAAGCCTAGCCAAAAACTGACCCGTAAGTGGCGAGGTTGCTGCTATCCACGGAGTATGGATTGAAGGTCAGCTTACAGAGAAAGATGAAAGAGTAGCTATCATAGATGATGTAGCAACGACTGGGCGTTCTTTGGTGAAAGCAATCCAAACCGTCAAGGATCACTTTCCCCACATTTAAGTGGTTAAGATAGTAGTATTAGTTGATCGTGAAGAAGGTGTGGAACAAGTTTTGACCAAACACGGTTTTTCAGTTGGTTAGTATTTTCAAGGTAAGTCAGTTAATTTCTAAAGGAGGTAATGAAAAATGATAGTTGAAACACATAAGTGTGAGTGGTGTGGAAAGATCACTCTCGATGTTCATGCGGAAAAAGGATGGGTCTTTTTTGACGACCTTGGAACGCATATTGTTAAAGGAGAAACTGGAGAAGGTTGTTCCAGTTTCATTACGTCTTTCGAATCTCTTAGGTATACGGGCAGTGGCTCTCTTGATTTCTGTTCGTTAAAGTGTTTCTTAGGTTGGTTACTATTATCTAATAGAACTAACGGAGACCGTAGTTTGCCTTCGGAAAAACGAAAGCAGCTCGTAGAAGAGTTGTTGAAAAGTAGTGGAATTATACAGACCTGTGATTCGTTTCTAACTAAGAGACAGGAGAATGAAAGCGGTATGAACCTAAGTGAGCAGAAAGAAGATTGAAAACATACTCTGTTTAGTGGGAGGTGTTTATTTATGGATTTAAAAGAAATGCTCTCGGTAGCGAAGAAGAAAGCAGATTCAAAGTATGAAGAATGCCCAGAATGTGAGGAGATTGCAAAGGATCTTATGCGCAGGTTTCCTAACCTCTTAGAACATGCTAAGGAGGCTAACATTAGGTATTTGAAGAAGTGGAGTGAGAAGTCTCGTTACTTAGGCAAATGTTCAAGAGCGACTGGAAAATGGGCTTATTTAACCGGCTACGATTACGTAATTGAAGTATGGGCTGATTGGTGGGCAGGTGCGGAGCTGCAAGAAAAGGAAGCTTTGTTACTCCACGAGCTTCGTCATATCGTGAAAAGTATAACTAGTCAAGGAAAGGTCAAGTGGGGGCTGCGTCAACATGATGTGGAAGAGTTCTTTGATGTAGTTCGTATTTATGGCGCTTGGGATAATTCTCTTATGAAGTTGAAGAAAGTGTTAGAGGAGAGTGAAAATGAAAGTTGTGCAAGGGAAGAACACACTGATTAATTGGCGCTTTTCGCCATATACGGGCGAACCTGAAGTTGATTCTTGCTTAGTTGTGAGAACTTACCCGAAGAGCTTCTTGGAAGTAGCAGCTCAACTAGCACCTCCTGAAGTGCAGAAGGAACTAGAAGCTGAGGCTAGTGCTATTCGGGCCTTTTTCCTGCGACGACGTCATCATAGTGAATTACGTTTGTTGAATTTGAAGGATCTGGAACTGACACTTGAGGGTGCAGAATTTTTGGTCAAGGAGGTTTTGCCTAAAGAGAGGTTGCTAGAATTGAGCAAATAGGAGGGTTTTCATGAGCGCTGCTCAAATCAAAGAGTTGAAACAAACATGCTTTGCTTGTCCTTCTCAATGGGAGATTAAACTCGTTGACGGAAGGATGGTTTATGTTAGATATCGATGGGGCTATTTAAGTATAAAGATTTCTCCTAGTGTTACAGATGACATATTTGACGCGGTGAGAGGTAAGGAAATTCTAGGAGTACAACTAGGTTGTGGTTTAGATGGAGAGATTACCGAAGAAGATATGATGGCGTATCTTACTAAGGCTTTGAAGGGTATTACACCCGTTGAAGAGGAGGTGTAGGATGGAGTTTGATGTAGTTAGAGAGTTTAGTGAAAGATGTTTTGATGTAGTGAGCCCTTTCCGCATGACACCGCAAGGACAGGTGGTTTTAGAAGGACAATTTTATCCCTTAACAGACTGGGCTAGGCAGCAAGTTTGTAAGTTAGCTGGATGTACACCTAAGTTCTTTGAGGCATTGGTTGAACATGAAGAATGTGAGGTTTTCAACAAAGTAGTTGGGGACAAGATCCTCTTATTCAGAGGTGTCCGCGATTCTTCAGAGGATTATATTCGCGCTGTACTAAGTACACAGTACAACACTAGCATAAGTAACGTTTGGGTGATAGACGAGATAATCAAAAAGGTCAACTTCGTAAAGGTACTAGCTAGTAAGGACGTCCAAATTAGCCTCGAGAAATTTGATGAAGACTTCTTAGGTGTTGGAGTTAGTGCTGGTGATATTGGACTTTTAGTCCTCAATGGAGAAACAGGACGTGTTGCTTTGTCTTTCTTAGTTAAAGTAGTACTTAACGGATTTCCTCTAACTACCGTAATTCACAGAAAAATTCACACTAATTTAGACCCAACTGTTACTGAGGACATATTACTGGAAAGTGTGACAACAGTAGTTACTAAGGTAAACTCTCTAACTGCAGATGTGTTGGAGAGAAAATTCAAAGTAAGGAAAGTTGATCTGAGACTGTTTTCTTACCCTCGAGAAGTAAAATCTGTTCTCTTTGATTTACCTCGACTTAAAGTAGATGACGTGACCGAAATTACCCTCTCGCAGTTACTTGAAAGAGCGAAGGAGATAGAAGACTTTAGGTGGAGCTTGATCTTGAGTTGTGATCTGTATAATGTTTGTACATCATTTACGACTTACGTAAAGGAAGGGTGGATCGTAAGATGGCCGGTGAGAACGAATTGGCTAAAATGAGATTCGATCAGATTTTAAGTGCGGATCTGAGTTTGTACCGAGATATTATTCAATGGTCTGCTGTTTTGTTTAGCTACAATTTACCCGGAGTTCCTGATTCGGTATTGATTGAACTGTACTACAAATGGTTAGGTAAACTACCTATCTCTAAACAGGCTCGTGCCGCGAGCGCGTTTTTCTTAGGGTTAAGTCGGGGGCAACAATACTCTTTGGGCAGCTTTTTCGAGGAACCCGTCTTCATTAAGAAACAAGATGAGCGTAACCTCGAGCTTAATCATAACAGCCCTTTTTTGAGTGAATCAGCGGGCCTTTCACAACAGGATATTACTGAAGTGTTCGATATCGATGTTAACTCTTTCTGCCTCGTTGACGTTGTTAAGAAGTGGTTTGAAGAGGGAAAGACTTTAGAACAAATTTGTGTCTTGTCTTTTCTTTGTGGTGAGAGCTACTTCAAAGCCCGGATAAAGGAGATTCAGTAAAAGTTGAGGGGGTACCTATAGTGGGTAAAGGTGATGATTTCGAACGTGATCAGTGCCGGTTCTTATCTCTTTGGTGGACTAAAGGGGCGCGAGATGACATTTTCTGGCGTAATAGAAGGCACCGTACTATTAAGGATCCGACTGGACGTCATCAACTTGGAGATATAACAGCTCTTCAACCGGAAGGAATCCCTTTTGTTGAGATATTCAATGTAGAACTCAAAACAGGTTACTCAAAAACTAAGAAAGGAAAAAGGGTCAAGAACATACCTTGGGATGTACTTGACCTAATAGATCATACAGGATCAGAACCTCAAGATCCAGTGTTACTTCGTTTTTGGGAGCAGACATACAAAGACGCCTCTTTGAGTAAAAGGTTACCTCTCTTGATTTTTAAGAGAGATTATCACGTTCCTGTCGTTTGTATTGAAGAAGGTACCCTTCGTTCCTTGATTCCTCGCCTAGAAGAACCCTCCTACCCGTGGGTCCAATTCTCAAAGGATGGTGTCGCTTTGGTAATGTTCCGAGAGGAACATTTTTTTAGTTGGTTAACTCCTGAGGTAGTGAAAGAAATTCATCGCGGTTACTGATACTGAAATACAGTACTAATTAGTCGCGCGTATTTTCGCACAAAATCATAGGAATTTGCGCAGTTCTTTGTTCAGAGTATGTCTTAGTATTGCTAGTAGGGGAACCATCACAAATTCGCGCATTTTGTGAGTTTTAGTTACTTTATGGTTCAACAAAGCCCTCAATTAGTTGCCTTAGTACGAATAGGAGAGGTTGTTACGTCCGTTTGAACCTAGGAGGGGTTCCCTTTGAACTCCCCATTGTCACATGATCAGGTGCTAAAGCATCCAGCTTTCTCTGCATGAAGTTTGTAAAGTTATTACAAACCTGCGGTCCATAGGAACTAATAAACTTATATAGGAACCAATAAACTTATATAGGAACCAATAAACTTATATAAGATTATACAAATTTATGTTTTCGGAACTGAGTTTCGAGGGTTTTTGGAAAAGTTTCGAGGGTTTTTGGAAAAGTTTCGAGGGTTTTTGGAAAAGTTTCGAGGGTTTTTGGAAAAGTTTCGAGGGTTTTTGGAAAAGTTTCGAGGGTTTTTGGAAAAGTTTCGAGGGTTTTTGGAAAAGTTTCGAGGGTT
>JAGGSE010000067.1 GCA_021159225.1 bacterium
TTTTTCTTTTTCATTTTGCATTTTGATTTTTGATTTTTGATTTGGCTTGGTTTTGAATTTTGCCCTATACCACTTTACAGGGTATAGGGCAACCCTGAACCCTACGTGGTTCAGGGTTGCTCATTGTTTCGAAATTCGAATTTCGGATTTCGGATTTTTACAACATTTAATAGCCCCAGCGGTCATAAAGGTATTCTTGGACCTTAACCGAGTGAGTGCCCCTTTTGGTCCAAGATACCTCAACCGTTACCCTTTCCCGGTCTGCCTCTCCATCCCCATCAAGGTCGTCGGTTTTATCAATTGTTATCTTTCTTTTGAAAGGGGTAGTTGCCCCAGTGGAATACTGGTAAAAACCGTCATTGTCTATTTTCAAAAAACGGGACGAGAAAGGACTAAGGGAAACACTCTCATAGTCAGCCTCGTAGTTGCCGGCGGTCTCTAAGGCAGTGCTTGTCGCTCCCTTTAGCCATTCTGTATCCCTGATGTTTCTGACAATCTCAATTCCCTCTTGAGCAAGATAAATAGCCCTTAATCGCAGGGTGGAATCTTCAGTTCCTGCTATTGTTTTGGAAATGGCTAATAAAATTCCAGGAAGAGCCACAGAAACAAAAAATATAGCCACCATTAATTCAATTAGAGAAAATCCTCTCTTTTTGTTTTTATTTAACATAAATTAGTCCAGATTTGTTTACTATTACGCTTTTTGTCACACTAGGATCCTTTCTCAGAGAGACAATTATCTCAAGTTCCTTCTGGACAAGTTGAGTACTTCCTTCGTAAAAAGACACTAGCGGGTCTGGCGGTGTAAAATTAATACTATATTTTTGAGAGCCATTGCCAACCTTCTTTATTTTCGTTTCCTTTTCAAGGGAAATTTTTTCTATCTCTTCATCTGATGAGTCGTACCTCTGATTGCCGTTGTCAGCATAAATATAAGCGTTATATTCAGAATCTATAGCCTCAAAATAAACGCCGTATCCGCCAAGAGGAATCGTGCCGCTCTGTTCCTTAACTGATATTGCCATTTCCCGAGCCCTCCCAATATCCTGAGCCAACCTATTAGCCGCCCTTCTCAAAGCCAATTGGCTCCTTGCCCCTTGGTAGACAGGCATACTAATAGACGTAAGGATGATAATAATTGAAATAACCACCAATAATTCGGTAAGAGTAAATCCTGAGGGTCTCATAAATTATTTAAGAAGAGTCAAGTACCAATTGATAATTCTTTCTCCCCAAAAAAGGGCAATAAATGTTCCGCTGACCAGAAAAGGAGCAAAGGGCACCTCTGAGGTTAATTTTTTCTTTTTTGTCAAAAGCAGTCCTATTGATATTATACCACCAAGAAAAAAAGAAAAAAACAGAGCAACCAGAACCTTGGGCCAATTGAGAATTAGCCCCATCAATATAGCCAGTTTGAAGTCCCCAAACCCCATCCATTTTCCATAAGAAGCCAGAATTATCCCCAAAAGAAAAAGAGAAGGCAAAAGCCCATATCCCAGGTTCCGAATCTCAGATGAACTCCAACCCCTGAGATTCCAAATCTCAAACAATTGATAAAAAAGCGCCAAGGCAATCGCTGGATAAATTATCTTATCTGGAATGATATAGTGCTTTAGGTCATAGACAAAAATGACAATTAAAAAACAAGAAATTAAATAAATGAAAAATGAAAAGTGAAAAATGAAAAATAATGAAAATAAAATCCCAGTAAAAAGTTCAACCAAGGGATATTGAATTGAAATTTTCTTCTTGCAATATCTGCATCTTCCCTTTAACAAAACAAAACTTAAAAGAGGAATTAAATCATACCATTTTAAAATATGATGGCATCTGGGGCAAAAAGACCTTCCAAACAAAAAATCCTGTTTTGTCTCCAATCTATAAATCAGGCAATTCAAAAAACTGCCTACTGCCAAACCAAAAAGAAAGACAATGATTAACATCTTATTAAACAAAGCCCAATCCCAGCGGATTGGGCTTTGTGGCCCTCAACAGAAAAGCAATTCAGAACTATTATTATAGTCCGCAGGTGCTACCAGGCGAAGTACAGGGCTTAGTGGCAGTGGTAGTTACCCCTGCTTGTCCTGTAGAATCAATACAATAATATTTACCTGTGTCAGCAACCAACCGTGCTGCAACACAGTAATTGTCGCCCGAGGCTTGGCAACTTAGGATAGCGGTGGTCGTGCCCTGCTGAAGCGCGATATCATCTTCCACAGTGGCTAACTGAGAACCATAGGGAGCAGGAGCAGATCCGTTTAAGGCGCCACTAGAGCAAAGGGCATCATACTTTTCTGCGTCAGCATTGATCATCTCGGCAATTGCCCTGACCTGGGAGAGGTCTGCGGTAATCCTGGCATCCTTGGCTTTCTTTCGGGCTCCACCCAAGCCGACCAAAACAATGCTTGCCAAAATTCCAATAATTGAAATAACCACAAGCAACTCAATTAATGTAAAACCCTTTTTCTTTATCATAATTTTCTCTCGCTTTTCTCTATGGGTCTAAACAATAATATCGACCTTTATCTAATTTTATTTTAATCCAATTTAAAAATCCTGTCAAATCCTACAAACTTCCCATCATCTGATAGATGGGAACAAAAACCGCTATAGCAAAAACAGCCACGCCCAATCCCAAGCAAATAAGCAAAATCGGCTCCATCAAACTCAAAAGGGAATCTATTGTTCGGCTGATTTCTTTTTGGTAAAAACGGACCAAATTCATTAGGGTACTATCCAGGGTACCGGTTCTTTCTCCAACCATTGTCATCTGAACAAAAACCGGAGGAAAGATATCTGGATGGTTAGAGAGGGCAGTGCTTATCGTTCCTCCTCTTCTTACTGCTGTTCGGGCCTCCAACAGCGCCCTCCTATATTCTTCATTGCCCACCACATTAGCGGTTATCTCTAATGCCCGGACGATGGGCAAGCCAGAAAGAATAAGAGTGGAAAGGTTCTCTGATATCCGGACAAGATAGGTTTTTTTTGCTAAACTCCCGATAAGGGGAAGTTCTAATGTCACCCGGTCAAGGGCTTTTTTCCCAGCAGAGGTCTTTGAAAGATAAAAGGGTATAAAAAAGAGAAGAAACAGAGAAAAAATTAAAACCAGAAGATTCTTCCTAAAAAACTCTCCTGAGCCGAGAACAAGTACGGTGATGGTTGGTAATTCTCTCCCGCTTTCCTTCAATGTTGTAGCCAACTGAGGCAAAACAAAGGTAAGCATCAGGCCCATAATAATCAAGGTAAAGAAAAAAATAAAGGCGGGATAGGTCATCGCGCTCTTTATCTTGTTAGAAAATTCATAACTCCTTTCTAGATAGTCAGCAAGATAGTCCAGGGACTCAGAGAGCTTGCCTGAAGCCTCGCCGGCTCTAATCACAGCCACAAAAAAGGTAGAAAAAACAGAGGGATAGCGGGAAAGTGCCTGGGAAAGTGAGCTTCCGGCCTCTACCTCTTCTTTTATTTTCCTTATCTTTTCTTCAAAGCCCTTCTTTTTGGTCTGACGGGATAGTGTATCTAATGCCTCGGTCAAGGGCACTTTTGAACGAAACATAACTGCCAATTGACGGACAAACAGCATAAGATCCTTAGGACCGGCCTCTTCCAAAAAACCTATTTTCCTGAGGTAAAAAGGCAGGGGCTTCTCTTCTAAACTTGTCACAATCAAACCGCTGTGCTGGAGCATAGTCAAGGCGGCATCTTTAGAAGATGCTTCAACAACCCCTATTCGCAATTTTCCTTCTTTTGTTCTGGCTTGAAAATTAAACTTCATAATCCTCCTACCAACTGCCTTAATTCAGCCGGGTTTAAAGAATAACCCAGTGCCTTTTCAAAAGAGATTTTCCCCGCCTTGACCAGTTGACCCAATGCCCTATTTAGAGAAATCATTCCCTTCTCGCCTGAGGTCTCAATTACCAAGGGTATCTCATGAATCTTGTTTTCCCTGATTAGATTGGCTACTGCTGGGGTGTTAATCATAATTTCACAGGCCGGCACCAGTTTGCCTTCAACCCCGGGGATCAGCCGTTGAGAAATAACCCCTAACAAAGAACCAGATAATTGGGCTCTAATCTGCGCTTGCCTGCTTGAAGGGAAGGTATCAACAATCCGATGGATTGTTTGGGCGGCTGAATTTGTGTGAAGGGTAGCAAAAACCAGGTGACCGGTTTCAGCAGCAGTAATAGCGGTCTCCATTGTTTCAAGGTCTCTCATTTCTCCAACCATAATTATGTCCGGGTCCTGACGAAAGGTAGCCCTCAGGGCATTGGCAAAACTATCTGTATCCTGGTAAACCTCTCTCTGCTCAATAATCGCCTTTTTTTCCTTAAACAGGTACTCAATAGGGTCTTCAATGGTAATAATATGCTCTGCCCTGGTTCGGTTTATCTCTTCAATAAGAGCGGCAAGGGTGGTTGATTTGCCATGACTGGAAGGTCCAGTTACCAAAACAAATCCCTGTCTTGCCTCGGTAAACCTATGAAGGACAGGGGGTAGATTCAACTCCTCAATGGTCTTTATCCGAGAAGGAACAAGCCGAAGAGCGACACTGATGGTTCCTTTTTGAAAAAATACATTTACCCTAAACCTAACCCTGTCTTGAAAATTGTAAGAAAAATCAATCTCCTTTCGTTTGCTGAGCATTTCCTTTTGCTTTTTGCTCATCAGAGAAAAAGCCAGAGCTTCTGTCTCCTGGGCTGAAAGATTATCATCCCCTACGACAGTCAAGACACGATTGACCCTTAAAATGGGTGGATGACCAACAGAGATATGAATATCAGAGGCTCCTTTATTAATAGCGCATTCTAACAACTTCTCAATTTGATAATCTGCCATGGTTTTATTCTAATATTTTTCTTCAGCTACCCTCAATACCTCCTCAACAGAGGTAACCCCTTCTAAAACCTTAAGTATCCCATCCTGTTTCATTGTCAGCATTCCCTGTCTTTTTGTCTCCTCTGAAATTTTTAATTCCGAGGGTTCCCTTAAAATTATCTCTCTCAATTTATCTGTCATCTTTAAAACCTCAAACAATCCAATCCTTCCCCCATATCCTGTGTGGTTACACTTCTTGCATCCCACTGCTTGGTAAATAAAAAGCGGTTTAGGAATTTTAATTTCTTTCTTTACCGCCTCAGGAAGTCCATCAATTTCTCTTAAGAGCATTTTTTCCATTTCTTTCTGGGGCTTTATTTTTTTCTTGCAAAAAGGACAAAGTGTTCTAACCAACCGTTGAGAGATGGCAATTAAAAGGGAGGGAGAAATAAGATAGGGTTTTATCTTTAAATCAATCAGTCGGGGAATAACACCCAGGGCATTGTTCGTGTGAATAGTTGACAAGACCAAGTGGCCAGTCAAAGCAGCATGAATTGCCAAGGCTGCTGTTTCCTCATCTCTGATTTCTCCTACCATAATAATATTCGGGTCCTGCCTGAGAATATGACGAAGCCCATGAGCAAAGCTATAGCCAATCTCCGGTCTCACCTGGGACTGGTTAATTCCATCCAAAAAATACTCTACCGGGTCCTCTAAGGTAACGATATTAACCGCCTCTTTGTTTAATTCCCTCAATATAGCGTAAAGGGTAGTGGTCTTGCCGGAACCGGTAGGCCCTGTTACCAATATCATCCCGTAGGGCTTCTTTATTGCTTTCTTAACTATCTCAAAGGAACTTCCTTCCAGTCCCAGTTGGTCAAATGACCTCAACCCGGTAGTGGGATCCAAAACCCTTATAGCCACCTTTTCTCCCAGGGTTGTGGGGAAGGTAGAAACCCGAAAATCAATTTCTTTGCCGCTAATTTTAGCCGAAAATCTGCCATCCTGAGGAATCCTTGTCTCATCAATTCTAAGTTTAGAAAGAATTTTTACCCGAGCCACTACCGCTGGATGAATTTTCAGAGGAAGAAGAATTGAGGAGTGCAAGATGCCCAATATCCTGAATCTAACCCTCAATTTCTCCCGGGTAGGCTCAATGTGAATATCAGAGGCCTCCGCCTCCACCGCATATCTGATTATCACTCCCACCACCTTGGAGATAGGTGCCTCCTCAACCATTCTTTCCATTTCTTCTACCCCTACCCTCCTTCCCCTTATCTCTTCGGACCTAATCTCGCTTTCCAATTCTTCTAATGCCTTGCCTACTTCTCTCCGTGGGGCACGGTATTTTTTCAAAATCTCCTTTAGATTAGAGGGGGTAATAAGAAAAATTTTATAAGAAAAACCACCGCGCCTGGCTAAAAATTTAATCGCCTCTCTGGCTTTGAGATCCTCGGGCCAGACCATACCTATTTCCAGTGTTTTATTATGTTTTCCCAGCGGAGCAATCTGATAAAACCTGGCCGACTCTTCAGGAACCAGTTCCAAAAGATCAGAAGAGACCTTATCCAAAGAAACCTTTTTCAAAGGAAAACCAAGCAATCTACTTTTGATTCCAAAAAGAACATCCTCAGAAACAATTCTCCTTTCAAGAAGGACCTCCTCTTCCTTTTTTCCTGAGCTTCTAATTTCGTAGTCCAAAGAAAGCGCCTCTTCTTTATCTAAAATACCTTCTTTGACCAATTGTCTAAGTAGTTTGGACATTTTTTATAACAGTTAGATAACGAGGCTAAAAAGTAGAAGTAGGAGTAGCCCCAGTAGCAGGACTAAGTAAAAACGGGGAGTAGGGAGCAAAAGGGTTTTCTCTCCCTATCTGCCCCTCAAAGGGTTTAATTTTTTCAAAGGGCAGGGCGCTTTCAAAAAATGGATTTTTGAAAGTATCAAAATTTATCTCAATTTCCTCCAAATAAAAACTCTGTGGCAGAATAAATGAACCACCTTTTTCTTCCTTCTTGGGAAAGCCATAGTGGAGCACCATAAAGATAAGAAAAACTATAACCACCAAAGCAACCAAGGCCAAATGCCCTTTCTTTCTCTTCTCTTGAAAAGTAAGCGTTGTCATAAAATTAATAACTGTAAATTTTTAATTTAACCTCAAAATTTGTTGGCTGACCCTCCTTTACAGAAGAAAGAGAAATCTGGTCAATTTCAATTAGCCTTGAACTTTTTTCTAAAGATGAAAGAAACCCCAAAAAGCCAGAATAGGTACCTGAGAGAGATAAATTAAACTCTGTTGCCTTCATCCTTTGTCCCTCTTTTGCTACTGGCTGAGAAGCCGTTTCTTTTTTCTTTCTGCTGGTAGATCCTGGAACCCAGGGCATAAAAGAAGGCCCCTTTTTTTGTGTCTGAACGTTGGATTTTCTCGTGGGGGCTCCTTCTCCCGGGTGGCTATAACTATAACTTCTAATAAGCAGACCGTGGTCTGAGGCAGTTTTCTGAAGATAATTTAGGAAGGAAAGCAAAGATGGATGGTCAGGAATGGCAGTTTTGATTATCTCCATTTGCTTTGAATACTTTTTTAATTCCTCCTCTAAGGACTGGATTTTTTCTAGGCGCTGCTGCGCACTTCTGACAACAATCTCTCTTTGGAAAATCATCTGGTTTTTTTCTCTGAGTTTTTGGTATTGCGGTTTCGCCCAAAAAACCCCTAGTAAAAAGGAGACAAGAAGCATAATGAGGATGTTTGTTATATTCATTCGCTTCATAATTCCTAAAGGACAATTGTTATTCAGCCGAGGCAAAAACCCTCGGGTCAAAAACAAGCTTAATATTGAAATCTAATTTCCCCTCTCTTGTAACTGAAAAATTAGAAAGAGAGACATCTTTTACCAATGGCTCCTGCTCAAAGATCATCAACTGCTGGGCAAGGGTGGTAAGGCTTTTAGTGGCACCCGAAATCTCAACCTCCGGTTCCTCTAGATTAATAGATAAACTAACAATCTGGACATAGGGGTGAATAAGAGCAGCGAGTTTCTTCGTTTGGGAAAAGAGACCCTCAGAACTACTCAGGAATATTGAAGGGGTCTTGTGCTTTTTAAGTAGGGTTTGGAAATCTTCAATCATTTCCTTCTTTTGCCTAAATTTCTTCTCCACCTCCAACAATTTAAGTTCAACAATCTGGCTATTTAAGGTCTCAATTTTATTTGATGCCCTTTCATTTAGGTAAAACAAAACCGCAGAAGCAAAAATTGTCAGACAAAACAAAAACAAGGAAAGGGAATAAATCCCAATTGTCCAAAAAGGAGTCTCTCGCTCAGATTTGGAAACAACTTCAATTGCCATATTATTCCAAACCACGAAGGGCCGCTCCAACAGCGATAGCGTAAGAGGGACCCAGTGTAGTAAGGGTATTTTCCAAAATGGAAGGGTGGGAAATATTTAAAAAAGGATCGGCTCTCTCTACATCCATTTTTAACTCATCTATTAGATATTCTTTCAATCCCAGCAAAAGAGACCCCCCTCCCCCCAGGACTATCTTTTGAGCCCTTTTTAATTCTGACTGATAGAAATTTTCCATTGCTCCGCTAATCTCCTTTGAAATTAACCTAACCCCAGGGAGGAGGGCTTCTCTCAGGCCCTTGGCATTTTTTTCTTCTCTCGGGTAAAGGCCGTATCTTTTTTTTAATTCTTCGGCTTCTTTATAATCCACATTAAGTGATTTTGAAACCGCCTCTGTCAATTCCTCTCCCGAGATATCAAAACTATAACTTCTCTTCAATACTCCATTGTCTATTATACTACAGGTTGAGGTCTTTTCGCCAATATCCACCAGGGCAATGGTTTTATCCTTTTCCCTGATTGAAGAACGAGCAAAGGCGAATACCTCTGCCTCCAATATTCGGGTCTCAAGTTGGGCCAAGGCAGAGAGCGTTTGGTACTGGTTAACAATTTCCTTAGGCACAATCACCAAAAGAATCTTTATCTTTTTCTTTCCTCTTTCAACTATTTGCCAATCAAGGACTATCTCGGATAAGGGAAAGGGGCTACGGTGCCGGGCTTCATATTTAACTGCCTCGGGTATCTCCTCTTTAGTCATCAAAGGAAGTTCAAACCATGTAAATAGAGTAGAGTGGTCCGGGAGGGTAAAAACTGCTCTCTTTGTTTTTATTCCGGCCTTGTCCAAAACCCTCCTAATTGTCTTAGCGGTTATCCTTGGGAGAACTATACCCTCTCCTTCTTTTTTGAACATCAACCTCTCTTTGGGCGGTTTGAATTCGATATAGTTTTCAAGTTTTGTCTTTCTTCCCCTTCTTGACAACTCAACAATTTTTATAGAAGAAGAGCCAATGTCAACGCCCAAACATCTTCTGGAAAAAGAAAATATTTTAAAAAGAGAGAAAGTCATAACTTGCGATTTTCAGTGAATCATTATAGCATAATCACAAGATGTCTCCAAGTCATCTTGCCACCAGCATTCTAGACCTTCTTTTCCCCCGACTCTGCATCAATTGCCAAAAAGAAGGAGGTTATCTCTGTCCTGACTGCTTCTCTCTTTTGGAAATTTCAGACATACATCAAAAACACCCAGGCAAAAACCTAAACGATGTTTATTTTGCTCTCCCCTACAAAGGCCTTCTTATCAAGAAGTTAGTCCGGGCTTTTAAGTACCCGCCTTTTATTAAAGAACTGGCGCAAACCTTGTCTGAAATTATTATAGCCCATTTTCAAATGTCAAGCAATGTGGAAAACTTCAAAAAGTATATCGTAGTCCCCGTCCCCTTGGAAAAGAAAAGGATGAAGTGGAGAGGCTTCAATCAGGCAGAGGAAATCGCAAGGCATCTTGCCAACTATTTCAAACTCTCCCTTCTTCTCAGTGTACTGGTAAAAACCAATCCCACCATACCTCAGGTTAATCTTTCCTCTAAGAAAAGAGAAGAAAACCTAAGGGGGGTATTTTCAATAAAAAATGCCCAATTAATCCAAGGTAAAAATATTCTCCTGGTAGACGATGTCTACACGACTGGCTCAACAATGGAGGAATGTGGACGTGTTCTGCATCAGGCAGGAGCAAAAAAAATTATTGGAATAGCAGTTGCCCGGGCAATCCCCGGAGAGGACTAAGATTTTGTATCTGGGTTAGGTAGAATGGGTATCATAAAAAAGGGTCAAATAACGCATCCGGTTTGAACCCTTATATACCTTGATAGTTGATTTATTGAAATTTAGCGGTAAAATACAAGATGAATAAGGTAGGTTGCGCCGAATTGGCTAAGGCACCAGTCTTGAAAACTGGCGGGTATTTTATACCCTTGCAGGTTCGAGTCCTGCACCTACCGCCATTTTTAACCTCGGAAACCTGTGGCTTCCTCTTTATCTAGTAAAGGCAGTTTGGAGTGTAGAAATAGCAGATATGTCTTAGTTTATCATCAAGTCTTAGATACAAATCTATTGAATCTTTTGTGGTTAACCAACTACAGGAAGGAAAGATAATTACCGAAACATTTATATTGGAATTTTGAGATAGGTCAATGAAATAGGAAATAAGTCCATTAATGCAATGGCTGTTTGCCCCAAATGCCCTTCCTAAACTTTTCTTCTTTCTTATAAGATATGTGGTTCTGTTGCTTAATTTTTTCTCAGAAAAAACAAGGTCTCCATTGACCCCGCAAGGCAGAACATCTCTAACCCCCAGTCCGTTTTTCTCCATAATTAGGGAATAAGGACGTGGCAGTTTGTTTAGGTAATTGTCAAAAATTATTTTTCTTGCCTCTGGCTTTAAATAGGTGTCATTTAGGATAAGGGAAATTCTGGATTCAATTCTATTCTCTTTCAGGTATCTCGCTGTCTGGCAGGCAAGTTCCCACGCCCTAATAGGATTTTGGGGAACCTCATCATAGTCCTTTGGGTTTGGGATAAAATGACCGGCGGTAATCGCAACCCTTTTGTTTTGGCAATTATCTTTCAGGTATCTTTTGAATTCCTCCGTGTCCAGACGGCCCGGCTTGCCTGCCTTTGAATCAAAAAAGTTGTATTCGCTAAAGATATGAGGGACCTTCCATTTAAGACAAACTCCTTTCTTGAGATATTCCGGGTCAAACATAAGAGAATAAGAATTAAAAAAATCCCTTTTCTAAGGGATTTTGAGGGAGGATTTTCCATTTTGCCAAAAACATCAGCCAACGGAAAATCTTCCCTCTTCAATAATAAGGATAAGGTTCAGAATATCAGTTAATATCCGGCAATTTTCTAAGGACATTTTTTGATAAAGAAATATAAGCAAAATAAGCAGCGATGTCAAGCCCCTCCATTTTCCTGTTGACAGACAACAAGGGGGTCTTGACATCGCCAATAACTTTTGTTAAAATCTACCCCTGTAATCAGGTTTGATTCTTCCCCTTAGAATTAACCCTATAGCAGTGGGGGGCATTTTTTTGCTATGGCTAAAACTAAATTAAAAAACTTCTCCAAATCAAAACTCTCTCTCCCTCTTCCCTACCTACTCTCTGTTCAGGAAGAAAGTTGGAAAAGATTTTGGGAAAAAGACCTAAAAGAGTTGTTTGAAGAGGTTTCTCCCATAAGGGATTATAGCGGAAACGAATTTGAACTCTATTTCCTAGACTATAAATTAGACAAACCAAAGTATAAAAACAGCCTGGAAGCGAAAAACAATAACGATACCTATGAAGCCGGGCTGCGGGCAAATGTCAAACTGGTAAACCTAAAAACCAAAGAGGTAAAAGAGCAAGAGGTTTTTTTAACAGACATCCCTCTCATGACCGAGAGGGAAGGTTTTATTATCAACGGCGTTGAAAGGGTATCTATCTCTCAGTTGATCCGCTCCCCTGGAGTTCTCTTTACCTGCAATGTCTGGGGGGGCAAAAAATATTTTGGAGCCAAAATCATCCCCAATAGAGGTGCCTGGCTTGAATTTGAAACCGAGCCCTCAGGATTCATCGGGGTAAGAATTGACAGAAGAAGAAAGGTGCCATCTACCACCCTGCTCAAGGCATTTGGCCAGGAAGAAAAAGAAATCCTGGAAGCGTTTGAAGAGGTTGATAAGGGACCAACAAAGTATCTCCAAGAAACCCTAAAGCGTGACCCAACAAAAACTCCGGCCGAGGCAGCAATTGAAATTTATAAACATTTGAGGCCCGGCGACCTAACCACTCCTGATATAGCCCAAGAACTAATCCAAAATATGTTCTCAAATTTTGAGAGATACGACCTGAGCAAGGTGGGAAGATGGAGGACACGGCAGCGTCTCCCGGAATTAGGCGGACCAATAGCCCCAGATCAGATCACGATTCAAGATAGGATTCTTAAAACAGAGGATTTGATAGCAGTAATAAAAGAAATTATCCGTTTGAATAACGACCCAAAAGCAAAACCAGACCAGATTGACCACCTGGGAAGCAGACGGGTAAGAGCCATAAACGAACTGCTAGTAAACCGAATGAGGGTAGGGCTTACCAGAATGGCCAGAATTATCCGAGACAGAATGTCAACCTTGGATCCTTCTGAGATAACCCCGGCTCAATTAATAAATCCTCGGCCCCTAATGGCAGTAATAAAAGAATTCTTTACCTCCTCTCAAATCTGCCAGTTTATGGACAATGAAAACCCCTTGGCTGAATTAGAGCATAAAAGAAGATTGGCAGCCACAGGTCCCGGAGGGCTAATCAGAGAGAGGGCAGGATTTGAGGTAAGGGATGTCCAGCCCTCCCACTACGGAAGAATCTGTCCTATTGAAACCCCGGAAGGACAAAACATTGGACTGGTCGGACATCTGGCTTCCTTTGCCAAGGTTAATCCCCTAGGATTTATTGAAACCCCTTATTTTAAGGTAAAAAACGGAAAGGTAATAAAGGAGGTCCAGTACCTTAATGCCTACGAAGAGGAAAAATTCACCATTGCCTCTGCTGATACCCCCATAGACGAAGAAGGCAATATCATTGAGAAAGAGGTGGAGGCAAGGGTAGAGGGAGAGCCACGCTTGGTAGAAAAGAACGAGATAGAACTGATTGATGTTTCCACCCAGCAGTCAATCTCAATCGCCGCTTCTCTTATTCCTTTTCTTCAAAACGATGACGCCAACCGAGCCCTAATGGGCTCCAATATGCAGCGCCAAAGCGTCCCCCTCATCCAGCCGGAGCATCCACTGGTCTGTACGGGCATTGAAGAGCAGGTAGCAAGGGATTCAGGTCAGGAGGTTATATCAGACATTGATGGGCAGGTTTTAGAGGTTGATGCAGAGCATATTGTCGTAAAACCAAAGGAAAAGGGTCAAAGAATAAGGAACTATCAACTAAGGACATTTATTAGGACAAACCAATACACCACCTTTCATCAGAGACCGGTAGTCAAATTAGGACAAAAGGTTAAAAAGGGAGATGTGCTAGCAGAAGGAGCCTCTATTGAAAAAGGAATGTTGGCTCTGGGGAAAAATGTTTTAGTGGCTTTTATGCCTTGGCGAGGCGGAAACTTTGAAGATGCTATCCTAATCTCCGAGCGGTTGGTCAGGGAAGACGTCTATACCTCAATTCATATTGAAAACTTCTCCTGCGATGTCAGGGATACAAAACTGGGACCGGAGATAACAACCAGCGATATCCCCAATGTTGGCGAGGAAAAATTGAAAGACCTAAACGAAGAAGGAATAGTAAGAATAGGGGCAGAGGTAGAACCGGGCAGTATCTTGGTTGGAAAAATTTCGCCCAAGGGCGAAGCGGAACTAACCGCTGAAGAAAGATTGCTTAGGGCAATCTTCGGAGAAAAAGCAAAAGAGGTAAAAGACACCTCTCTGCGCATGGAGCAAGGAAAACGAGGAAAGGTAATTGGGGTAAAGGTCTTCTCCCGAAAACAAGGACACAAACTTGAACCAGGGGTAATAAAAAGGATTGAGGTAGAAGTGGCGGAAATTAGAAAAATACAAGCCGGAGATAAACTGGCCGGCCGACACGGAAACAAGGGTATCGTTTCCAAGGTGCTGCCGATTGAAGATATGCCCTTTTTGGAGGACGGCACCCCGGTTGACATTATCCTAAATCCCCTTTCGGTTGTCTCCAGAATGAACCTAGGGCAGATACTTGAAACCCATCTCGGTTGGGCGGCAAAAAAACTAGGTTACACCGCGATTAGCCCCGCTTTATCCGGAGCCACAGAAAAAGACATAAAGGAAGAACTAAGAAGGGCCGGGCTTCCTGAGGACGGAAAGACGAAACTATTTGACGGAAAAACGGGCCTGCCTTTCCCCCAAAAAATTACTGTCGGCTACATCTATATGATGAAACTGATACATATGGTTGAAGACAAAATCCATATGCGCTCCATCGGCCCCTATTCTCTTATTACCCAGCAACCCCTTGGAGGGAAGGCTCAATCAGGCGGACAGCGGTTTGGAGAAATGGAGGTTTGGGCTCTTGAAGGATATGGAGCGGCAAACACCCTCCAGGAAATGCTTACCATAAAATCAGACGATGTTGCCGGGAGGGCAAAGACCTACAATGCCATTCTAAAAGGTGAGGAGATAAAGAACCCAAATGTGCCGGCCTCTTTTAAGCTCTTGGTCAACGAGATAAAATCCTTAGGGATAGGAGTAGAGGTAAAGGAAAAGGTAAAAGAAGAAAAGACAACCCCAAAAGATTAAGACGTATCTGCTGGCCAATTTGGCGGCTTTTGCTGAATTGGTCAGGCAGTACAAATTAAGTAAAAATTATGCGAGTTGAAGACCTTGAATCAATTAGAGTAAAACTGGCTTCCCCTGAAGAAATTTTATCCTGGAGCCATGGCGAGGTAACAAAGCCGGAAACCATCAACTATCGCACCCAGCGGGCAGAAAAGGATGGTTTGTTTTGCGAAAAAATTTTTGGTCCGGAAAAGGACTATCAATGCTACTGCGGCAAATATAAAGGAATAAGGTACAAGGGACTTGTCTGTGACCGATGCGGTGTAGAAATAACAAGGTCAGAGGTAAGAAGAGAGAGAATGGGACACATCAAACTGGCAATACCCTGCTCTCATATCTGGTTCTTAAAGGGAATCCCTTCAAGGATGAGCATGGTTTTAGATATCCCTCAAACCCAACTGGAAAGTGTAATTTATTACGCTTCTTATATTGTTACCAAGGTAGACACCGCAGAAAAAAAGAGGATTTTAGAAGAAATTGAAAATGAATATCAGCAGAAAATCAAAGACCTAGACAAGGCAAAAAACGAACCTCACCTTAAATTAGAGGACCTAAACAAACTTAAAAACAAAGCCAGGGAGGAGGTTCTCTCAATCAAACCGCTCAAAATTATCTCCGAGATTGAATACCGCAATTTGATCTCAAAATATGGCCCATTTTTTGAAGCCGAAACAGGCGCTGAACCCCTAAGGAAAATTTTTGAAAAGATTAATCTCAAAAGAGAAATTGAGAAACTAAAGAGAAAAATAGAAAGAGGAATAACAGGCGAAAAAAACAAGGAGTTGAAACGTCTCCGGTTTCTCCGCGACATGGACAAGGCAGGCATCCGGCCGGAATGGATGTTTTTAACTGTTATTCCCGTACTCCCGCCTGACCTTAGACCAACTGTCCAGTTGGACGGCGGCCGCTATGCCTCCTCCGACCTAAACGACCTATATCGTCGGGTGATAAACAGAAACAACCGGCTTAAATATCTTTTGGAAATAAAGGCGCCTGATGTTATCATTAGAAACGAGAAGAGAATGCTCCAGGAAGCCGTAGACGCCCTTGTGGACAACAGCATGAGGAAAGGAGAACTAACAACCCGGGCAAGTTCAGGCGGTAGAAGGATACTGAAGTCCCTGGCTGATGCCCTAAAGGGAAAGCGTGGCAGATTCAGACAAAATCTTCTGGGTAAAAGAGTAGATTATTCAGGCAGGTCGGTCATTGTGGTTGGTCCGGAGTTAAAATTAAATCAATGTGGAATTCCCAAAAAAATGGCTCTGGAACTATTCAAGCCATTTGTTATTGGAAAACTTTTAGAGAAAGAATTGGCTTACAATGTTCAAGGAGCGGTTCGGTTAATAGAAGAGGAAACAGATGAGGTCTGGGCAGCCTTAGAGGAGGTGGTTAAAAACCGAGCGGTTTTGCTAAATCGTGCCCCCACCCTCCATCGGCTGGGCATTCAAGCGTTTTATCCCCTACTAATTGAAGGAGAAGCAATCCAACTTCATCCCATGGTCTGCAAGGCCTTTAATGCCGATTTCGATGGCGACCAGATGGCCGTCCATCTCCCCCTGTCCAAAAATGCCCAGAAAGAGGCTAAAGAAATAATGCTCCCAAGTTACAATCTCCTAAAGCCGGCAAGTGGCACCCCTATTGCCACCCTCTATCAAGACATTGTCTTGGGCTGTTATTCTCTCACAAAAATAGAAGATAGGCATTCCAAGGATGCTCCTAAAAAAGAGGCAAAATGGCAAAGCAAAATATTCGCTGACCCTGAAGAGGCCCTATTGGCTCTAGAACTTAACAGGATTAAAATTCAAGAAAAAATAAAGGTCCAAATTAAGGGAAGGGTAATTGAAACCTCAGCGGGCAGAATTATTTTTAATCGGGCGCTTCCAAAGGATTTTCCTTATCAGAATAGATTAATTAACATTGACGCTCTAAACGAGATTGCCTCGCAGATTATTGAGAAATATAGTTCAGAAGAAACTCAGAAAATTCTAGACAATATCAAGGACCTGGGGTTTAAATATTCAACCCTTTCCGGTATCACGTGGGGAATGGACGACCTTGTTGTTCCTCCTCAAAAACCGGAGATCATTGAAAGAGCCAAAAATGAGGTAATCACGATTGAAAACTACTACAAAAAAGGACTTCTCTCTAAAGAAGAACGGAGAACTAAAATTATTGAGATATGGACAAAGGCGAAATCAGAAATTGAAAAATTGGTCCCTGAGACCCTGCCTAAAGATGGACCGGTCTTTACTATGGTTGATTCTGGCTCCAGGGGTGGCTGGACCCAACCGGTTCAGATGTCAGGAATGAAAGGCCTGGTAATAAACCCGGCTGGAGAGATTATTGAACTGCCAGTAATAAGTTCCTATAAGGAAGGGCTAACGGTTTTGGAATACTTTATTTCCACCCATGGCGCCAGGAAAGGAACGGCTGATACTGCCCTGAGAACCTCAAGCGCTGGTTACCTTACCCGACGCCTTATTGATGTTGCCCACGGTGTATTTACCAGAGAAAGTGACTGCGGCGACAGAAAAGGAATAGAGGTTTATCTAAGTGATGCCAAAGAAGCAAACCAGGACTATGTCTATAAAATTGTAGGAAGGTATTGCCTAGAAGAAATAAAACATCCAAAAACAAAGAAGATAATTGTAAAAGCCGGAGAAATAATTGATTGGAAGAAAGCCAAAAAGATAAAAGAGGCAGGTGTTGAAAAAGTCAGGGTACGTTCTCCTTTGTCCTGCAAGGGAAAAGAAGGAATCTGCCAAAAATGCTACGGATGGGATATGGCTAAAAACAAACCAATTCAGGAGGGCCAGGCGATAGGAATTGTCGCCGCCCAAGCCATTGGAGAACCAGGAACCCAATTAACGCTAAGGACCTTCCATACAGGAGGCGTTGCCGGAAGTGGAGACATTACCTCTGGACTGCCTCGGGTTCAGGAACTTTTTGAGGCCCGGGTGCCGGGAGGAAAGGCAGAAATCTCCCCTGTTGATGGTAAGGTTTTAGAAATTACAAAAAATAGAATTATCAAGATTAAAACCAATATGGGCCAGAAGAAAAAGATTGTTGAATACAAAATTCCCCCCAATTTAGCCATTTCAGTAAAACCAGGAGAAAAGATTAAAAAGGGCCAGCCCCTCTGCGAAGGGAATTTAGACCTTAGAGAATTATTTAGAACCTCTGGAAAGGAGGCAGCCCAGAGATATATCATCAAAGAAATCCAAAAGGTTTATGCTGGGCAAGGAGCAATTATCCACGATAAACATATTGAGGTGATTGTTTCTCAGATGTTCTCCCGATTAAAAATTACCGACCCGGGTGATTCAGAATTTCTGCCAGGCGAAATTGTTTCAAAGATAAGGTTCTCTGAGGTCAATAAAGAACTAAGAAAGGAAAAGAAAAAACCAGCCAAGGGCAAACAGATACTGCTGGGTATTACACCCGTAGCCCTGACCACCGATTCCTTTCTTTCGGCTGCTTCCTTCCAGCAGACGCACCGAGTTCTTATCAAGGCATGTCTTAAAGGCCAAGAGGATAAACTCCGAGGTCTAAAGGAAAATGTAATTATCGGAAAACTAATACCAGTGGGTACGGGATTCAAAAAATAATATCTATAAAATCAGTTTCTGGTCTCTTTTGAGGGACTAAACCACTTTATCAAAAGAGAAAAATAATTTAAAACAGACAGTGGCTAAGAAAAAAAACAATAAACCTTGGACAAAAAGACCCAAGGGAGGCAATAAAAAGAGAGGAAAGGATCATTTCTTCTCTCTGCCGGAAGAGATAAAGAAACTGCTCTTGGCGATTTTGATGTTTCTTTTTTCCATTGTTTTCGGGCTTAGTTTCTTTGATTTAGCCGGAATAACGGGGAGATTTCTAAAAAACATATTTGCCCTCCTTGTTGGGAAAACAGTGTTTTTGTTCCCCCTAATTTTTTTGCTAAGTGGTCTGTCCTTTCTTTACAGCAAGAAAAAACACATCTTGCCTTCTCTTCTTCTGGGCTCCTGCCTCATTGCTATCGGGCTCTCATCTATATTAGAACTCTTAACCCCAGGGGCTGGTCAAGGAGGATATTTGGGATACCTTGGGACCATATCTGCTAGATTATTCGGTCCCTGGGTCAGCCAAATTATCTTTGGTGCCTTTGTCCTTGCTGGCGGAATAATCTTTTGGCAGATTCTCTCGCCCACAATTACAAGAAAAGAAAAAGAACCCCAAGTCCAGAAGAAAGAAACAGAAGAAAAAAAGCCAATTATCAAACGGATATTCACCTCCAGGCCCCCAAAATTAGAACTAAAAGAGATTGAGGCACCACCCCGACTTCCAGCCATAGAAGCCAAGAAGCCTCCAGAAGAACTAAAGATAAAGCCACTTATCGAATCAAAAGCCCTGCTTTATCATCCTCCTCCCCTTACTCTACTTGAAAAAGAAAGTGAAATCCCTCAGAGCGGTGACATTAAAGCCAATTCCCTGATTATTAAAAAAACCCTTCAGGACTTCGGCGTCCCGGTTGAAATGGGAGAGGCAAATGTTGGACCAACAGTAACCCAATATACCCTAAAACCAGCGGATGGAGTAAAGTTATCTAAAATCACCGGGCTTGCCAACAACCTCTCTCTTTCTCTGGCTAGTCATCCAATTAGAATTGAAGCCCCTATCCCGGGAAGGTCATTGGTTGGAATAGAGGTCCCGAATAAATACAGAGCAAGAATCCGGCTCCGCGATCTTATTTCCTCCCAGGAGTTTCAAAGATCATCTCCCTTAACCATTGTTCTCGGACGAGATGTTGCCGGAACCCCTCTCTATGCCGATCTCTCCAGAATGCCCCATCTCTTGATAGCCGGGTCCACTGGTTCAGGCAAAACCCTTTTCTTAAACTCTCTGATCTTAAGTTTAATTTATCACCCAGCCACAAATCTCAACCCCTTTGGCGCCAGCCCTGAGATACTCCGGTTTATCCTTGTTGACCCAAAAAGGGTAGAATTCCCGGTCTATAACGACCTGCCCCATCTTTTATTCCCAGTTATCTGTAAACCAGACCTGACGGTTAACGCCCTAAGATGGACAATATCGGAAATGGAAAGAAGGTTTGATATTCTTTCAGAAGCAAGAGCAAGAGATATCATAGGTTATAATAAATTAGTAGCAAGAAAAAAGAGATTGGAGCCGCTGCCCTACATTGTTTTAATCATTGATGAACTGGCTGACCTAATGGCAGCAAAGGGGAAGGAAATGGAAGCAGGAATTGTCAGAATAGCCCAGATGGCAAGGGCAGTGGGAATTCATCTGGTCCTGGCAACCCAGAGACCATCAGTGGAGGTAATCACTGGATTAATTAAAACAAACATTACCAGCCGAATCGCCCTCCAGGTTGCCTCCCAGGTTGACTCGCGGACCATCTTAGATATGGCAGGGGCAGAAAAACTCCTGGGCCGGGGAGATATGCTCTTTATCTCGGCTGAAACATCAAAGCCAAAAAGAATCCAGGCGCCCTATATTTCAGAAAAGGAGGTAAAAAGGGTAGTAGAGTATACAAAACTAAATGTGAAAAGTCCGAAATGGCAGGTACCAGAAGAAGAATTAACTGAGGTTTCCTCTCTCCCAGAACTAACTAGGATTTCATCTCCTCAAGAGTCAACTGAAGCAGAAGATCCTCTTTATGAGGAGGCGAAAAAGACGGTTCTTGAGTCAAAAAGGGCATCGGCATCTCTTTTGCAACGCCGTTTAAGAATCGGCTATGCCAGAGCGGCCCGGCTTCTTGATATGCTTGAGGAAGAAGGAATAGTCGGACCCGCCCGAGGAGCAAAACCAAGAGAGAT
>JAGGSE010000037.1 GCA_021159225.1 bacterium
GGTGCCTAAAACAATAGACAAAACCGCTATCAGCAAAACAAACCAATGCCTCTTGGGGACTTCTATCATTTGTAAATCCTCCTAAAAATTTGCTTTCAAAACAAAGGTCTTCCTGTCATCTCTTTTGGTTTTTTAATCCCCATTATCTTGAGAATAGTAGGAGCGACATCTTTTTGTCCTCCATTTTTCAATCTTATTTTTTTTAGGTCGTTGTCGCCTGAAACAATAATGAAGGGCACGGGATTTGTTGAGTGGCTCGGCTTGGGGCTCCCATCGGGATATAACTTTTCCTCAGCGCTGCCATGGTCGGCTGTAAGTATCATCACATAGTTGTTTTCCAATCCCGCTCTGACTACCCTGCCCACGCACTGGTCAACAACCTCTACCGCCTTGATAATTGCCTCCTTCTTTGCCGAATGACCCACCAAATCGCAGTTGGCGAAATTGACAAGGATAAAGTCAAATTCATTTTTTTTAATCTGTTTTATCACCTGAGGAACAATCCTGTAGGCGGACATCTCCGGCTTTTTATCATAGGAGGGGACCTTCGGAGAAGGTATCATAATTCGCTTCTCCCCAGGATTTGGCTTTTCAGTTTGGGAATTAAAAAAGTAGGTCACATGGGCATACTTTTCTGTCTCGGCAATTCTTAATTGCTTCAACCTATTTTTTGCCAAAACCTGACCAAGATTATTTTTGACCACCGATTCCTTAAAGGCAAAGGGGCAGGAAAAGGTTTTGTCGTATTGGGTCATGGTTGTAAAAAGAATACGGGGATGAACCTCTCTTTTAAATTGGGAAAATCTCCGGCTGATAAAAACCCGGGTAAGCTGTCTTGGCCTGTCTGTTCTAAAATTGAAAAATATCACCGAGTCGTTATCCCTAATTAATCCAAGGGGCTTTTTATCCTGATTGACAACGACATTTGGCTGGATGTAATAATCAGTCGGGTCGCCCCTTTTGTAGGAGTTTTCAATTGCCGCTTTGGCTGATTCTTCCTTAAATCCCCTGCCTAGGGTAAGCATATCATAGGCCCTTTTTGTCCTGTCCCAGTTATTGTCTCTGTCCATGGCATAATACCTTCCAATGACTGTAGAGACCCTGCCCAGTTTCAATCTTTTTTCTCTCTTTTCTATCATTTTCAGATATCTTAGAGCCGACCGCTCGGGCACATCCCTCCCATCGGCAAAAAAATGAATAAAAACCTTCTTGACCGAAGTTATCTTTGCCATTTTCAAAATCTCCAACAAGTGATTGATATGGCTGTGAACCCCTCCGTCTGAACAAAGGCCCATTAAATGGACAGAGGAATTTTTCTTTCTGGCAAAACTCAAGGCTCTTTTAATAACCTTGTTTTCAAAAAAACTTTTATCTCTGATAGCCCTATTTATCACCTCATACATTTGGAGAACAATCCTGCCTGCTCCCATATGGAGGTGTCCAACCTCAGAATTTCCTTCCGTTCCCTTGGGAAGTCCTACTGCCTGACCAGCGGCTTTGTTTTGGCAATGGGGATAATGGCTAAAAAAATAATCAAAATTTGGGGTCTGCGCCTGGCTAATATAATTCCCTGGACCGGGAGGGGCTATCCCCCAACCATCCATTACAACCAAAATTACCCTTGCTCTATTCCTTTTTGGATTTTTTTTATTCATCATTTATATCGGCACAATTTAATAGTATTCCTTAAGTTTCTTTAGTTTTTTGTGTTTTCTTATTTTTTCTATTGCCTTGGCTTCAATTTGTCTAATTCTCTCCCGGGTTACCCCAAACTCTTTCCCTACCTCCTCCAGGGTATGACGCACGCCGTCGGTTAAACCATGTCTCATTTTTAAAATCTCCCGCTCCCTTGGGCTTAAGTCAGCCATAATTTCCTGAAGCCGCTCCTTTAAGATATTCTTACCAGCCAATGAAGAAGGGGAAGAGGTTTTTTTGTCGGCGATAAACTCAGCCAAAATATTGCTTTTTTCATCCTTCCCTACCGGCGTCTCCAAAGAAACAACCCGTTGGGAGATATTCTGAATATGACGAACCTTCTCAACCTCTATTCCCATCTCAGCGGCAATTTCTTCAGCCATTGGCTCTCTTCCCAATTCTTGAAGCAATTTTCTTCTCACCTGGTTATACCTTACAATCGTCTCCACCATATGCACAGGTATCCTAATTGTCTTCCCAAAATCGGCTATTGCTCGGGTTATTGCCTGCCTAATCCACCATGTGGCATAAGTAGAAAATTTATATCCCCTTCGCCAATCAAATTTTTCTACCGCCCGAAAAAGACCGATGTTTCCTTCCTGAATAAGGTCTAAAAATGTTAAATTGGGAGACCTGCCAACATACTTCTTGGCAATTGAGACCACCAGCCGAAGATTTGCCTGGATTAACTTTTCTTTTGCCTTTTTATCACCCTTTTCAATCCTCTTGGCTAACTGCTTCTCTTCTTCAATGCTGATACGGGGAAAATTGCCCATTTCCTTTAGGTACATCTGAATCGGGTCTGAATATAAAAGGGATTGGTCGGTCTTTTCCTCTTCCGCTGTCATCCTTGCCATATCTAAAAACCCCCTGGTTTTTTTCTTAGGGGAGATAGAACGCTTTGCCTTTTTTGTTGATTTCTTCTTTTTATGAGAGGTTTTCTTTGCCATATTGAATAAGATGATGTACCCTTTCTGTTAATTGCTCAACCCGCTTGAGGTCTCCCTTCTCTTCAGCCCTTTTTATCTCCAGATAAAGTTCATCTATTGCTTCCTTGAGATTTAAGGAACGGATTGAGTTTATACAGAAGTTCATTTCCGACTGGACATCCTTTTTTTCCAACTTCTCCATTTCTGCCCGGAAAGAGAGAATGTTAAAAACCTCTGATTTGGGTATCTTTCCCTTTTTTAGGGCAGACAGCAGTTCCCTTATCTGAGGAGAAAAAAGTTCCAGGTCCTTATCGCTGATTATAGCAACATCTTGAGGAAACTTCAAAGCCAATAAAGCCAGTCGTTCTTCAAGCATCTCTCTCCGCGTCTTTTTGACAGGCGGACAAGACTCCTTGCTGTCTTCATGAGACATTCTTCCATCGCTTTTTATCTTTCCCAACTCCTCACGAATGTCCTCCTCCCTGGCTCTTAACCTTTTAGACAATTTCTGGATCCAATCGGACTGTTCTATCTTGTTGGGAATTCTTTTAATCAACGGCAAAAGGATGCCTAAAATTTTTTTTCTTCCCTCAGGCGTCTGAGAATCAGCCTGGCCAAAAGCGCTGTCAAAATAAAAATCAAAAATTGAAACTGCTCCCTCAATAGCCGCCTTCCAGTCCTTTTTGTTATCAAGAATAATTTCTGCCGGGTCCTTGCCGTAAGGCAATCGAACCACCCTTATATCAAATCCCAGGGATTGGGCTAGTTCAATACCCCTCTTGGTCGCCGCTTCCCCGGCAATATCCATATCAAAAGCAACCAAAAGGTTATTTGAATATCTTTTTAAGACCCTTAATTGGTAGGGAGTAAGAGCAGTGCCGCAGGTGGCAACAGTATTTTCGTCTCCTGCCTGAGAGGCCATAATTAAATCAACATTTCCCTCAACCAAAATGCAATAGTCCCTTTTTCTTATCTCCATCTTTGCCTTGTCCAGACCATAAAGAGCCCGGCTCTTGTCATAGAGCAGGGTATTAGGGGTATTGATATACTTGGCTTTTTGCCCAAGGCCCAAAAACTCCCGGCCGCTAAAGCCAATTACCTGACTATTAAGATCAAATATGGGAAAAATAATTCTGCCCCGAAAACGGTCATAGACAGTATTTTCTTTCTCAATAGCCACTCCCGCTCTGACAATCTCACCTTTTTTATAGCCCCGGGAAAGCAGAAAATCTACGAGGGCTCTCCACTGATTGGGAGCCCATCCGAGACGCCATTTTTTGATTGACTCTTCAGAAATGCCCCGCTTTAGAAGATAGGCCTTGGCTCTTTTCCCGTTCGGACTTCCAGCCAACTGCTTTTCAAAAAATTTTGTGGAAAGTTCACAAATCTCATAAAGGCGCTGTCTCTCGGTCTTGAATTTCTGCCACTGAGGGGACCTTGGCTTCAACTCCACCCCGGCCTTTTGAGCCAGAATTCGCAAGGCATCACCAAATTCCACCCCCTCTATTTCCATTACAAACCTAAAAATATCACCGCCGCGAGAACAGCCAAAGCAATGCCAAATCTGACGAGAAGGAGAGACAAAAAAAGAGGGGGTTTTCTCGGAATGAAAAGGACAAAGGGCTTTATAGTTCGCCCCTGCCTTCTGAAGTTTGATATAGGAACCGATTACCTCAACTATGTCCAAGCGATTTTTTATTTCTTCAATCGGAGAACCTGGCATAGTTTTGCTTGACGCCTAAAAGTTTGCTATAATAAAATAACTTAGTTCAACCAAGAAGATTTTTTTTATTTAATGGAATAGTACCTATCTTTTCAAAATAGCAAAGTTTAATGTAAAAAACAAGAGTTAATTATGAGCAAAGTAGTCAAAAAACGCATCTTATTTCTACAGTGCTTTCCCCTGTGGGGGTGCGGGTCTGGAACCTATACCAGAGAATTAGCCATAGAGATTAATAAAGAAAAAAACTCAAAAGTGGCTATAGTCTGTCCTGAAAAGAAAAGAATCCCCGGAATAGAAATCTATCCTTTAGAACTCCCTTTTCCAGTAGCCTTCACTGGCCATCCAGAATGGCCCGTATGTCGTCTTTATAAAGACCTTTCTTCAAAAGAGATAGCGGATTTATATAGCTCCTTTCTAAAAAGCGTAATAAGGGCTGTGGAGGAGTTTTCCCCTAACATCCTGCATGTCCAACATATTTCTTTATTGTTGTGGACGGCCAATTTTATAAAGGCTTTATATGGAGTTAATTACGTTGTAACTGGCCATGGAACCGGCATTTTTTGTGCGGAAGAGAATAGAAAATATATTCCCTTAAGTTTGGATTCATTAAGACAGGCAAAAAAGATAGTATTAGTTAGCAATGATACAAAAGAAAAATTTTTGAAAATATTTGGGCAGGAATTCCGGGAAAAAACTAGAATCATTCCCGGAGGAATCCAACTGGAGGATTATCCTCTCCAAAAAGATACAAAAACTATTGATAGAAAATACAAACTCGAAAACAAGAAGGTAGTCTTCTTTGCGGGAAAACTAACAAAGAAAAAAGGAATTGAGTATTTAATAAAGGCGGCAGGCAAAATCAAGGGTGATATCTATATTGCTGGAGATGGTCCAGAAAGAAAGAATTTGGAAGACCTGACCTATAAACTCTCTTTAAACAATGTTCACTTTTTAGGCTATATGGGAGATAAAAAAGAAGAGGAATACAGAGAATTTCACTATAGAGCCGATGTTTTCGTAGCGCCTTCAGTCTGGGACGAACCGCTGGGGCTGGTTATTTTAGAGGCATTGGCAAGCAAGACACCGGTAATAGCGACCAGGAAAGGCGGAATCCCACTGGCTATCAAGAATGGGGTAAATGGATTTCTTATTAGGCCACGCAATAGTAGCCAAATCATAGAGGCCGTTAATAAACTTCTAGAAAATGATGAACTAAGAAAAAAAATGGGAGAAAATGCCCGAGAAATCGTAGAGAAAAAATTTACCTGGAAAAGAATTGCTAAAAAATACCAAAGAATTTACAGAAATTTCAGTAAAAATGGAAATTTAAAAAATGGAAAATAAAAAACTAAAAATCGGAATTATTGCTCCGCCCTTTACAACCGTCCCCCCAAAGGGACAGGGAGGAACGGAAAGAATCGTCTACCAAATGGCAGAGATTTTAACAAAAAGAGGGCATAAGGTAACTCTTTTTGGAGCAGGAAGGTGCAAAACCTCTGCCAGATTTCTGCAGATTTTCAAAAAAACAATTAGTGAAAGAAAAATTGATACTACCTTTATAGAATCTTCCAGAGTTTTAAGATTAGAAAGTGTTTATATTGCCAGGGTAATGGAAGAGGTCTTAAAAAGAAAAAAGGAGTTTGATATTATTTTTAACCATATGCGGGGGGGATATCTCTTCTTGCCCTTGGCTAACTTTTTAAAAGTTCCTGTTGTCAGCATTCTGCATCTCCCGATCTTTAAAGAACTGGGCGAGTTGCTTCTAAAATACAAATCTCCCAATATCGTCACTATCTCAAACAATCAAAGAAAGGTTGCCCCAAGAATAAACTACTTGGCTACCGTTTATAACGGAGTAGACCTAAATGAGTTTAGATTCTGCCAAAAACCAAAGGACTATTTTTTATATGTTGGAGCAATAGGTGAACACAAAAATCCAAAAGACGCCATCATGGCAGTCAAGAGGACAAGGTCTAAATTAATCTTGATTGGAGGGAAAAAGAGAGAGCCCTATTTCTCAAGAGAAATTAAACCCCTAATTGATAATAGACAAATTAAATACCTAGGGGAGGTATCAGGCAAAAAGAGGATTAGATTGTTCTGTCAGGCAAAAGCCCTGCTTTTTCCAATTCTATGGCAAGAGCCCTTTGGTCTGGTAATGATAGAAGCAATGGCATCAGGAACCCCTGTTATTGCCTATCCAAATGGAGCCGTAAGGGAAGTGGTAAAAGATAAACAAACAGGATTTATTGTTAAAGATGTAAAAGAAATGGCAAGGGCTATAAAAGAGATAGATAAGATAGAAAGGAAGAAATGCAGAGAAAGGGTGGAAAGATATTTTTCTGTAGAAAAAATGGTTGACGGATATGAAAATATTTGTAAAAAATTGCTAAAGATTTAAAAATATGTATCTTTTCATTACCTATGCCAGAAAAGAAATGAAAGGAGTCCAAATAAGAGGACTGAGGGTGGCTAAATACTTCCCTAAAAAGGAGGTAATGTTTTTAAACGGAGGCAATGATGACTGGCTTAAAAAAGGAGGGTATAGATACAAAAATTATGATTTTAACAAATTCTATTTACCCTCCAAAATAAAGATACCTAAAAACACCAAGTGTATTGTATTTTGTGATTTGCCTACAAATAGAGCCTTTCAGGTCTCGCTTTTAATGCTAAGCAGGGAACGGCACATACCCTGTGTAGTCCTTGACAATATATATCGCCGAGACCAAACCGAAGACACTGTTTACAGAAACATTAGACTCTATTCAGACAGATTAATCTTAAGCGGTTTGGATTTTATGAGAAAAAATAAGCCCAAGGATGTGTCCATAGTTCCTCCTCTTATTGACAACACCCTTATTGCCGGAAAGGAGAAAGATGAAATAAGAAAAGAGATGATAAAAAAACTCAATATTAAAACTGAGCCGGAAAAGATTGTATTTTGCGTCGCCTATAATCCATTTATTTATGAACAGACTATTAAGATTTATGATTATCTTCAAAAAGAAAAAAAGAATGTTCTCTTCGTTGTAACCTCCCAAACGAAAACAACAAAGAGAAAAGCCAACCTCATAGAAATTCCTCCTTTAAAAGGAGATGAAATGAGCTTCTTTACTAAAGCATCGGATTTGGTCATCTGTAAAGCGGGATATCTTCAGATTATTGAAGCCTTGGCAATAGGGGTGCCTGTAATTGCCTTTGGCCAAGCCAGTTTAGAAGCAAAAAAAGGTAAAATAATCATAGGAAAGGGAACCTCTGGTTTCAAAAAGAAATGGCTGGATAAGAAGATTTTAGAGGCAGTGATTATCTCTGATTGTTTCTCTAACGCTCTAGGTAAAAAAATAAATCAACTACTCTTTTCCTCCACACTTTATAGAAGTATAACAAAAAAAATAAACGCCTTACGCAGCAGTAAATTAAACGGAGCAAAACTAACAGCAGAATTAATTAAAAAGACAAAGTTCCGTCCTAAAAACTTTCCCAAGGTCCTTGTTATAAGTTTAGACAAGGAAGAAGAGACAAAAGAAGTAAAAAGGGTCTTAAGAGAATACCCCTTTGCCCTGCCGATATATTTTTCAATGCCATTTTTCACTAATGTATTTAACCGAAGACTCCTTGAATATGATCCTACATTAGAAAACGAATCTTTACATTATAATCCGGCTCTTGTTTATAGTTTTGATTTTGACAGCCTCCACAGTTTTGCCAAAATTTTCCCCTGGTACAATTCTCTATTTGAGAGTATAGAATACCTTGTTAAAAATTCAGATAAATGTCTTGTAATAGGAAAGGAAACATATAACTATTTAGAAAAGGTGGTGCTGGAGAAATATAAGAAAAAGATCAAAATTGTGGACAAAAACTTCAAATACAATATCCGTGGCAAATAAAAGAAGAAAAAATATATTTACCTTTTTCTGTATGGGGCCGGGTGAAACTGCCCAGGGAGTTGCCTTAGCCCAAACCGCCAGAGAAGCCGGAATTGAATGTAAATTTGTTATCACTGACATAGTTTCAGCCAACTGGGTCGTCAATAAGGGTTTTAAACAAATTGTGGCTATTGGTTCCAAGCCAAAAAGGGTAACAAGATATATAGATCAGGGTTATAACCCAGAGCAAATAGTAAAAATAATTGAAATACAAAAACCAAATGTTTTAATCTTATGTAACTCCAAGGCATATTCCTGGGGATTTATAAAAAGACCTCCAAAACCAAGGCCCTTAATTGTATCTTTAGATTCCAATTGGCTGTTTGGCCAATATCAGGATGTAAAAATGCCAGAATGGATTGATAAATTTCTGGTTATTTTTCCTGAAAAAATCTTTAGGGCTGGACTTAAAAAATATGGAGGATACTATGAAATTAAAGAGAAATACCTAAGAAAAATCATTCCAGTAGGATTTATCCCTTCCTATAAGAAAGTTTCTCCTGAAACCAAAAAGAAAATTCGGGCTAAATATTCAATCAGAAAGGATGAGAAACTTGTCTTTGCCTATATGGGAACAGGCATTACCTACCGTAACACATTATTAAATAAAATCTTTACCGCATTAGAAATTCTTAAAAATAAGGGCTATAAGTTTAAACTAATATATACTGCTGATAGAAAAATAAACAAGCCATGGGCTATTTTCGCCAAACAGTTTTTATCCCATCCTGATAATTTCAGCAAGGTATTGGGAAGTTCTGACTTAGTAATATCTCATCAAGGACTGACCACATTGTTCCAAGCCATTCGCAATAGAGTTCCTATCATCTCTAATATCCCTCCAAAGGGAAAATATCACTCTGGAAAATATCATACCTCTTTTTATGAGATAAAAACATTTGAGAAACTAGGACTCTGTCGGGCTGTTTTTAGAAATCTTCCTTATACCTACCTTATGAAAGAAGTAAAAAATCTATTTGATAATAAAAAAATTGTCAATGAAATGAAAGAAAATCAGGAGAAGATATTCAAGCCAGGAGAAAAAACAGCCCTTGAAAAAATTCTTAATCTTCAAAAGGAACATGAAAAAACATAAAAGGCTTAAAATAGGTATCTTTTGCAGCGTGGAATTCTCTGTTCCTCCTTCTTTAAGAATGAAAGATATCCACGCTCCCTTATGGCTCACCCATTTTATTACCGAAGAACTAGTAAAAAGAGGATATGATGTTACCCTGTTTGCCTCCTCAGACTCAAAAACAAAAGCAAGATTAATTTCAGAAGGAATAATATCTCTGCCCAGAAATAAGAAATTGTCTGATATATACCAACAGATAGTTAAGATCAAAAGTCAACAACTTTTTGAAAAGATGACATTAAGAAGAGAAACAATTAATTTCTACGAGTTCTTGCTTGGCTGTAAAATAGTAAAAATGGCTTTGAAAAAAAAGTTTGATATTCTTTGGATAGAAGGCAAAAAAATCTTGCCCCTTGCTGCCCTTTGCCCTATTCCCAGTGTTATTGTCATAAACGGACCTGTAGACAAAACCAAGGTTTATCTTGAAGAGTACAGAAGAAGATATCCCCAGGTTCACTTTATTGCTATTAGCAAATCTCAAACCAAACCTGCACCAGGATTATTTACAGAGGTTGCATATCATGGGATAAAAATTGAAAATTTTCCTTTTAATCCAAAGCCCGAAGAGTATCTCTTATTCAGCGGACAAATTATACACAAAAAAGGAGTTCATTTGGCCATTCAGGTGGCGAAAAAGGCAAAGAAAAGACTAATGATTATAGGAAGACACACAGAAGACCCCTATTGGTTAAAAGAAATAAAACCGAATTTAAATAAAAATATAGAATATAAAGGGTTCTTCCCTTATCTAAAGGTAGGTTCGGTATATAAAGACGCCAAGGCTCTTTTGATGCCTATTTTATGGGAAGAACCATTTGGTCTAGTAATGATAGAAAGTATGGCTTGTGGCACGCCGGTCATTGCTTTTGATAGAGGTTCTGTAAGAGAAATAGTAAAAGATAAAGAGACAGGGTTTATTGTCAAAACCCCTAATGAAATGATAAAAGCAGTAAAAAAACTCTACCAGATGCCTGACTCTGAGTATAAAAAGATGCGAGAGAATTGCCGCAAACATACTGAGAAAAACTTTACAATTGAAAAAATGGCAGACAGATACGAAGAAATCTTCAGAAAAATTTTAGAGAAAAAAAAATAAGAAATAAATTTATGAAAAGAAGGAAACTAAAAATTGCAATGGCAATAGCCAGTGAACTACCCTTTCCTATCCCTAAGGATTTCCCACGCCTTCATGCTCCCACTCAGGTGGCTTTGGATATTGCCGAAGGGCTCTCAAAAAAAGGGCATAAGGTTACCTTCTTTGGACCTATAGGATCGAAATCAAAAAGTTTTAATGTCTTTGAAGCCCCTATCGTTCCTCTTTATAAAAATAAGATATTCAAGAAAACTCAACCTAAAAACGCCAAGGATAAAGTAAGAATAAGAGAGGTGATATTTAACCTCTTTGATCAGTTCCTTCTCTTGCATCTATTTAGAGAGAATCTAAAAAGAAGGTTTGATATTATTCATATTCATTGTCCAGACCGGGCTTTACCCTTTGCCTCTCTTTTTAAAACCCCTGTGGTTTACAGTTGGCATTATCCTATTGCTCCCTGGGAAGGCGATCTCTTCAAGATGTATCAAACAAAAAATCAATACTTTGTCTCTTTAAGCAATGCCCAGAGAAAACCTGCTCCTGATTTAAACTGGATAGAGACAGTTTACAATGGGATAAGGTTAGAATCCTTCCCCTTCAATCCAAAACCCAAAAATAACCTCTTATTTTTGGGAAGACTGTTTGAAAAGAAAGGTGTTGATATTGCCGTCAAGGTTGCTCTAAAACTGAAAGAAAATCTGATTATTGCTGGTGAGCCCAATAAAGGGGAGTTCTGGGAAAAGAAAATCAAACCCTATCTTGGAAGAAATATCAAATACGTGGGCTGCGTCCCCCATAAAGAAACTTATAGATATTACAAACAGGCAAGGGCTCTTCTTTGCCCAATAAAATGGGAAGAACCATTTGGCTTGACCTTTATTGAGGCAATGGCTTGCGGAACTCCGGTTATTGCCTTTAAGCGTGGTTCCGTCCCGGAGGTAATAAAAGACGGAAAAACTGGATTTATAGTAGAACCCTTTGACAAAAGAGGTAAACCAAACCTAAAAGGATTTATTGAGGTCGTTAAAAAAATTGATCAGATAGACCGAAGGGAATGCCGAAGGTGGGTTGAGAAAAATTTCACAGTTGAGAAAATGGTAGATGGATACGAAAGGGTCTACGAAAAAATACTAAAAAGAGAAAACTAAAAGAATTGCCTATATTAATCAATCTTTTTAGCAACTATTTTTATCTGGCTATTGGGGATAAGATGCAAAAGCCCGTCCTTGTCTTCAATAACGGTTTTTCTTAAACTGATTTCTTTCACCTGTCCCTCAACCCCAGCAATTTTTACCTTTTCTCCCACATAGTACTGGCCCTCTAAAACAATAAAAACTCCGGCAATAAAATCAGAGATAACGCTCTTTGCCGCCATGCCTACAGCAAGCCCGGCAACACCCAAACCAGCCAAAATAGGGCTAATGTCTATACCAAATTCCGGCAGAGCCACCAAAATGGCAATGCTCCATATTATAAAGCGGCTGGTCCCTGAAAAAATGCTGATTATGGTCTCAAGTTGGGCGCGCCTCTCTTTTTTAAAAATTTTGTCTTTAAGCCGACTCTCAACAAATCTTCTGATAAGACCCCTCAAGAACCGCTCAACCAAAAAGGCGGTAAGAAGTATCAAAATCACCCGCATCCCGGCAGTAAAGAGCCCAAGAGGAAATTTTCCTATTTGCTCAAAATTATCTAACATCATATCCCTTCCTCATATTCTATCACATTCATATATCCCCTTTCCAGCGAGGGGTGTCTTTTGGACAAAATTTGAACCTGGACTAGCTGAGAATATCGGTAACACTTTTATTATTTCAGAAGCTGTTTCTTTTGGCAAGATTTTCCTTAGAATAGTTTTAATCTCCTCTAAGGGTAAAAACCTTATCAACTACTATTTCTGTTTATTTTAGCCTCTTTCTGACTATTTGCCATAGATTTTCACTACCTACTAAAAGAAATTAATCAGCATTATCTTCTCAAATTGAGCTAATTTCGACCATTTAGGGGGCGTTGCCGATGTATCTCATTTTTTTATAACATAAAACGAAAAAAAGCAGGTAAAAACATCTGCCGATTATTTGCCATAATCTTATAGTATCTTCGAACTTGATTTTGGGGAAGATTTCCGAATTTAGAAATCAAAGTAAAGCATATCGAAGAGAAAATTAAATTAATTTTATCTTCCGAAATACTCATAACATTCTTGTTTATATTTTCCTGCTTTTTCACATAATGTTTGATCTTTTTTTGATGTAGCCACTTCTTTATAACATTTGTCACGATTCCCTGTAAAAAATATTTTCCCACATAATTGTGGATTTTTTTCTATTTTTGCAACCTCTATATAACATTCTTCCCTAGGCCATTGGTAGTCTATTTTTCCACAAATTGTGGGATCCTTTTTAATTAGAGCAATTTGAATATAGCATTCCGGATATTGTGGAACGTAAATCGAGATTTTTTCACATAGACTTTCGTCTTTTTTTACAATAGCTACTTCTTTAAAACATTCGTATCGTTTAATTTCAATTCCTTCCTTACCCACCATACTTTTGCACTTTGTGATATCTCCCGTTGTTTTAGCTTCGCTGATTATTTTTTCCATTTCTCTTGGTTTGGACTCTGCTACCCACATTGAACTACCTAAGATTAAAACCACAATTGCCCAGCTTAATAACTTATATTTTCCAGGAAGAAAGAAAGAAAAAAAGAGGAAAATTGAAAAACAATAAGCAATAAGCAAAGATCCAAAAATGAACAGACCTAAGGGATAATCACTGAGGGGGAAAAACGCTTCAGAGAAGTTTTCTCCACCCAAAATTGGTATTACATCAAATATTCCATAATAAAATCCGGCTCCTATAAGTGAAGCAGGAAAAGCGCAAAGTAATAACAATGGGATTAAAATTAACTTTTCTTTGGAAAACACATGAAAAAAAACTCGATCTCCGTAAAGAAAAGTAGTTACCATCGGTAAAATGCCTAATGCTAAAGGAAAAAGAAACTCTCGGTAATCAAAGAAATACCATCTCGGATTCCTTAATAAATCAAGAATGGAAGCATCTTTATTAAGAGAAACCATTATTAGAAAAAAATAAAAGGCAAGCGTTAAGCTCAAAATTCCAACAATTGGTGCTAATAGACACCTTTTTTTAAGCTCAACTATCCTTTTAATAATTCGCCATAAAATAAAAGCGGGAACTAAAAAGACTACCGCGCCTATTAATAATAAAAACAAGAATTCACTCATATTTACTACATTGGCATGAAAGAAATAGCCAATATTATATATATCACAACCCCTAAGCCTAACACTCCCCAAATTATTAGACAATCAATTTTTATCTCTTTGATAATTTTTTTTGTCGTCTTATCCATAAAACTATTTTTTTAACAAATCACCAGTGCCTATTATTAGATATCTTCTTACCTATTTCCTTTCTTATGGCTTTTGCCGAGCCCACGCCCCCACCAGAACAAGTTCGGCGCGAGATAAACTCCGCGAGGGCGAGGCAAGAACATTCAAAAACTCTGAAAATGAATATTGGCGGAGGGGGTGAGATTCGAACTCACGAGCCCCCTTTCGAGGGCACGGCTCTCCAGGCGGTTCCGTTAAGCCGCTCCGGCACCCCTCCTTTTTATTTTTCGTTTTCTAATCTCGTCTCTAAAAATTGTAAAATTTTTTTCCTGGATTCTTCATTGGGAATAAAAACATTTCGTCCTCCTTCCTCAGTCTTCCAAATTTTATCGAGAATTTCCGGCTTAAATTTTTTTTCTATTAAATTAACGGCGAAATCAACAAATTCTGAACTTAAACCCTGAAGGGCAAGCAATGAGCGGCGAATGCTCTCTTTATCCCGACGAACATCTGGTTTCTGCAATTCAATAACCGGGTCAAAACAAGTTACTTTTCCCGATGGGTCTTCCCCATAATCTTTAAGAAAATGGTCCATTCCAAATTGAAAGCCTCTTTTCCAGCCGGTTTCCACTGTTTCCATGAACTTTTCCATCAAAAGTTTCGCCTGAGGCAAATCGCCTTTTTTTAAAAGCGAGTTTAATTTTTGTTCCAGGGGCGTTGTTTTAATTTCTATTACAACTTCAGGCAAAATAATTGATTCGCCTTTTATATTACATTCTAAATTTTTAAGAATAGTAAATGCTGTTCCCACTCCGTTTATATTTACTCTTTCAGCCAATCTATAGGGAGAAATATCATCTACTACCTTAACAACATAATCTAAACCAGGGCAAGAATAAACGGCTGTTTTTTGTCGCCCCGCAAAATCTTTGCTTTCTGCAATCATCTCAAGGTCCGTCTGTTTAAGGGTTTCTCTTACCTGCCTTGCAATTAAATCCTTTATTTCGCTCTCTAAACTATGACTATCTAACCCGAAATTTTTTAAATCTTTTTCATGCAAAAGACCGCTGTTAAACCAACCAAAAATTTTCTCTGCCTTCTCTTTTTTTAGTTCTGATTTTGGCTCCAACTCAAATTCATATTTCGGTTCAGTACCCTTTTCTATACTTTTCATAATTTCAAAAATATAAACAAATGGGTCTTTTGCTTCTATGCTCTTTTTAGTTATACCTTCATCCCCCGAAGGGCGCGGATGCGTTCCTCAACCGGGGGATGGGTCATAAATAGTTTCGTAAACCAGTTCCGGGATTGTTTCCCCTTGAACGGAGAAGAAATAAAAAGATGGGCTACAGAGGTGTTTGCTATCCGCATCGGGCTTTTGTCTTGAGATATTTTTTCCAATGCCCGAGCCAGTCCTTCTGGATAACGGGTGAGAAGGGCGCCGCTTGCATCGGCCAAGAATTCTCTCTTTCTGGAAATGGCAAGTTTTATCAATGAAGCGGCAAGTGGCGCCAAAACTGCGGCTAAAATTCCCAAAACCAGCAGAATCCCTCCTCCGGAATCCCGGGAATCTCTTCTAACTCCTCCCCAAAAACTAACTCTTAAAAAGATATTTGAAAGTATTGCCACCGCTCCAACCAGAACCACCACAACCGTTTGAAGGAGCATATCCTTATTTCTGATATGGGAAAGTTCGTGGGCTATTACTCCTTCTAATTCTGGTTTTTCCAATTTTTCCAATAGCCCTCTGGTTACTGCTACTACGGCGTGTTTTTCATCTCTGCCAGTGGCAAAGGCATTGGGCTGGGCTTCATTGATAATATAAATCTTGGGCAGAGGAAGCCCGGCTGTAATACAGAGATTTTCAACAATCCTATAGAGTTCAGGATTGTCTTTCTTTTCAATCGGCTGGGCGTGGGTAATGCCTAAAACAATCTTATCTGAATACCAATAACTGAAAAAACTCTGAAGGAAAGCCAAGACCAGGGCTATTATCAAGAAGATACTGTTATTTAATAAATAACTAAAAAGCCAGCCCAGCCCAATTATAAAAATCAAAAATCCGGTAATCAAAATCCAGGTCTTTCGGACGTTTGACTCGGCTTGGGAATACAGGGTAGGCATAACTTTATCTTTTCAAACCTAAAATTCCACTTGGGGAACCTTTCTCTCCTCCGGCGCTGTTAACTCAAACAATTCCATTTTCTTAAAACCAAAAGCAGAGGCAACAAGGTTTGTGGGAAAACTTTCAATCCTGATATTTAGGTCCCTGACATTGCCATTGTAAAATCTTCTGGCCGCTTGAATTTTATCCTCGGTGTCTGTCAGTTCGTCCTGGAATTTCTGAAAGTTTTCCGAAGCCCTTAATTGAGGATAATTTTCCGAGACCGCAAAAAGCGACTTTAGGGTATTAGAAAGCATATTTTCCGCCTCTGCTCTTTCCTTCATTGAGCCGGCCTGCATTGCCTTTGTCCTGGCTTCAGTTACCTTCTCAAAGACATCCTTCTCGTGACTGGCATATCCCTTTACCGTCTCAAGCAAATTGGGAATTAGATTGTACCTTCTCTTTAGTTGGACATCTATATCCGCCCAGGCCTCCTGGGCGCGATTCTTTAGTTTTACCAAGCCGTTGTAGGTCAATCCAAGCCAAAAGAGAAATAAAACAGCCAACGCCCCAAGAATGACTATTGCTAGATTCATTATATTATTGCTTTATTCTTTGCTCCTTTTTCCGACCTTTTTCCCTAATTATAACCAATTCACTAAACAAAACAACCCCCACCATCTCAGGTATGGTGGGGGTGAAACCAAGAAATCTGGCAAATTAGTACTCTGGGGGAACAGGAGGCACCTTGTCTTTCTTCTCTTCAGGAATGTCAGCCACTACGGCTTCGGTTATCAAGAGGGTGCCCGCAGCAGAAGCAGAATTTTCCAGAGAAGCCCTGACAACCTTAGCCGGGTCAACAATACCGCTGGCAATCAGGTCTTCGTATTTCATTGTCTGGGTGTTAAAGCCGAAATTGCCTCCTCGCTTCCTTACCTCTTCCAAAACAACCGCTCCGTCCATTCCGGCGTTTTGGGCAATCTGCTTTAAGGGGGTCTCCAGCGCCTTCTTTAAGATATTCACCCCAGTCTGCTCATCTCCTTTTAATTGAAGTTTATCCAATTCCGGAATAGCCCTTAATAAGGCAACGCCGCCCCCAGGCAGAATTCCTTCTTCAATCGCTGCTCGTGTAGCATTGAGGGCATCTTCGGCTTTTTTCTGCTTCACCTTCTGCTCAACCTCGGTCGCCGCTCCTACCTTAATAACCGCCACTCCTCCGGCCAATTTGGCTAATCGCTCCTGCAGTTTTTCCTTGTCAAAGTCAGAGTCGGTTATCTTTATCTGGCTTTTTATCTGCTTAATCCGGGCATCAATGTCCTCCTTCTTGCCTTTGCCTTCAATAATCGTTGTTTTTTCCTTGGTAGAAACCACCTTTCTTGCCCGGCCAAGTTGGTTTAATTCAACCTTGTCTAATTTCAGTCCTGTCTCTTCCGATATAACCTGAGCGCCGCAGACAACGGCAATGTCCTGAAGCATCTCCTTTTTTCTATCTCCAAAGCCCGGCGCCTTTACTGCCAGGGCGTTGAACACTCCCCTTAACTTATTCACCACCAAAGTGGCAAGGGCTTCACCTTCAACATCTTCAGCAATGATGACCAACTCCTTTTTCCCGCTCTGAGCAATTTTTTCTAGGGTAGGAAGGATTTCATTTATGGCAGAGATTTTTTTATCGGTTACCAAAATATAGGGGTCTTCCAAAACCGATTCCATTCTTTCCGTATCGGTAACCATATAAGGAGAGATATACCCGTTGTCAAATTGAAGCCCCTTAACAACCTCTTTTTCCAGTCCTAACCGCTTTGATTCTTCTACTGTTACTACCCCGTCCTTCCCTACCTCTGATATCACCTCAGCAATCATCTCACCAATCTGGCGATTTAGGGCAGCCACCGTAGCCACCTGAGCAATTTTTTCTTTCTGGGAAATGGGGATAGCCATTTTCTTGATACCCTTAACAACTGCCCTTACCCCCTTGTCAATGCCTTTTTTCAGCGCCAGGGGATTAGCGCCAGCAGCCACATTTTTCAGTCCCTCCGAAACAATCGCCTGGGTTAAGACAATAGAGGTGGTTGTTCCGTCTCCGGCAACATCATTTGTTTTCTCAGCCACCTGCTTGACAATCTCCGCGCCCATATTCTCTACCTTGTCCGGCAATTCAATCTCCTTGGCTATGGTTACGCCGTCATCGCAGACCTCAGGCGCTCCAAAGCTCTGTCCGAGAACAACATACCTTCCCTTTGAACCCAAGGTGACCTTTACAGCATTTGCTAATTTATCAACTCCTGATTTTAATCTCCCCCTTGCTTCTTCTTCGAAAAAAATTTGTTTAGCCATAGTGTTATAAAAAAACCCCTGCGATTATTCTATAATCGCAAGAATGTCTTCTTCTTTGGCAATCAGATATTCCTTGTCTTCGACCTTTATTTCATTTGGACCATACTTTGTAAACAAAACCCTTTGTCCTGGTTTGACAGAAAGGGGAATGATCTTTCCCTCTTCTGTTTTTCTGCCTGGTCCCACGGCAATCACCTTTCCCTCTTCGGGCCTCTCTTTTTCCGCTGTTTCAGGAAGTAAGATGCCCGATTTTGTTTTTTCCGGTTCCTTAACCGGCTCAATTAAAATATGGTCTGACAATGGCTTTATCTTCATAGGCCTTATTATAATTTAGATACCAAATACGGATACCTAATATCCGTATTTAGCAAACTCGACCTTTGAGTGCTAATTATATATTAAACAAATTAAAAAATTTTGTCAAGTCCTAACCTAAAAGTAGATTTAGACAAGGTGGACCTGTAAACAAAATTAAAGGGAGAGTAAAGGAACCTTGTTTTTAGGTTCCCTTAATTTTCTCCTCGAGATACAGTGCTTCCCTATTAAATAAACAGAAGTGCCAGCGCCCTCAACCGGAGTCGAACCGGTGTTTGATGGCTGAGAACCATCTGTCCTGGGCCACTAGACGATGAGGGCAGGGAGAAAGTTGTGCTACCACCCTATCATATTTTTAAAATTCCTTCAACCATCTCCACTATCTCCAGTCCATCCTGAATCGCCTCCCCGGTAAAAATGGCTGGAAAACTAAACCTCCTCAAATCTTCATTATTATCTTACCAAACCTAATTCACAAATTAAAGATTTCCTTTTTATCCGCGTTTATGACCCGAATATGCAACCCTCTCATCATATTGCTTTAACCAGAACAATCATTGCAAGAATTACAATAAATAATGAGAGCCCAATTTCCAGCCACAGTGGCTTTGTCTTCAAAGACATTAAACTGCCTATCCTGGCTCCGATTATTGAGCCTAAAATCACCATTACAGCGGGGAGAAATGGTATATTGCCGCGGGACCAAAACACAATCGCTCCTCCAATTGCTGTAAAAATAGTCGCAAACAGTGATGTGGCTATTGCCTTTCGAATATTAAGTCCTGTCATTTTTAAAAATGAAGGAAATAAACTACCCCCACTACCTCCACGGAGAATTGTTAAGAAATTGAGAAAGAATGTCCCTAAAATAACAATCTTTGCGCTTGGATTAATTTTTTGAGCAATTTCTGGGAAAATTCTACCAAAATAAATTCCAAATACCGTTATGATAGAAACAATAACAAAGACAATCGCTAGAACTAAGGTTGGTATAAACCCCGTTAAAAATGCCCCTGTTAAGGTACCCATTATCCCGCCAATTATCACATATCGAGCAATTTTCCAATCTATGTTTTTTCTGTGGCTTATAGCGCCAGTAAGAGAAGAGAATGGTATAACCAATAGATTTACTCCAAAAGCGCTTAGTAAAGGCAGTCCAGCAACATAAAGTAAAGGAGTCCTGACAGAGCCCCCGCCTATTCCAAACATACCACTCATAAATCCGGCAAAAAGACCTATAAAAAGATATATCAGCATTTGTGTTATTGGTTCCATTTTATCCCTCTTTTCATATTTTGTTTCCGAATCCCTGCTAACAAGTTTTAATGCCCCTCAATGGAATTTGCTTTAAAACCTATCCAGCCCAAAACTTGACGCAGGACAAGAAGTCCGTCTTCTCTGAAAGTCAAAAAAGTTTAAATTTACTTGAGCAAAGTAATCTCTGGTTCGCGGCTCGCCAGATGGGACGATTTTAGAACTTTGAAATAGATAGACTCGGTTAAGTGTCCTGAATTGATGCTTAAACAAATAGAGGAGCTGCTTACTACCACCTGATATTCCGAAGAAACTTCACTGTCCCTTCATTTTAGTAATTTTATAAATTCTTCCACTGAGAATTCGGCATCTCTTAGTAATTTCCTTAAAATTCCCTTTCCTAAAACCTTGTGAT
>JAGGSE010000124.1 GCA_021159225.1 bacterium
AAATAATAAAGGAAAAATTTTCTAAATTATGATAGAAATTGATGGAAGTTATCTTGAAGGAGGAGGTCAGATTTTGAGAACCGCTACCGCTTTGGCTACTATTTTTAAAAATCCTTGCCGAATTTTTAACATTAGGAAAGGAAGGAAAGAACCTGGATTGAAAACCCAGCATCTTCTGGCTTTAAAAGCCCTTTGTAACCTCTGTAATGGCAAATTAGAAGGAGACAAAATAGGTTCTTTGGAGATTTAATTTTTTCCAGAAGAAATTATCAAAAACAAAATTTCAATTAAAATTCCCACTGCTGGTTCAATTACTTTAATTTTGCAAACCCTCATCTTAGGTTCTCTCAGAGCCAATTTCCCAATTGAGATTTCTTTTGATGGAGGAGCGACAGATACTTTTTTCTCTCCTACAATGTGCCACTTTAACCTTTGTTTTATAAAAATATTAGAAAAAATGGGAGTTAAAGTTGAGATTGATGTTCTAAAAAGAGGATTTTACCCAAAAGGAGGAGCAAAGGTGAAGGTAAAAATTTCCCCCAATTCATTAAAACCCCTAAATTTAACAGAAAGAGGAAATTTAAGAAGAATTTTAATAATTTCTGGCGCCTCTCATTTTTTGAAAGAAAAAAAGGTGGCTGAAAGACAACTGAAGGGAGTTAAAGAAATCTTTAAAAAATTGAAATTTTCTTTTGGAGAAAACATAAAATATTATCAAACCCTTTCTCCAGGAAGTTTTGTTTGTATTATTGCTGAATTTGAAAATACTATTTTTGGTTGTGATAATTTAGGGAAGGCTGGGAAAAAGGCAGAAAAAGTAGGCAGAGAATGTGCTTTGGAATTTTTGAGAGAATTTGAAAGCAAGGCCTGTCTTGATAGATTTTTGGGAGATCAAATTTTGCCCTATCTGGCTTTAACTAACAAAAAAAGCGTTATAAAAGTTTCAAAAATTACTCCTCATTCTAAAACAAACATTTGGGTAATTGAAAAATTTTTGAAAGGCAGATTTGAAATTAAAGATAATTTAATTTTTTGGTTTCCATCTTGCTAAAGATACATCAGCAAAGAAAGTGCCAGGAATTGTTGCCGGTTAGATAGTGCAATTTATGGATAAGATGGTTATTAAATTCCTTTAGAATCCAATGCTGTAATTTGACCTACGACATTAAACGGTCGGACAAAGCGGCGAGAATTAGACCTTGTTTTGTTTTTGAGAAGGGATATAATGAGAAAAACAGAAAATTCTGATAGGTCAGGGACAAAATCCCTGCCAGAATTGCAATGGGTACAAAGCAACAGATTTTAATAATTGGCGGAGGGACGGTGTTTGAAAAATATGAGGACTATTTGGATTACCTGCGTCGGTACAAGATTGAGGACTTAAAAGACCTGAAATACCGCGATTGGAAGAGGAATTTAGAAGATAGTTTGGACAATGGATTTGAGGTGATTTATCCGAGTTTTCCCTGTAAGAGAAACGCTAAATATTTAGAATGGAAGATTTGGCTGGAAAAATTTTTTCCATTTTTAAAAGATAACATCATTCTAATTGGTCATTCTTTAGGCGGTGCTTTCTGGCTGAGATATTTAACTGAAAACGCCTTCCCTGTGAAAATCGCCCAACTTCATTTGGTCGCCGCTCCTTTAAGCGGAGACGAAGAATTTTTGGGAGATTTTACCCCTCCAAAAGATTTGAGCAAGATTGCTAAATTAGCGAAAGAGATTTATCTTTATTATTCTCAAGACGACCCTGTGGTAAGTTTTTCTAATTTAAAGGAAATTTCCTCTAAACTGCCGGGCGCTGAGATAGTTGTCCTGAAGGGATATGGACATTTCAGGGTTGAGCAATTTCCGGAACTTTTAAGCCGATTAAAAAAAATTAGGAAGGGAAAAGAAGGAAGTTTCTGATTTGTAAAAATAGGGCGGCGATGGTTTATGAAAAAGAAAAAAATTTTGACCAAGATTGAAAGCAGGGTTGGCTGGTGGTCAAAAAGGTTTGGCCCCGGTTTAATTACCGGGGCGGCAGACGATGACCCCTCCGGGATAGTCACCTACTCAAATTTAGGGGCAAAGTTCCGTTATGCTGTTTTGTGGATGGCTTTTTATATCTATCCTCTGATGGTGACTGTTCAAGAAATATGCGCCAGGATAGGATGGGTAACCGGCCGAGGTCTATCAGACATAATTAAAAGCAGATTTCCTAAATGGATTTATTTTCCATTAATCTTTGCTTTTGTTGGAGTGAATATTATAAATATCGGAGCCGACTTGTTAGCAATGTCAGATGTCAGTCATTTGTTTTTATCAATTCCGCGAGATTTTTTAATGATTTTTTTTGCCCTGATTATCATTGGTTTGGAGGTTTTTTTGAGTTATAAGACCTATGCTAAATTCTTAAAATTTTCCTGTCTATTTTTGTTGGCTTATCCGATTTCAGCAGTTCTTGCCCGTCCCGAATGGGTTCAGGTTTTAAAATCGTTATTTATCCCTTGTTTTTCTTTGGAACCAGAATATCTTTTGGGAGTGATTGCTTTTTTCGGGACAACAATTTCTCCTTATTTGTTTTTCTGGCAGTCAAACGAAGAGATAGAAGAGGAAATAGAAGAGAAGAAAATAGGGGAATTTGGCCAGAAGCCGAAAAGGGTGACCAAAAAGGAAATAAGAAAAATCAGTTTGGATACCAGAATAGGGATGATGATTTCGGAGTTAATAACTATTTTCATTATTGTTGTCGCCGGCCGGGTTCTTTTTGAGGCCGGGATAAAAAACATTGAAACGGCCGGTCAGGCCGCCTTGGTTTTGACTCCTTTAATGGGAAAATATGCCAGTTTGCTGTTTAGTTTGGGAATTGTTGGAACCGGGCTTTTGGCTGTTCCGGTTTTAGCCGGGGCCTCTGCTTATGCCTTGAGCGAGGCATTTAATCAAAAAGAGGGCCTTTATCTGAAATTTAGGGAGGCGAAGACATTTTATTTGATTATAGTTTTTTCAATTTTAGCCGGGGTCTTTGCTCATTATCTTAAGATTCCTCCAATGGTTCTTTTGTATTGGACAGCCATAATTTCTGGTTTTGCCACTCCATTTATTTTAATCTGCTTAATGAAAATTAGTAATGATAAAAGTTTAATGGGACAATATACCAATTCAAGATTATCTAACTTTTTAGGCTGGTCAGCAGTTATATTAATGTTTCTGGTAATCGGAGGATTCTTGTTTTTAGGCTAAAAATGAACATAAAGAGATACATTAGGAGATTAAAGGCACTGGTTGAATTTGAGAGAAGGGCTGAGATTGAGGCGATGAAAAAGGAAATTGCTTTGCTTTCCGGCAAAGAAAGAGAAGAGAGAAGGCGGGCAATTTTGGATTTGCGCGGCTATCTTCAGGGAAAGGAATTTGGCTATCTCTTGGTTAGATTTTCAAGAGAGAAGGTAATTGACACAGAAATTGGCGTGGGAGACCTGGTGGTAATAAGCAGAGGACAGCCATTAAAGAGCCGCTTTTTTGGGGTAGTAACCGAAAAGGGGAAAAGATATATTGTTGTTGCGGTAGACAACCTGCCTTCCTGGGCATTGAGGAGGGTTAGAATTGATCTTTTTGCCAATGAGATTACTTTCAAGCGAATGATAGCAACGCTGAATAATCTGACCGATAAAGGAGTAAGGGTTTTGCGTTTTGGATTAGGTCAGAAAGAGCCGAAAGAGCCAAAAAGCGTTTCTTTTGAAAAAATTGACAACAAGTTAAATAAGGTTCAAGAAAAGGCAGTAGGTCTTGCCTTGGGAACCAGGGACTTTCTTTTAATCCATGGACCTTTCGGCACGGGCAAAAGCAGGACATTGGCTGAGATTGCCCTTCAGTTTGCCAGGCAGGGCAAAAAGGTTCTGGCTACCGCGGAAACCAATGTTGCCTTAGACAATCTTGTTGCCCGACTATTTGGCAGGGCGCGGATTGTGAGACTGGGGCACCCTTCCCGAATTTCCAATGACCTTATAAGGGCCTCCCTTTTTTGGCAGGTGGAAAATTTCCATCGCTACCGGATAGTTAAAAATTTTAGAAATATAATTGATAAACTGATAGGAAAAAGAAACGAATTTCAAAAGCCAATCCCTTCCTTAAAAAGAGGACTTTCTGACAAAAAAATTTTAGCACTGGCGAGGACTGGACAGACAAAGAGGGGAGTGGGGTATCAAACAATAAGGTCAATGGCGGAATGGATAAAGATTCAAACAGAGATTAAGGAGATGATAAAGGAAAGCAAGGTGATAGAGGAGGAAATAGGGCAGGAGATAATAAATCTGTCGGAAATAATTTTGACCACCAACTCTTCCGCCGCCTTGGAATTTATTGAAGGTGTGGAATTTGATGTTGCTATAGTGGACGAAGCCACTCAGGCAACAATTCCCAGTATTTTAATTCCCTTGAACAAAGCAAGGCGCTTTGTTCTTGCAGGAGACCACAGACAACTTCCCCCTACCGTTTTGTCCGAAAAAGCCCGGGAGTTATCTTTGAGTTTGTTTGAAAAACTGATTACCAATTTTCCTCAAAATTCAATTCTTTTGAATATTCAATATAGAATGGCGGAGAAATTGATGGATTTTCCAAACCGAGAATTTTATCAGGGAAAATTAAAGACGGACGACTCTGTTAAAAAAATTGGTTTGAACGATTTAGTAATTAAGAAGAAGAAATTCGGGAATTTATGGGATGATATTTTGTCTTCGGAAAAGCCAATTTGCTTTTTGGATACCTCTTCTTCCAAGAGAAAAGGTGAGGTTCAAAGACCCGGTTCTTTTTCAAAAGAGAATCCTTTTGAAGCGAAATTGGTAAGGGAGGTATTGGATAAACTTTTAGAGATTGGGATTAAAAAAGAGGACCTAGGGGTAATTACACCCTACAAGAATCAGGCTCAGGCTCTGAGAAGAATCTTGGAAGAGGGCATTGAGGTTGATACGGTAGACGGCTATCAGGGAAGAGAAAAAGAGGTGATTGTAATTTCTTTTGTCAGGAGCAGCAAGGAAAAGGAATTGGGGTTTTTGACCGATTTAAGACGGCTCAACACCGCCCTGACAAGAGCGAAAAGAAAACTAATATGCATTGGAGACAAAAAGACACTTGCCGCTCATCCCGTTTATGGCCGCCTTTTAGATTTTATCAAAAAAGAAGGAGGTCTTTTTTCTATTGACGAAGTTTGAAATTGACAACCAGATAGCCGACGCCAAAAGGACCCTCATAAGATAATATCTCTGGTTGCCAGTTGATACCTGAACCTTCTAAAATTCCCAACAAAAAGCAAAAAGACCTTAAGCCGCATTCCCCCGCCTGGGGATACAGGTTGTCTAAGCGGAAAATTCTTTTAATATCCTTTTTCTTTAATAATTCAATAAACTCTTTATCATATTTTGGTCCATCGGGATGAAAGCCGTAGGGACCGTCTTCCTTCAGACAGTGGGACATATCGCCGCTTGCGATAAGAGCGATTTTTTGTTTTAGGTTTTTGATTTTCAGGTTGTAGATTTCTCTTCCCTTCTCAAAATAAATTTCTGGCTCATCTGCACCCATTAGATATCTTTCAATTTCCCCCTTGAAGTCTTTTGCCAAAAAGTATAGAGGAACATTAAACCCCCAGTCAGGATGAGGAGAGGAGATGATAATTAAATCAGGGTTTTCTTTCTTTAGTTTCTCTCCCAATTCTTCCAAAGAAGAAATTGTATTTTTAACCCTTGCTCTATCTTCCGGAGAGCCAACATTGGGCAGGAGTATTGGCGGATGGGGAGAAAAACAAGCAAAAGAAATCATAATTACTCAACTATGTTAAGGCTTTCTCCGCATTTGGGACAATGGCCGTTTTTGTCATAACGATTGATAATATAGCCGGTTCGGTCAATACAGAGGGCATTGCATCTTGGACAAAAGGTATCTTCTGAGGGCAAGCCAGGTACATTGCCGGTATAAACATATTTTAAGCCGATTTTTTTCCCTATCTGCCAGGCCCTTTTTATGGTTTCTATTGGCGTGTCTGGAGTGTTTTGGAGTTTCCAGGAAATACTGCCTGAAAAGCGGGAAATATGCCAAGGGATGTAAGAACCTAATTCCTTATATATGAATTTAGCAATTCCTTCAAGGATTTTTTCTGAATCGTTCAATTCGGGAATAACCAGGGTTGTAACTTCCAGCCAAATCCCCTTTTTCTTTATTCTTTTTAGGGTTTCTAAAACCGGCTCAAGTCTGCCTCCGCAGTATTTTTGGTAAAATTCATCAGTAAAGCCCTTTAGGTCAATATTTGCCGCATCCAGGTAAGGAGAAATTAAATCAAACAGTTCCTTTGACCAGAACCCGTTGGAAACCCAGCAGTTCTTAATTCCTTGTTCCTTTGCTAATCTCATCGTGTCCAGAGCATATTCTGAAAAAACAGTGGGAGAGGTATAGGTATAAGAGATGCTGGGCAGATTATTTTTTTTGGCGATTTTTACAATTTCTTCCGGGGACAGGTCTTCCCCTTTAATTTTTCCGGTTAGATAAGGCGTTTGGGAGATGTCCCAGTTTTGGCAGGAGTGGCATTTGAAGTTACATCCGACAGCGGCAATTGAAAGAGAATAACTTCCCGGCAAAAAGTGGAAAAGCGGTTTTTTCTCAATAGGGTCAACATTGACAGCAATGGCTTTTCCATAATTTAAGGTATACAACTTGCCATCAATGTTTTCCCTTACACCGCAGATGCCCCGTTTACCCGGGGGAATAACACAGTAGTGGGCGCAGTTTTGACACTTGACGCTTTTATCAGGTAATTTTTTATACAATAATGCTTCTTTCATACAGAGGCTTGACAAGATTATTACTTTCTAAGGATATTTTATCACTTTTTTGAAAAAAGAAAAACAAGCCGCATTCAACATTTTAAAATGATACCGAAGGGGTATTGTTCTGCAATATAAAAAGACCGAAATCTTGTAGATGGTTTTGTATCCCATTACAATTATGAATGGGTTGACTTTTTCTACAGGTGTCGTAAAATTCAACTGATGAAGGGGGAATCGATAACTAAGAAGGTATTAAAAGGGCTTTTACTTGTCGGAGCGATTTATGTTGCTGCCTCTTCGCCTTATTTTGCTTTTTATCTTTCACGAAACTTGCGGAAGGTTTTGGGGGAGAAGAAACCTATTAAGAAAAAAGATCCCCGATTCAAAAATGCCTTTTACTACTTGAAGAATAGGGGATATTTAGATATTCGTAAAAAGAATCACCAAATTTATATTGCCTTAACCAAACAAGGAAGAAAGAGAGCAGGGAAATATTTAATTGATGACCTAAATATAAAAAAGCCAAGAAAGTGGGACAAAAAATACAGAATAGTATTTTTTGATATTCCAAATATTACTCGGATTAAAAGGGATGCCTTAAGAGGAAAACTAAAGGAGTTAGGATTTTTTCGACTTCAGCAGAGTGTTTGGGTATATCCTTACGAATGCAGGAAAGAAATTGATTTATTGCGGGAATTCTTTGGTTTGAAAAAAGAAGAATTAATTTTGATAACTGGAGAAATTGAGAACGATAGATTTTTACGAAGGTATTTCAAGATTTGAGATTTCCTTCAAATTCCTATTTTTTCCTTCTCCTCTGTTGGTTGAATTTTACGACAGGTGTCGTAAAATTCAACTGGGTCAGGCATGATGTAATTAAATGAATACTCTGTCATTATAATCAGCTGAATAGTCATTATAATCAGCTGAATACCCTGTCATGCTGAATACTCTGTCATTTTAATTGCACAGCCAGACCTGTTTTTGGTATTATAATTAGATTGCTTGATAAGTAGGTTATGTAGACAGAAGCAGTTTACAATTTTTTATGAGTTTGCTATTCTATAACTATTAACTTTTTTAAAAGATCAGATGAAAAAAGTTATCTTTACCGACCTTGATGGGACCCTGCTTGACCCGGTTACCTATTCCTATCAAGCAGTTCTGCCTGTTGTCAGAGAACTGAAGAAGAAAGGGGTTCCTATAATTTTCTGCACTGCTAAAACCAGAGCAGAAAACGAGTATTATCAAAGCAAACTGAAAATCAGGGACCCTTTTATTGCCGAGAACGGCGGGGCTATTTATATTCCCAAAAACTATTTTTCTTTTTCTTTTCCTTTCCAGAAGTCTGATTCGCGGTATTTTATTATTGAACTTGGCGTTGACTATAAAAAACTTAGGTCAACCCTTCAGAAAATCAGAGAAAAAACCGGATTCAAGATAATAGGCTTTGGAGATATGACCATTAAGCAGGTAGCCGAAGACAGCGGACTTCCGATTAGGCTGGCTAAATTGGCAAAAATGAAGGAATACAACGAAAGTTTCAAATTTCTTGAAGGACCAGAGAAAAAGGACATTCTTTGTAAAATGGCAGATGAAGCCGGGCTTAAGATAGTTTTTGGGGGTAGATATTTTAACATTATCGGGAAGAATAATGGCAAGGGAAGGGCGGTTAAAATTTTAACTGGTCTTTTTAAAAAAGAATTCGGTAGGGTGCAAACCATTGGGATAGGCGATAATTTAAATGATGTTTCAATGCTGAAAGCGGTAGATATACCTATATTGCTCGGCAAAAACAACAGATGGACTCATAAGGGGAAAAACCTTCCTTTGCGGAGGATAAAAGAAAGGGGGCCTGATGGCTGGGTGAAGGCAATGAGAAAACTTATCCTAAAGAATTTCAATGAAAAAAACTAAAAATACCTATACAATTTATCTGGTGCCGCATACCCATTACGATGCGGTTTGGGTCTTTACCAAAGAGGATTATTTTTATATCAATATCAATCTTATCTTAAAAAAGGCTGTAGAACTTATTGAAAAAACCGATTTCAGATTTCTTATTGAGCAAACCTATTTATTAGAAAGGATAGAAAAAACCAATCCTGTTTTATTTTCTAAAATCAAGAAACTTGTTAAGGAGGGAAAAATAGAAATTGCTGACGGAGAGTATCTAATGGCAGATACCATGCTGCCTTACGGAGAAACCCTAATTAGGGAGATTTTTTTTGGCAAAAGGTATATAAAAGAAAGGTTTGGAATAGAAGTGCCGGTGATGTGGGGCGCTGATAGTTTTGGATACAATGCTCAGTGCCCCCAGATTTATAAAAAATCTGGGTATAGATACTTTGCCTTTAGAAGGGGAGTGGGCAAAGACAGACCTTCCGAGTTTTGGTGGCAGGGTTTGGACGGGACAAAAATTCTTTCACATTGGATGCCCAAGGGGTACCGTGCTGGATTAGATATTGATAAAATAGAAGAAAATTTTCAACTTTTGAAAGAACTGTCAGCCACCTCCAATATTTTAATGCCTGCCGGTAGCGGGGTAACTATGCCTCAACCTGAGATTATTGGGTTTGTTAAGAGATGGAATAAGACGCATCAAAATGTAAAAATAAAATTTGCCAGTTCCTTTGATTTTTTTAGACAGGTAGAAAAGCAATCAAAATCTCTAAAAACATATAAAGGCGAACTCTATTCCGGGAGGTTTTCAGAGGTATTTCCAAATACCGCCTCTTCCAGAATGTGGATTAAGCAGGGGTTAAGGGAGTCCGAAAATCTGATGCTGATTACTGAAAGATGGTTGGCAATTGCCTGGATTTCTAATTTGGTCAATTATTATCCCCAGAGGGAACTTAACCTTTATTGGAAAAAAATTTTATTTGCGGCTTTTCATGATGTTGCTCCCGGCACCGGCATAGATGCCTGCTATAAAGAGGTAAGGCAGATATTTAATTTTCTTAAATCTAAACTCCTTGTTCACCTTTACAGTTCATTGTCAGCATTTTCCCGAAACCTGAAAGAACAAGTGGATATTTGTGTTTTTAACTCCTTGTCCTGGCCGGTAAAAGATTGGACAGAGGTGGAGTTGAATTTTAAAAAAGGGGAAATCAAAGATATTAAGGGATTAAGAAGCGGCAAGGAAGAAATAGAAGTGGAGGTTTTAGAATCTGTTAGATATTCGGATTCTTCTCTCAAAAAGGCAAGGATTGGCTTTATTGCTTCTGTTCCTGCTTTGGGATATAAAACATATGAAATTTTACAAAGACCTCCAAAGATAGGCGCTAAAAATCCTCTGAGGGTTGATGGAGAGACCGTAGAGAACAGGTTTTTTAAGACAAAACTTGACCGTGCTTCTGGCTTGATTGATATTTTTTATAATAAAAAATGGCTGGCAAAAGCAGACGAAATTGTTCTGGAGGTGGAAACCGGAGACCTTTATTATCATCAGGAAAATATAGGCAAATTCTTAAAAACAGAACAAGGAGAGGGTATAAAATACGGAAGTTTTAAGATAGAGAGAATTAAAAGCAAAAAAACCCCTTTAAGGCAGATATTTGAAATTGATGCAGGTTATTATTCTTTGAGATGGCCGTATCGTTTAACAGAGAAATTAAAACCTCTTTTGTGGAGGCATAAATATATTTCCTTTCGCAAAAAAATAATTATTTACAGAGACCTGGAGCGAATCGATTTTGTTACCCAGATTAAAAACCGGCATCCTCAGATTAGGATAAGGGTAAGATTTTCCACTGATATTTCTTCCTCAAGATATGAATGCGGTTCTCAGTTTGGTAGGGTTAAAAGGCCTGTTAACCAATATTATTCAGGGTCTAATAAATGGAAGGAGAAACCTAGCGGAGTATATCCCAGTATAAATTGGATAGATTATTCCGATAAAGAAAGGGGGCTGACTGTTCTGAATAAGGGAATTCCGGCAAACGAGATAAGGGATAAGGATATTTATCTGACTCTATTGCGTAGCGTAAACAAGGTTTCTGACGGTGGAGCGGGACCTGTAATTCCGGTTTTTGACGCTGCCGAATTCAAAGATTATACCTTTAACTATTCTGTTCTTCCGCATGGGAAAAAAGATAAAGAATATAGTCCTTTTAAATCCGGATTTGAATTCAATCAAGGATTGATAGCCGTTCCTGTTTCTTTCAAAAAATCTTCCAAAAACAAATCTTGCCTTTTTCCTTCCCAGTTCTCCTTTGTGGAAATAAAACCGGATTCACTGATTTTAACATCCTTTAAGAAGGTTGAGGGACAGGAAGCGGTAATTTTAAGATTTTTTGAGTCCAAGGGAGAAAGAACAGCGGCTGAAATAGATTTATTCAAAGAGCCAAGAAGAGCGGAAATAACCAACCTATTGGAAGAGACAGAGAAAGACATAGATTTTGAGGGGAAGAAAATAAAACTTAAAGTTGGCCCTTTTGAAATTGTCAGTTTAAAGTTGTATTTTTAATTAGGGAGTTTTTGCTAAAGACCTAAAATGAAACACCGAATTTTCATTGCCGTCAATCTGCCAGAGGATATTAAAGAGAATCTTGTTTCCTATCAGAAAAAAATTGATGGGCTTTTTGCTTTTGATTGGGATGAAGCATCTGGTGTCAAGCCAATTCGTTGGACAAAAAAGGAAAATCTCCACATTACCTTGGTTTTCTTGGGTTATGTCAGAGAAGAAGAACTTTTGGACCTTTTTAGAATTGTTAAAGAAGTGGCTTCAAGAAACAAATCATTTGAGGTCCACTTAAATAAAATTTGCTATGCTCCTCCCAAGAAAATGCCTCCTAGGATGGTTTGGGCAATAGGGGAGAGGTCTTCTGAGTTTACCGCTTTAAGAGATGATTTAGAAAGGTCGTTAGCCGTTTCTGAAAAGGTGCCTTTTGTCCCGGAGAATCGGGCTTTTTCACCCCATATTACCTTGGGGAGAATTAAACTCTGGCAGTGGCGACAGATTGAGCCGGAGGAAAGACCGAATGTCTCAGAAGATATTTCTCTGAGTTTTCGGGTAAATTCTGTTGAGATAATGGAAAGTTGGCTGAAAAGAAAGGGACCAGAATATACAATGCTAAAAAGTTGTCCGCTTTCTGACCGGGATTAGGTGAAATATCCAATATCCAAATTCCAATGACTAAAATTCAAAACAAAATCCAAGCGTAAAGCTTAAAGCGCAAAACGCAAAACTACAACTTAAAGCGAAAAGCGAAACCTTTCTTTTTTAGTTTTAAGATTTACGCTTTGGCTTTACGCTTTGCGTTTTGAGTTTAAAAATTATGGATTTAAAGATTGACAAGAAGATATTTAGGGCTTACGACATTCGGGGGATTTATCCTTATCAAATTAACGAGAAAGCGGCATATCTTTTAGGACAGGCCTTCGGCAGGTTTTTGGGTTCTCGGAGGGCAGATGTTGCCTTAGGCAGAGACAATCGTCTTTCCTCCCCACCTTTATTTAAGGCAGTTAAAAAGGGCCTGCTTCAAGAGGGGGTGAGGGTTTTTGATATTGGTCTTTCTACAACCCCTGTTCTTTATTTCTCGGTGGCTCATTTTGGATATGATGGAGGGATTGAGATTACTGCCAGCCATTTGTCTGGAGACTGGAACGGTTTTAAGTTGGTAGGCAAAGGGGCTTTTCCCATTGGTCAGAAAAGCGGATTGAAAGAAATACAGCAACTTATTGAAAAAATAAAACCATCAAGAAAAAAGGGAAAAGTGATTAAAAAGAAGGTCCTTCAAGAGTATATTAAATTTAATTTTGAAGACCTTAATTTGGAACTGCTTAAGCCCCTAAGGGTGGTAATTGATACCGGAAATAGCGTTCCTGGCATTTTAATTCCCTTTTTAAAAAAAAATCTGCCCATTGTTAAAATTTTTCCCTTATTTGAAAAATTAGATGGCAATTTTCCCAATCACGGCACTGACCCCTTAACAGAGGAAAATATTGCCTCTCTTAAGGCAGAGGTTAGGGGGAAAAAAGCCGCTTTTGGGGCGGCTTTTGATGGAGATGGAGATAGAATTGTTTTTGTGGACGAGAAGGGAAAGAGGGTTCCGGGAGACCTGATTTTGGCTTTGGTTGGTCAGGACATTTTAGAGAAATATCCAGGAGCCAGAATTTTGTATGATATTCGTTCCAGCAATGTTGTCAGGGAAGTTATAAAAAATGCAGGGGGGATACCAGTGGTAAGCCGTATTGGCCATTCCTTTATAAAGGCGAAGATGAGAAAAGAAGATATTCTTTTTGGCGGCGAGTTTTCCGGTCACTATTATTCAAAAAGGCATTATTTTTGTGAAGCCCCTATTTTTGTCTTGTTGAAGGTCTTGGAGATTGTTTCAAAAAGGGGCGTTTCCCTTTCTCAATTAATAAGCCCTCTTAAGAGATATTTTCATTCCGGGGAGATTAACTTTCCTGTCAAAAATAAGAAGAAGGTTTTGGCTGCTTTTAAGAAAAAATATAAAGAGGGAAGGGTTTCCCGTTTAGATGGCTTGAGGGTGGATTTTAACAACTGGTGGTTTCTTTTAAGACCATCCAATACAGAGCCGCTTTTGCGCCTTGTGATAGAGGCAAAGACGAAAGAACTCTTTCAGAAAAAAAAGAAGGAACTGGTTAATTTAATAAAACAAACAGAAGGATTAAATTAGAATTTCTCTTCAAATTCCTCTTTATCAACGATAGCCATCAAGAGTCGACATTCAGCCCTAATTTCTCCTTTTACAGATGCCCATGCCTTAATGTGGGCAATTTTATTTTTGTTTTCTTTAAGAGGATACATTCCTAAAACCTGGGCATTGAGTTCCATTTTATCTCCGGGAAATATCGGCTTGAAAAATTGGGCAGACCTTATACCATAAGCCAAAAAGTGATAATTTTTATGTTCTGCTCCGATTTTTCTTCTTAAAAGAAGGGAGGAAATCTGACCTAATGCTTCCAATACCAGGGAGCCGGGCATTATCTTGAAGTCGACAAAATGGCCCTTAAAGTAATAATCCGTATCCTGGGTTTGATATGAGCCAGAAATTTTATCGTCTTCTATCTTGTCAACCTGGTCTATAAACAAAAAGGGCTCCTGGTAGGGGATAATCTGTTTGATTTGTTCTTTATTGTAAATCATTGTAGCAATTTTAGAATAAGTGCCTTTTGGACGTGAAGCCGATTTTCGGCTTGGTCAAAAACAACAGAGTAGGGAGAGTCAAGAACTTCATCTGTGATTTCATATCCCCGATGGGCGGGCAGGCAGTGCATTATCAGGGGATTGGAGGAACCAAGAAGGTCTCTATTTACCTGATAGGGCCTAAATACCTTTAGCCGTTTTTCTTTTTCTGCTTCCTGTCCCATTGAGACCCAGGTGTCTGTATAGACAATATCGGCGGCATTGACCGCTTCTTTTGGATTGTGGGTCAGAGTTAATTTATTGTATTTTTTTACCGCAGAGACAACTTCAGGGCTTGGTTCATAGCCAGCGGGAGTAGCCACACTAATTTTTATTCCCATTTTGGCGCAGGCAAGAATGAGAGAATGACAGACATTGTTGCCATCTCCCACAAAAGCCAGTTTTACTCCGTCAAATCCTCCCATTTTTTCTTTTATGGTTAAAAGGTCAGCCAGGGCTTGACAGGGATGATACATATCAGAGAGTCCATTTATTACAGGAACACGAGAAAACAAAGCCATCACTTCCAAATCCTTCTGTTTGTAAACCCGAGCCATAATAATATCAACATATCGCTCCAAACATCGGATTTCGTCTCTTAGAGCACCGAGGGTGAAGTTGGTGGTTCGCCAATCCAGGTACTGGCCGTGGCCTCCCATTTGGGTCATTGCCGTTTCAAAAGAACAACGGGTCCTGGTGGAGGTTTTTTGAAAGAGCATTGCCAGGGTTTTTCCCTTTGCTGCCTGGCTATATTTTTCTGGATTTTTTTTGATATCAATAGAGAGATCAATAATCTCTTCAATATTCTTTGGTTTTAGATATTTGAGGGTTAGAAAATCCATAGTTTATAAGGAGAGGCCGCCGTCAATATTGACAACAGAACCGGTGATGAAGTCCGCCTTCTCGGAGGCGAGGAAAGTAATTAGGAAGGCAACCTCTTCTGGTCTGCCGAATCTTCCCAAGGGTGTGAATTTTTTTACCATTCCTTTAATTTCTTCCGGCATTTTTTGGGTTAGATTTGTTTCAATAAATCCCGGGGCAATGGCATTGACTGTTACCCCAAATCTGCCTACCTCTTTGGCAAGGGATTTTGTAAAACCAATAATTCCCGCCTTTGCCGCCGCATAATTTGTTTGGCCAAAGTTTCCTCTGATGCCAACCAATGAAGAGACATTTATAATCTTGCCCCTGTTGTTGACTATAAGGGCTAAAGCGGCTTTAGTGCAGTTGAAGACCCCGGTCAGGTCAATATCAATTACCTTTTGCCAATCCTCTTTTGTCATCTTTGCCAGTGTTTTGTCCCTACAGATGCCAGCATTGTTGACCAAGACATCCAGTTTTCCAAGGTCGTTCTTAATAGATTGAACCATTTTTTCCACCTCTTCGTAGTTCGCTACATCTGCCAGATAATAATTTGCCCTTCCTCCCAGTTTTTCAATTTCATTTTTCAGTTCCTTTAGTTGTTCCTCCTGCCCTCCTATATCATTGATAGCCAGAGAGGCCTTTTGTTCAGCAAATTTTAGGGCAGTGGCTTTACCAATGCCCTGAGAAGCGCCTGTGATTAAAACAACCTTATCTTTGAACATATTCATATTTATGTTTTTTGACCATCTTCCAAATTAAGGGAAGAATACCTCCTGCTAAAATTACCTTTAATAGGTCTCCAGGGATGAAGGGATAAAGCCCTACTTCCAATACCCTTCCGGAGCCCACAAATTTTGCCAGCCATAGAAGCCCGGGAATGTAAAGCAAGACATTGCCTAAAATCATCGCCCCTATTGCTGTCTTGATTTTTCTGTCAAATCCCTTCTGACAAAGCCAGCCCGTAAGATAGGCGGCAGGAACAAAACCGATAATATAACCGAAACTAGGGGAGAGAAGATAAGAGATTCCTCCACCGCGAGAAAACCACGGGATGCCTCCTATGCCCATTAAAAGATATGTTAATTGGGCGAGTCCTCCTTTCTTTGCGCCCAGAACTGCTCCACTTAATAGAACGGCAAGGGTCTGCATTGTTATGGGTACTGGGCCTATTTCAATTTTTAATTTAGCGCAGGCAGATGTCAGAAGAGCAAAGCCAAAAACCAAAACAATATCCTTTGCCAGGGTAAGGGCTTTGTTCTCAATTTCAGGGATTGCTCTATCAATTAGGGTCAGATTTTTTACCTCATTCATAGTTTTCAAAAAACCCATTCCAGTTCTTCTATTTTTCTTCCCAAGACTCTAATATCTTCAGTATTAACATTTTTTAGAATTTTTGGCAAGGGAGAGGCAGTTATCTGGGCAAAAATCCGATCCAGATAGAGAGGATTTAGGCATGCCATTGTTAATCTCATATGGACTATCCTTCCATCTTGTTTTTGGACCGAATCCGCTTGGGCAACAGTGAGAACTGGCGGAAGTTGTTTTTTTAGTTTTTCAAAAATTTCTTTTTCTGTGGAAAGATATTCTTGAGCAAGATAATTGGTCTTATCTAAAAGTTTGAAGAGGTTTTGGCTTGCCCTGGCTTCGCCTATTTTAAGTCGGGGGATATTGATAATAAGGTCGGCTTCAAGTGCCTTCTGGGATATCTTCAAGCCATCTCTTTCAAGAAAGTTTCCTTCACTTAAATTGAGGGGCTCTATCTTCTCCTTCTGGCAGATTTTTAATAACTGGGATTTTTGGGCGCTGATTTCAATAGGGAACTCATTAAAACTTTGGCCAGCAACCTTGATATTTTCTCTTTTCACCCCCTTTTCAAGAAGATATTTTATTGCTGTTTCCAGAAATTCAGGAGATGTATTTTCTCCAAGATGGGGGTGGCTGGGCGAGACAAGAGTAGGAAGAAGCAGAATCCTTGTTTCGCTTTCAGGTTTGATTCCGCCGATTAGTTCAATAACCCTTTCCCAAGATTCAGGTATATCATATTTTATTATCCAGATCGCCACTACCTTTTCCTCTTGACTTGGTTCAATTTTAATTTTGTCGCCAATTTTATATTCCTTAGCGCTTTTTTGGACCCATTTGTTTCCATTTTCATCTTCTAAAAGAAGCACGAAATAGGGCGTTTTGGGATGGGATACTGATGGAATCCCAACCCTTGAGACCGCCACAACCCTGATTTCTTTCTGCTTTACTTTTTCCAAGTTAACAAAGCAGTCCGGGCACTTCTCAATCGGATACTGCCAGACCCTTTTACATTTTGGACAGCGATAAAACATAATTTTTAGTATTCTTTAATAATCTCTTCTTTCCCATCTTTGATTATCCTTGCCTCTATTTTCAGCATTTTTTCAATTCCCGAGGTTCTTATTTTTTCTTGGAGGAGATTGTCAACCTGAAAAATTCCCGCTGGATTTGACATCAGGATTGAAATTTTTACCGGTCTTTCCTTACCTTCGCTTATTTGGACGCTTTCAATGGCTAAAGCAGAGATTGAGTGGATGCTTATCTGTCCCGCTTCATATGGAATACGCGCCCTCCCTTTTTCCATATCCAGGGCATCGGCAACCTTTACCACTCCTCCTTCAATTGTCAGGGGAACCCGTGAGGGTTCATGGGAATATATTGTCTGGAGGGTTTCGTATTTGATTATTGTTCTTTCCTCCTCTTTTTTATAGATGGGAGAAAGGAGATTATCAATAATGGGCAAGGCAAAGATGGTTGACAGGATTTCATGGCCCTGACGGTGGACTGCCATACCAATATCGTGAAGGGTGGCTCCCATAACCACAATTACCTCGGCATCTTCTTTGCTCATACCGTAGTTTTTGACAATACTTGGAACAACCTTGTTTTTTTCCAGGATTCTTAAAATTCTCAGAGCCAGATTGGCGGTGATTTTGACATGAACAGGCCCATGGTCGTTAAACCCCATTCTGTCAATGGCGTTGACATTTGACATCCGGAGCAGGGTGTTTAGGACCTTGTTTCTTTTTATGCCTGATACAAGTTTTTCCAACTTTTTGTTGTTTTCCAAAGGTATATTAAATTTTGGCAGAACCTCTTTTTTTGCCATTTTTTTTTATTTATGTTCCTTCTTGCCAGGAGCGAAGATATGCCTTTTGTTTTGGAGTTAGTTTGTCAATCTTTATTTTCATTGCCCTTAATTTAAGCCGTGAGACCTCCTGGTCAATTTTTTCCGGCACCCTATAGACCCTTGGCTTTAGCCCTTTTGCTTTAGTCAGCCACTCAGCGCTTAATGCCTGAAGGGAAAAACTCATATCCATTACCTCAGAAGGGTGGCCCTCGGCTGCTGCCAAATTAACGAGCCGGCCTTCCCCTAAGAGGTAAAGTTTTTTTCCATTTTTTAATTGGTACTCTTCAAGATTATCTCGAATTATTCTTTTGCCTTTGCTTATCTCAACCAAATCCTTGATATTAATTTCAACATTAAAATGGCCAGCATTGGCTAAAATCGCCCCGCTTTTCATTTTCAATAGGTGTTCTTTTCTTATTACATCTGTATTGCCGGTGGCAGTTACAAAGATGTCTCCTATCTTTGCCGCTTTAGTTATAGGCATTACCAGGAATCCGTCCATTGTTGCTTCCAGGGCTCGCTGGGGATTTACCTCAACAACTGTCACATTTGCTCCCATTCCTTTTGCCCTGAGGGCAATTCCTCTGCCGCACCATCCGTATCCGCAGACAACAAATCTTTTGCCTGCCAAGAGGATAGATGTTGCCCTTAAGATTCCATCAATTGTTGATTGCCCTGTTCCGTATCGGTTGTCAAACAGAAATTTTGAATGGGCGTCGTTGACTGCTATTACCGGATATTTCAGGACGCGGGCTTTTTCCATTGCCTTAAACCTGATAACCCCGGTGGTTGTTTCCTCTGTTCCTCCAATAATCTCTTTTATCAGTTCCGGCTTTTTTGAGTGAATTGTGCTTATCAAATCTCCTCCGTCATCCATTGTGATATTCGGTTTTTGAGCCAAGACCTTATCAATACACCAGTAATATGCCTTTTTGGTTAGGTTTCGCCAGCCATAGACCCCTATTCCTTCCTTTACCAAACCTGCAGTTATTCGGTCGTTTGTAGAAAGGGGATTGGAACCTGTTAAAAAAACCCTTGCTCCACCAGCCCGGAGGGTTTTTACCAAAACCGCTGTTTCCTTTGTTATATGAAGGCAGCAGCCGACGACAATACCTTTTAATGGTTTTTCTTTTTCAAATCGTTTTCTTATTGCCATTAAAACCGGCATATTGCTTTCCGCCCACTCAATATCCTTTTTTCCCTCTTCTGCCAGTTTGATATTTTTTATTTTATAGTCAGGCATTGATGTTATTATGTTGTTTCTGTTTGCCACCTTGGCAGGAATCAAATCTCAAAATGACCCCGAACAAATTGCTCCGCAATTATACGGGGCAGGCAATTCAAAATGCAAAATTATTTTTAAACTCAAAGCGTAAAGCGCAAAGTGCAAAGCTA
>JAGGSE010000021.1 GCA_021159225.1 bacterium
ATAAAATAGGCCTCTCCTTTTTGGTCTGTTAATTGAATTCGGTCATAATCTGTATCATAAACCCTTACCTGAGCGGAAAAAATGGGTTCACTGGTGGAAGCATCTAATACCCTGACCAAAAGAGTACCTTCTGCCCGAAGTCCTAATTTCACCGTGGTGGTGACCCCTGGGGCTAAACTAATAGGCATTAGAGAAGGATAACTAATTATCAAATCTAAATCTTCTCCGGCAGCCGAAAAGTCAGAAAAACTATAGGTGCCATTTTCTAAATCAGAAAGTTCTAAAAAGCCATTATCATCTGTTTGGTGGTCTTTTGAATACTTGTAGATTTTATTATCACTAGCATCCTTTCCTACTATTGCCTCAATTCCTGAACAGCGCTTTTCTAATAAGAGATGGAATGTGGTATCAGGAATTTCAGCGCCAAATGGGTCGGGAGTAACAGAAGAAGGCAGCGTTTCCAAAGAATAGTGAAAGCCCATATCTACTATTCCCGAATCTAAAACATTGTCGGTTCTGGTGGTTTTGTCATCCATTCCTAAATTAGAGGCACTATCCGAGCCGGCATCAACACATAGACTGGTTGTTGCCTGGCCGGCTGAAATTTGCTTTAAATGAAAATCATCATCACCGCCATAATCTCCACCCAAAACATTGTCTTGCCCGTCTATATCCACAAAGAGAGGGTCAGCCGAAATACTCCCTATACCCAATGAAATCCCGTCATAATTGGGCGAATTTTTCCATAGATTATTATAACCCACATCTATATTTGTGGAAGAACTAACCTTAATTCCAGATAAACCAGAGAGGGCAATGATATTATTTTTTATTTCATTGTTTTTTGAGTTTTCAATTAAAATTCCATTTTCGCCGTTATGAAAAGAGGTGTTGTTTGAAACCGTATCGTTAACGCAGTGGTCAAAAAGTAAAATGCCCGATTTTTGGTTGAGATAAACCAAATTGGACCTAATCCTGCTGGCATTTGAAATGTGGTCTGTAAAAGCAATTCCATTTCCCTGATTTGAATAACACCTATTGTCCGAAACCTCTATTGAAGAGATATTGCTGGAAACCCGAATTCCATCACCGGAGTTTAAAAAAAGCCGGTTGTCTTTAATTTGATTATTATTGGCATTATTGAAAACCAAAATTCCTTCTCCCCCATTTGAGAAAACCCTATTGAATTCAATTAAGACCGCCCCCGAACCATTATTGAAAATTCCCTCGGATAAATTCTGAAAAATCTGGTTATTGATAACTTCGGAGGAATTGGCTCCTTCTAAATAAATCCCCCGGCCCGAATTTGAAGAAATAGAATTATAGGAAATGACAACGTCTGAAGCGCTTTCAACCCTAATTCCATCGCCAGCATTATCTGAAATATCATTGTCTTTTATCTCTATGTTGCCAGCACTCGCTCCAGTAATATAAATTCCGGCGGTCCCGGTGGTGTTTGAAATTTTAAACCCATAAATTCCAATATACTTTTTATCCTCTATATAAAACCCGATATCCTTCCCTGAAACTTTCACCTCTCCCTTGTCTCCAGTATAAGCCCCTTCCGTATCCGCAACAAAAACAATAGGTTTTTGGGATGTTCCTGAATTTTCAATTTCTACTTTTTCTTGGTATTCTCCCGCCCCCACAAAAACAAAATCCCCTGCCTGGGCAACATTTGCTGCTTTCTGAATAGTTAAAAAGGCATTATCCGGACTTAAACCATCATTGCTGTCTGAGCCTATTTTTCTGACATAGTAAATATGTTCTGCTTTAGCTTCTAATGTATGAATTGAAAATTTACTTAATCTGTCAATACAAAAACTATATTCGGTAAGTTGTCCCTCCAAAACAGTAGCATGGGGCTTTTCCGGATTAGCAATTGTCTGAGTTTCATAAACATCGCCTATTCCATAGGTCTGTTCAGTACCAAAACCCTCTTTTGTAGTGGTAACAACATAAGCGGCTGTACCAGTAGCCAAAACAAAGTAATAGGTTCCATCATCTGGTGTGGCTTCTCTGACGGCTCCAGTATTAATATTGGTAACCCTAATAAGAGGAGAAGAAATTTTTTCTCCTTTGGCATTAAACACTGTTACTTTTAATACTCCTCCTGTATATTCACATTCTTCATCCCCACTCCGAGGTGCCACTATCCCATTTTGAGAAATTTCTCCCCCAAATAACCCTGACCAACCTACCCTTACTTTTACTTTCCGGTAATCACAATTGCAAACCTTATTCCCCTCTGAAGTATAAGTAGAATCACTATCTCCTATTCCATCTTTTGGATCGTCATAACAAATAATGGTGGTAGTAACGTTAAACAAAATATTATTACTAGTGGTAGAGAAAAATTTCTCTACCTTTCCACAAGGATCGCAACCAGATTCATTTGTTCCTACATCTAAATAAGATAAATTACGAACCCTTTCTAATTGCTCGTTAGCAATAGCAGTAGCTATTACTCTGGCCTTAGACTGACCCACTACTTTAAGGGCTAATCGATAAGCGCCAAAAATCCCCACAAAGACAATCAATATTAAAGATACACCCACCAAAACCTCAACAAGAGAAATGCCCAAACAGGGACGATTTTGGTTTTGCTCAACCTTTTTCATTTTATTGCCCCCAGCATTGAATACATTGGCTGAATCATTGAGATAGCAAAAAAGCCCACCACTCCTCCGATAAGTAAAAGCAGGGCTGGCTCAATAAGCGAAGTCAGATTTTTCGTAGCCCTTTCTACCTCCTCTTCGTAGAAAAGAGCCAGTTTCTTAAGAACATCAGCGGTCTGGCCTGTTTCCTCCCCTATCTCCAGCATTTGGTTGACCATAAGGGGATAGATGTTGTATCTCCTTAATGCCTGCGATAGTTTCTCTCCCCTTTTCACCCTCTCTGCTGATTCCTCCAGGGACTCCTTATAATAGATATTTCCCAAAGAGCCAGAGATGATTTTCAGCGATCTAACAAGAGGCACTCCGGCTGAAATCAGAGAACTCAAGGTCCTCATCATAGAAGCAGAATTTGTTTTCACCACCAAAGAAGAAATTACAGGTATCTTGAGGGTCAAACGGTCAAATATCCTTTTTCCTTCTTTTGTTTTTAGAAGACGTTTGAAGAGAAAGGGGAATATAAAAATAAGGAAAAAGAGCAAATACCAAAAGTGGGCTAAAAGGGTTCCTGTTTTAATCACCAGTTGGGTAGTCGGAGGCAGGTCAATATTTAGTTCGGCGAATGTCTTTGCCAGTTGGGGAACAACCTTTATTAGCATTAAAAAACCCACCCCCAGCATAGCCAAAACTATTACTGCCGGATAAATCATAGCAGAGATAAGTTTTGACCTAACCTCATGTTCTCTTTCCATCTGTTGTTCAATAATCTTTAAAGACTTCTCCAGGGTTCCTGAACCCTCGCCTACCTTTATGATATTAACAAACAACTCTGGAAAAATATCGGGATAAGCCGCCAAAGCGTCAGAAAGATTTTGACCCTTAACCACCTTTCTCTCAATATCTAATAGAACCTGTTTGAACCTTTTGCTTTCAGTAACCTGGGATGATATCTTCAAGGCACGGGGCAAGGAAACACCTGCTCCAATCATTACCCGAAGATTTCGGGTAAACATCATTTTTTCAGTAAAGGAAACGCCCAAAAAAGGAAGAGAAAATCTACCCTTTTTTCCTCCTGTATCTTTGGCGCTTATTAAAATATACCCCTCTTTATACAATTTCCTTGCCAAATCCGTTTTGTCCTTTGCTTCAAATATCCCTGATTCCTCTTTCCCTTCTCTTGACCTGGCAACGTAGGAGTAGTAAGGCATGTTATTTTAAACTCAAAGCGTAAAGTGCAAAGCGCAAAGCTAAAGCGTAAAGCTTAAAGCTAAAAAGAAAGATTTCGCTTTTCGCTTTAAGTTGTAGTTTTGCGTTTTGCGCTTGGATTTTATTTGGAATTTTGGTCATTGGAAATTGGATATTAATTGGAATTTGGATATTGGATATTGGAATTTTTAGTTAATTTTGATCATTGTTTCGGATTTCCGATTTCGGATTTTTATCTAATGGGATCTCAATAAGCGGTTTGCTTGCCAAGCAAGGTCAATTATATCTTAAAACATTTATATAACCTTTTCAATCCCCTATTTTTGAAGCAGGTCCCATTTTAACAAACCCATCCTATTACTTGATTATTGGCAAAAAAAGTGATAAATTAAAGTTCATCTTTTATGATTAACTTTTTTAAAAAAAAGGAGAAAGAGCCGGAAAATATAACCGAACTACTGAAGCAGTTCAAAGAACTGAAGGAACAAATCCAGAATACTTCCAAAAGAATAAAAAGTCTAGAAGAAAAAAACAAATGGATGCTCCAGAAAATCGGAATTGTAAGATTTAATCCATTTAGAGATATGGGCGGCAACCAAAGTTTTTCTCTTGCCATTCTGGATGGCAACAACACGGGGGTAGTTATAACCAGTCTATATACTAAAGAAGGAAACAGATTCTACGCCAAGGGGATAAAGAAAGGTCAATCAGAATACCCGTTATCCCAAGAAGAAAAAAAAGCGATTGAGAATGCCATAAATTCTCAAGGGTCCCAATCAATAAACAGATAAGAAGTTAAATAATTACCAAAAATAGAAGGTTTTAGGTTTTATGGTTACAAAAACAAAAGAGACAATTGTCCAGACCAAGGAAGGCACGGTCAGACCGCCGGTGGTGGTTCTTTTGGGCCATGTTGACCATGGAAAAACATCAATTTTAGATTTTATCCGAAAAACCCACATTGCCCAAAAAGAAGCAGGGGGAATCACCCAGCATATTGGCGCCTATCAAATTGCCAAAAACGGAAAAAAAATCACCTTTATTGACACCCCGGGTCATGAAGCATTTTCGGCTATGAGGGCAAGAGGGGCAAAAGTGGCTGATATTGGGCTTCTGGTCGTTGACGCCAGTCAAAAAGTTCAATCCCAAACAAAAGAAGCAATCTCTGTTATAAAATCAGCCAAAATTTCCCCTATTGTGGTTCTTAATAAAATTGACAAACCGGAAGCCGAGCCGGAAAGAATTAAAAGAGAACTAGCAAAAGAAGGAATCCTGACCGAATCTTTAGGAGGAGATGTCCCTGCAGTGGAGGTGTCAGCAAAGACAGGCCAAGGAATTGAAGACCTTTTAGAAATTATCTCCCTTGTGGCAGAAATGAAGGAACTAAAAGCGGATATCAAAAAACCGGCAGAAGGCGTAGTCATTGAGTCATATTTAGACAATCGCCGGGGACCTACTGCTACCCTTCTTGTAAACCAAGGAACCTTGAGAAAGGGAGATATCATAGGAACGCCATCTACCTATGGGAAAATAAAACTACTGGAGGATTTTCAGGGAGACCCAGTAAATGAAGCGGTTCCCTCTGACCCGGTCTTAGCGATTGGCTTTGAAAGTGTGCCAATGATAGGAGAAAAATTCAGAACCTTTGCCAATATAGAGGATGCCAAAAACAATCTCTGCCAGACACGAAAGGAGACAATGCCTGCCCCTGTAGAAATAAAACCCGGACAGAAGGTCTTAAACCTGGTTCTAAAACTGGATACCTTGGGTTCAAGAGAAGCAGTTGAGAAGGTCTTGAAAGACCTGCCCCAGGAAAAGGTGGTCTTAAGGATACTAAAATCAGGAGTGGGTCAAATAAATGAGTCAGATATTAAATTTGCCAAGGCCCATCCAGCAGAGGGACATCCAGCAGTAATTTTGGGATTCCGAACAAGATTGAGGTCAGGCATTGAGAATTTTGCCGAAAAAGAAAAGGTAAAAATAATCACCTCGGATGTGATTTATGAACTGGTAAAGAATGTGCGCAACTTTATGGAAAGAATTCTTAAGCCAGAGAAAATCAGGACAGATATAGGAAGGGTAAAGATCCTGGCAACCTTTCTAACAAGCAAAAAGCGCCAGATTGTCGGCGGAAAGGTAATCTGGGGAGAGGTAAGAAGAGGGACAAAAATTGATGTCTTAAGAAATGAAGAACTGATAGGCAAGGGAAAACTAATCAACCTTCAGCGGGATAAAAAAGATACAGGCAAGGTAATAAAGGGTCAGGAGTGCGGGATATTGTTTGAAGGGGATGTTAAAATTGAAATTGGAGATATCCTGGTGTTTTATACAGAGCAATGGGAAAAGAGTAGTTTATGAAAAAGAGGGTTCAAAGGGTCAACGAGTTGATAAAAAGAGAATTGGGCAAAATACTTTTAACAGAGGTTGAATTTCCAAAGGGAACATTGACAACACTGACCCGAGTTGAGACCTCCTCTGACCTCAATCATGCCAAGGTTTTTATCAGTTGTCTGCCGAAATCTCAAACCGCCAATACCTTAAAAATTGTAAATAAAGAAATCTACTACCTCCAGCAAAAACTTAATAAACGCCTGAAGATGAAATTCGTCCCAAAAATCGGCTTTTGGGAGGAAAAAGAAACAGAAAGGGCTGGAAAAATAGAAGAAATTTTAGAGACAGTCAAGAATGAAGAAAAGCCCCAAGCAAGGTAGACGGTCAAGGATTTGAATCAATTATGGCCGGGTGTCCGAGAAGTTAGGAAGCGGTCTGCAAAACCGTTTACAGGGGTGCGAATCCCCTCCCGGCCTCAAAAGCCACTGCAACCCCCAAACCTGTTAACAGCAGCATACACCAATCCGGTTGTTGGCTTGAAAAAACTGAAAATTGTAAGGTCTGACCTTGCACTTCTCCTCGCACCTTTTTGGGGAGCAACACCCTTAATCATCTTCCTCAAAGAGAGACAGGAAATCGGTAGCTTCCGCCTTCAGCGGCTCAAGTTGGGCGAGGCAGGATTTGAACCTGCGGCCTTCGCAGTGTAAATGCGACGCTCTCCCGCTGAGCTACTCGCCCATTAGGAACTGTTTTTCTTCACCTCCAATTTTACCCTGCTTCTTTCAATTTTAGGTATTCTGATAATCAGTATCCCATCTTTCATTGTCGCCTTTGCCCGGGAACCGTCAATCTCAAAAGGAGAAATAATTCTTCTTGAGAAGTGGCCAAAATAACACTCACGGGAAAGATATTCTACATTCTCCTCTTTTGGCTCCTTCCTCTCTCCACTTATGGCAATTATATCGTTTTCAATTGAAATCTCCAGGTCCTCTGGCTTTATTCCGGCAATTGCCGACCTGACAAACAAATCATTTTTATCGTGATATAAATCAACAGCCAGTTCTCCCTCGTCCGATTCCAAATTTCTTAGGGATGGAGAAGAGGACCTTTCTTTGTCCACCTCTTCCGACTTTGCCTTGCCTTTAGATTTTCTAAAAAAAGAAAACATATCCTAAATTCAAAATACAATATCAGGCCTTCATTTTTCTTAATTTCCTAAATCCAAATAAAACAAGAAGTCCCCATACAGCAATCCCCAGAAGAATTACCAAAGCAATCTCGGTTAAATATGTTAAGGGAAGCGATGCCTCAAACCCCTCTTTCAGCCCTATTATAGAAAAATCGTACAAACCGTGCAAGAGGGTGCTAATACCCAAGCCCAAAACAAGAAGCGATGGTCTCTTTTTTTTGGCAAAAAAAGAGAGAGCCAAAAAATATCCCACTGTGGCGGAAGCCACAGCATGAAGAAAGGTGGCGGAAAAAAATCGGAAAAACAGAAGAACAAAAACACTCTTCAAATCCAACGCCGACAGAACCTGGGACAAAAAAATTAATATGTTTTCCGAAGCGGCAAACCCCAGCCCGGCAATTACCATATAGAGCATAGCGTCAACCGGTTCGTCAAACTCCGGGTCTTCCAAAATCTCCCCTCTGACCACCAGATACTTCAATAATTCCTCAACCAAAGATACTGCCAAAAACCAATAGCATACTTCCAAAAAAAGAGAAGGACCAAGACCTCCCTTGAAGATTTTGATTATGCCTTCTAAAAAAATGGCTGGCAAGGCGGCCAGCATCCCCCAAAAGAAAACCTTTACAACCAAGCGCTTGGGCTCGGGATGAACGTCCTCGGGAAGATAAAAAAGCAGCCAGATTACGCTGGGAAGAAGACCGAGAGCAAAACCAAAAACAATAAAAAAGAAATAAGGCATCTATTCAGGCCAGTTCTCCACCATCAGAGACCTTTTTTTGTTTTTTAGAGGAAGCATTTGATAAATTTCCTCTGTAATAAAGGGGACAAAGGGATGAAGAAGTTTTAGGCAACTAAAAAGCACATAAACAAGGACGTTCTGGGTAAGGGTTCTCCTTTTCTTAGAGGAGGTCTCTTTTGAAAGTTGTTTTTTTGATTGTTCAATATAAATGTCGCAAAAATCGTGCCAGAAAAAATCATAGAGTTTATGAGCCGCCTGGCCAAAACGAAAACTGCTCAAATCCCTATTGACAGATTTTGCCGTTCTTTTAAGGCGGTTAAGGATTCTCTTGTCCTCCCGGCTCAAGTTGCTTGATTTCGGAAGTTGTATCTGTTTTTTTGTTTTCGGGACCTGAAGCAGAACGAATCTTGCCGCATTCCATATCTTGTTGCAGAACTTCTTACCCATAATGATGTTGTCTTCAACAAATCTGATATCCTGACCGCCCATAATCTGATAAGCAATGCCAAAACGGGTGGCGTCAGCCCCGTATTTTTCAACCAACAAGAGAGGGTCAATGCCTGTGCCCAGCGATTTTGACATCCGTTTCCCCTCGCGGGTCAAAACAGTGGGATGAATATAAACATCATAAAAAGGAACCTTGCCGGTAAACTCCCTGCCCGAAAAAATCATCCTTGCCACCCAGAGATTAATAATGTCCCTTGCCGTAGATAAAACATCAGTGGGATAAAATCTTTTCTGGTCGCTTCTGGCTTTTTTTGACTTTCGGGGCCAGCCAAGAGTAGCAAAGGGCCAAAGAGCAGAGGAAAACCAGGTGTCTAAAACATCGTCTGATTGCTTTGGCTTACATCTTCCGCAAATAGGACACCTTTTCGGCTTTTTTAGAGAAATAAAATATTTCTCCTCATTCTGACAGCACCAAATCGGCAAGCGATGTCCCCACCAAATCTGTCTTGAGATGCACCAGTCCTTGATATTCTTCAGCCAGTTAAAATAGGGCTTCTCAAATGCCTTGGGATGAAATCTTACCTTCCCCCTCTTGACTGCCTCCTCAGCCATTTTGGCAAGTTCTTTCATTCTTAAAAACCACTGAAAAGAAGGAATAATTTCAATGGTAGTGCCGCAACGGTAGCATTTTGGAATCTGATGGACATATGGCTCAGACCTTTCTAAAAGTCCCTGTTTTTTAAGGTCGGAAAGAACCTTCTCCCTTGCCTCAAGGGTAGTCAATCCCTGATACGTGGGAGGAACATTTATCATTTTTCCTCTTTCGTCAATAACCTGAAAAATCTCCAAATGATGTCTAATGCCCATCTCGTAGTCCTTCATATCATGGGCAGGGGTAACCTTTACCGCTCCCGTACCAAAGTCCGGATCCACCATTGAGTCGGCAATAATTGGAATCTCTTGATTAACCAAGGGAAGAATTGCCTTTTTACCAACCAATCCTTTATATCTTTTATCCTTGGGATTTACTGCCACTGCCCTGTCGCCGAGCATTGTCTCCGGTCTGGTGGTAGCAACAACTATATATCTGCCTTGCTCGGTTAAGGGATATCTAATGTACCACAAACTGCCTTCTTTCTCTTTATATTCTATCTCTAGATCTGAAAGAGATGTCTGGCATCTCGGACACCAGTTGATTGCCCTTTTGCCCCGATATATCCAGCCCTTTTTATAGTAATGAAAAAATGCCTTTTCTACTGCCTCAACATATCCCTTGTCCAAGGTAAAACGGGTTCTTGACCAATCAAGGGAACATCCCAATTTCCTAAATTGCTCCAATATCAGATTTCCATATTTCTCCTTCCACTGCCAAACCCTCTTAATAAACTCCTCTCTGCCCAAATCAAACCGAGTTATTCCCTGTTTTTTCAATTGTTTTTCTACTACATTTTGGGTGGCAATGCCGGCATGGTCAGTACCAGGCAGCCAGAGCGCCTTGTATCCCTGAAGACGACGCCAGCGAATCAAAATGTCCTGAACAGTAGCGTTCAGGGCATGACCCATATGAAGTGAACCGGTAACATTGGGCGGCGGAAGAACAATAGAATAAGGCCTTCTTCTCCTTCCGGGAAGTTTGTCCGGATTAAAAAAACCAGACCTTTCCCACAGTTTGTAAATTCTTTCCTCAACCTCCTTCGGCTCGTACGGCTTTTTAGGTATTTTCATAAATTTGCTTTATTAATCCTATCAGTTTATTTGATTTTTTTCAACTTTTTTGTTAAACTTCTATTCTGCCTGCCGCCATCGTCTAGTGGTTAGGACCCGGGGCTTTCAATCCCGAAACCGGAGTTCGACTCTCCGTGGCGGCACTGTGTCCTCTAAATACTATCTAAAAGTCGCCCGTGCAAACGACCTAAAAAAACCAAGGGAGAGAGCGCTTTTCCGGCTTTTTGAAATCTTGCCCGGATTGCTCTCCTGGTCAACATTTGGAGGAATAATCCTTTTCTCCTGGCTCGCTCCCTCCCTGGCAGCCATTTTCATTATCCTCTTTGTTGTATATTGGTTTGTTAAAATAACCTATTTTTCTTTCTACCTAAAATCCGGCTACGAGAAAATGAGAAAGAGGGAAAAAATTAACTGGCTCAAAAAACTTAGGCGTATTAAAAACTGGCAAAAAATTTATCACCTGGTTCTCATCCCTGTCTATAAAGAACCCCTTGAGATCCTTGAGGCATCAATATCATCTATTAAAAAAAGCAACTACCCAAAAAGTCGGATGATTATTGTTTTGTCTTACGAAGAACGAGCCGGCAGAGAAACCGAAAAAAATGTTTTTATGCTAAAAAAGAAGTTTGGCAAGGATTTTTTCAAATTTTCCCTTACCTGCCATCCCAAGGACCTTGAAGGAGAAATACCTGGCCATGGCTCAAACGATGCCTGGGCTTCTAGGTTCGCTAAAGAAAAAATTATAGACCCCCTCTCAATTCCCTATGAAAATGTAATTGTCTCTTTTTTTGATGCCGACACGGTTGTTTTTCCCCAATACTTCTCCTGCCTAACATACCACTACCTTACCTCTCTTGACCCCTGCCGAACCAGTTTCCAGCCCATCCCCCTTTATATCAACAACATCTGGCAGTCCCCGGCTTTCTCCCGCATTTTTGCCTTCTCCTCAACCTTCTGGCACACAATGAATCAGGAAAGACCGGAAAAACTTATTACATTTTCCTCCCATGCAATGAGTTTTAAGGCATTGGTAGAGGTTGGCTTTAAGCAGAAAAATGTCGTCTCCGACGACTCAAGAATATTCTGGCAGTGCTTCTTTAATTATGACGGCAATTACAGGGTCCAGCCCCTGTTTTATCCTATTTCAATGGACGCTAACTGCGCCAAGAGCACCCTAAAAACAGCGGTCAATATCTACCGCCAGCAAAGAAGATGGGCATATGGAGTAGCAGAAATTCCCTATTTCCTCTTCGGTTGTCTAAAAAACAAAAGGGTACCTTTCCTTAAAAAGTTATTTCTGGGATTTGACCTCTTGGAGGGCCACTGGTCCTGGGCTACTGCTTCCCTTATTATCTTTTTGCTATCTTGGGCGCCTATCTTTTTAGGCGGAAGTAAATTTTCTCAAACCCTGCTTTCCTACAACCTGCCCATAATGACCAGCCGCATTTTAACCATTGCCACCTTTGGAATTATCTTTAATTGTTATTTAAGCATTATCCTCCTTCCGCCAAAACCGCCAAATTATGGAAGACATAAATATCTGCTTTTCGCCTTTTCCTGGATTTTACTGCCGGTAATAATGATTGTCTTTAGTGCCCTACCGGCACTAGAAGCCCAGACCCGACTGATGTTGGGCAAATATATGGGATTCTGGCCCACTGAAAAGACAAGATAAAAATTCACTCCCAACTAAAAATAGGAAATGACGAAGCAAATCCCCTTACCTCTTCCCTGATTTCTTTTATCTTTTCCTCGTTTTCAATATTCTGGACAACCCGGTCAATGAAATCGGCTATCTTCTCCATATCAGAGGGCTTCATTCCTCGGGTGGTAACAGCAGGAGTGCCCAAACGAATTCCGCTTGTTATCATAGGTTTTTGGGGGTCATAGGGAATAAGGTTTTTATTCGCGTATATGCCTGCTTTTTCCAGAGCATCCTGGGCTGCTTTTCCAGTTATACCCTTGGGTCTTAAATCTACCAGCATACAGTGATTATCAGTTCCGCCGGTAATAATTTTGAATCCTCGGTTCATCAAACCAGCAGCAAGCGCCCTGGCATTTTCAATTATCCTCTTGGCGTATCTTTGAAATCCCTCGGTTAGGTTCTCCCCAAAAGCAACTGCCTTTGCCGCAATTATATGCTCATGAGGACCTCCCTGAATTCCAGGAAAGACCGCCTTATCAATCTTCTTGGCATATTTTTCCTTACACATAATAACTGCACCGCGGGGACCACGCAGGGTCTTATGGGTGGTAGTGGTAACAACATCAAAAATGGGCACAGGATTTGCCAGTTGCTTTCCAGCAATCAGCCCAGCAATGTGAGCAATATCAGCCATTGCGATAGCACCCACCTCATCGGCTATTTCCCTAAATCTCTTCCAGTCCAGATTGCGGGAATAAGCAGAAAATCCGGCCAATATTATCTTGGGCCGGTGTTTCTTTGCTAATTCTTCTACCTCATCCATATCTATCCAGCCCTGTTCGTTTGTATGGTAATGGACAAAGTTGTACCATTTTCCAGAAAAACTAACCGGCGAGCCATGGCTGAGATGCCCCCCTTGGTCCAATGCCTGAGCCAAAACTGTATCGCCTAAATTTAACAAGCCAAAATAAACAGCCATATTAGCGGGACATCCGGAAAGTGGCTGAACATTGGCATGCTCGGCCTGAAAAATCTTTTTTACCCTTTCAATAGCCAAACTTTCTATTTCATCAATAAACTGATTTCCGGGGTAATATCTTTTTCCCGGCACCCCCTCGGCATATTTATTGGTAAAAGAGGTTGACATTGCCTCAAGCACAGCCGGAGAAACATAATTCTCCGAAGCAATCAATTCAATCCCCTCCTTTATCCTTTTGTCTTCTAACTGAGAAATTCGGAAAACCTCAGGGTCCTCTTCCCTAAGAAATTCCTTTTTAAGCGGATAATAATCCCATTTTCTTTCCATATTTTTATATGATTTTTAAATCGACCTTTATTACCTTAACATTAAAAAACTTTCTATCTCTCTGTCAAGTGAACTATTCCATATGCACCTTTTCTCTAAAGAGAGCAAGATGCTGGGCTAAACCCGGGTAGGTCTTTAATTTCGGGTCCTTTTCTAAAATCTCTTTAGCCAGATTTCTTGCCTTTTCAACCAAAAACATATCACTAAACGAAGACATCGCCAGGTCAGGAACTCCCCACTGCCTTGTGCCAAAGAAATCCCCCGGTCCTCTAATTTTAAGGTCTTCTTCTGCCAATTCAAATCCATTCTCGCAGGAAATCAAAGCCCTCAATCGGGAAGCGGTCTTTCTTGAATAAGAACTGGTCAATAAAAAGCAATAGGACTGATGCCTTCCCCTCCCTACCCTTCCCCGAAACTGATAAAGTTGAGCCAAGCCAAAACGCTCTGCCCCCTCAATTACCATTATGGTGGCATTCGGAATATCAATTCCCACCTCAACAACCGAGGTAGAAACCAATATGTCAATTTTGCCCTGGCTAAACTGCTCCATTATCTTCTCTTTTTCTTCGGGCTTCATTCTGCCGTGGAGTTGAGCCACTTTTAGGTCGGGGAAAATCTCCTTAGATAGTTTTTTATACTCTTCCTTGACCGCCTTAACCTCGGCCCAGCCCTGATTGCTCTTCTCGCTTGCATTCCCTTGAGAACTTTCAACTGGCTCTATTCTCGGGCAAATAACAAACGCCTGCCTGCCCTCCCTTATCTTTTTTCTAATAAAATCGTAGGTCTTTCCCCTCTCTTTAGGAGAAACAATTTTTGTTATCACCTTCTTTCTCCCTTTTGGCATCTGGTCAATAATAGAAATGTCAAGGTCGCCGTAGACAGTTAAGGCAAGGGTTCTTGGAATAGGAGTGGCGGTCATTGATAAAAGATGGGGAATTAATTTTGCCTGCCCGGCATTGCCCTCGCAGAGTCGCGCCCTTTGTTCCACCCCAAATCGATGCTGTTCATCCACTGCCACAAAAGCCAAGCGCCTAAACCTTACCCTGTCCTGAATAAGGGCATGGGTGCCAATAAGCAAATCAATCTCCCCTTCCTTCGTCTTGTCAACAATTTTCTTCTGGGAAATTTTTACCTCCTCTTTTCCGATTTTAATTCTACCTTCCTTGCCGGTAAGCAGGCCTATTTTTACCTTGAAATCATCTAAGAGGTCTGAGACGTTAGCAAAGTGCTGCTTTGCCAAGACCTCGGTGGGCACAAGAAAAGCGGCTTGAAAGCCAGTTTTTACTGCCGACAAAAAAGCCAGGGTGGCGACAACGGTCTTGCCCGAACCAACATCCCCCTCCAAAAGCCGGTTCATAGGCCGGGGTTTTTCCATATCCTTTAATATCTGCCAAGCCGCTTTTTTTTGAGCGTCGGTTAATTGAAAGGGAAGTTTGCCTACAAATTGCCGGCAGAGTTTTAGGTCTATTGGTATGGGAAAGGCCCTTTGCCTATTAATCTTTAACCTTTCTGACAAAACCAGAAGTTCAATAAAAAAAATCTCTTCAAAAGAAAATCTTTCCTTTGCCTTCTCTGCCAGTTCAAATGAATCAGGGAAATGAACCTGCCAGATTGCCTCATTTAAGGGAAGGAGTTTGTTTTCTTTTCTTATCTTTTCCGGAATACTCTCAGGTATCCTGTCTTTCAGGTTTTTGAGAATGGACATTATGAGCATTCTCAACCAACGGGAAGAAAGCCCTTCGGTCTCGGGATAAACCGGGACAATCCTTGCTGTATGAATCAGGTCTCTTTTGGAAAACGCTCTGCCTCTTGAGGAAATTTTTTCATAGGCAGGGCTGGAAAGATAAATCCCTTCCTTGGCTCGAGCCACCTTTCCTACCAAGCAGACAATATCCTTCTCTTTTAAAACATTGGTAATGTAGGGCTGATTAAACCAGACAACCCTGATAGCCCCGGTCCTGTCGGAAACCACCGCCTGGGTTATGGTCATTTTTCTTTTCCAGGTTCTGCTGTTTTTAATCTCTAAAATTTTTCCCAAAAAACAACCAATCCTTCCCGCCTCTGCCTGAGAAATAGGAATAATATCAGAAAAATCCTCGTATCTACGAGGAAAATGAAAAACAAGGTCTCGAATAGTTTTAATCCCCAACCTCTTTAGCCTCTTTTGGTATTGAGGTCCAACGCGGGGCAGGTCGGCAATAGGGGTGGAAAGATTAAGCCTCATCCCTTTGTCTTAATCACCTCGTCAATAATTCCGTACTTCTTTGCTGCCTCGGCTGATAGATAAAAATCGCGGTCAGTATCCTTTTCTATGGTCTTTAGGGGCTGGCCGGTATGCTTTGCTAAAATTTTATTAAGCCGCTCCTTTATTTTGATAATCTGCTTTGCTGTAATTTCAATCTCCACTGCCTCCCCGCTCACTCCGCCCATTACCTGATGAAGCAGTATCTCAGAATTGGGCAGGGCAAATCTTTTTCCTTTTGTTCCAGCGGCAAGTATGGTAGCAGCCATAGAAGCAGCCATTCCCACGCAGACCGTTGAAATGTCCGGCTTAACATACTGCATCGTGTCGTATATTGCCAACCCAGCCGTTACCGACCCGCCGGGGCTGTTGATATAAATCTGGATATCTTTTTTAGGGTCTTTTGAAGACAAAAGCAATAATTGGGCAATGATTGAGTTTGCCAAGGGGTCAGTAACTGGGCCAGCCAGAAAAATTATCCTTTCCTTAAGCAGGCGGGAATAAATATCATATGCTCTCTCCCCGTATTGGGTTCTCTCAATAACCGTAGGAATTATATTTTTGATTGTCATATTAGTGATAGTTTATTTTAGCACTGCCAGAGAAAAAATTCAATACACTAGAAAACAAGCGGCAAGAAGAAGAGAAACAACCCCCAAAACCTTAACCATCGGATTAACAGAAGGACCAATAAAACAGGCAAGAAAAAACCAAACAAGAATTGAACCGATTAGCAGCCCGGCTAAAGCCCCGGGTCCTAATACCAAGCCAACAAGAAGAGGCACAACAGGCAAAAAAACAGCAGATGGGCAAAAGGCTCCCTGAGTTAAATGAGGCAAAGAGGTCCTAGATAACAAATAAAAAAAGCAGTAGGCAATAAGCGGCCCTAAAAACAAGCCGGTTAGAACCGATGGTCTGTCTAAAAAGAAAGGGACCTTGGCTCCCAATCTGGCTAACTGCTGAATATAGGCAAAATACAAAAGAAGCCCACTGAATCCCGCTCCAAGAATGGCAAAACCCTGAACGCCAACCATACCACCTGGAAAAAATCTGATTCCCCCTTTATTGTCCATCCTCCCAAAAGCACCGGCAATAACGGAAAGATAAAGGTTAAAAGCAAGAATAAGCGGAGATAAAGAAACCGCTGAGATAGCAGCAATAGAAAAACCGTAAACGCCAGAAATAAAATAAGCGGGTAAAATAATTAACAATCCATCAAGAATAAGAAAAATGGCAAACAAGGCCCTGTTGGATAAATCAGCCGAGGTAAAACTAAACCCACTTTTTGGCAAGAAGAAAAAAAACCTTTCCTCCTTATCCTTTAGGTTGAAACGGGAGGAAATCAGAAAAATAAAAATAGTGCCAAACAAAGCAATCAAAGAAGTTATTGCCAAACGCCATTCAGAAATACCAAATGCCCTGCCTGCCTTGATAATAAAAAGGAGAAAGCCCAGTCCGGAAAGAAAAACAGAAAGAGAAAACCCTGCCACAAGACGAAAAACAGGGGTTCTTCTCTTCCAAAGATAAACAAAGGCAACTGAAATCATTGATGACAAAAGAGCGCAGGTTGTAAAAAGCAGAGGGAACAAGGAAGCAAAAGAAGAATGGAAAAATAGAAGGCCTCCCAATACAATACAGATTAGATTTGTCAATACATAGGTCTCAAAAATATCAACAGAAAGAATAAGGGGCGCAATCTCCTTCCTAAACCTTATCGCCGGGGCATTCCATCCTAGGTGAAGAAAAAGAGAAAATAAGAAAGAACCTGCCCCTAAGGCAATAAGGGGCCTTAAGGAACCGAAGAAAAAATAACAAAGAGAAACAGCCAATAATCCCAAACCTCCTGAAAAAAACCCTCCTGCTATACTCAGACGAAAAGAAAGGTCAGGATTTTTTCCTCTACCTAAAATTAAAAATCCTATAAGGGCATTCAGTCCAGAAAAAATAACCCCCAGCAAAAATCCCCCTGCTTCTTTCCAGCCCAGACCAATCAAGAAAACAAAAAATAAAAAAACTGCCCACTTCCCAATTGCCAGATACCGCCTTTTTAAAAAAGTTCTGACCTCTTGGTAGGCAGACGGAATCTCACCCTGTCCACCACTCTTGCCGAGGTTTGAAGAATGTGCTCCTTGAACAAGAAAATAGGCAAAAAATAAAGCCAAAAGTGAAGCAAGAATAGGAAGATAAAGCATTATTTTTCTTCTTCCTCTTCAGGACCTCTAACATCTATCTTCCATCCGGTTAATTTTGCCGCCAGCCTTACGTTCTGGCCATCTCTGCCAATTGCCAGTGATAACTGCTCCTTGGGAACAATTACCAGCGCCTTATTCTTCGGCATTATCTTGACTTCGCTTACCTTAGCCGGAGAAAGTGCCTGGGAAATATACCTTTGAGGGTCGTCTGAATACTCAACAATATCAATTTTTTCTCCTCCCAACTCCTGGATTACTGCCTGAACCCGGCTCCCCCTCTGGCCAACAACCGCTCCAATTGGGTCTATCCCCTCTTGTTTTGAAGCCACGGCAATTTTTGTTCTTGAACCGGCCTCCCGAGCGATTGATTTTATTTCAACCTGGTCGTTGGCAATCTCGGGCACCTCTAATTCAAAGAGTTTTGAGACCAACTTTGGATAGGCGCGAGAAACAATAACTGTTGACATCTTGGGTGATTCTTCAACCCTGAGAATGTAAACCTTTAGACGCTGACCCAAGCGGTAAAATTCCCCAGGCGTCTGCTCTTCTTTGGGTAGCAAGGCAAGTGTCCTGTCAAGGTTAAGATAAACATTCTTTCCTTCAATCCGCTGGACAATCCCAGAGACCACCTCGCCCTCTTTTGACTTGAATTCTTCATAAATTGCTGACTTCTCTGCCTCTCTGATTTTTTGGATAACTACCTGCTTTGCCGTTTGGGCAGCAATCCTGCCATAGTCCTTTTTTGCTTCAAGAAAAATCATCAGGTCTTCGCCCACCTTTATGTTGGGGTCAATGGTTTTCGCCTCCTTCAACAAAATATGCCTCTCCGGATTAAATCTTATCTTTTCCTTTTCGTCAGACGACGCCGCTGTGCCAGTTTTTTTCTTCTTCTCTTTTAGTTTTTTTAACTCCTCTTCTGAATAAATCATATCTTTATCAACTACCCTCTTTACCTGCCAAAACCTAACTGAGCCGGTTTCAGGATTAAGTTTGGCTCTAATAATCTGCCCTTTTCTGCCATACTCCTTTTTGTAGGCGGCAGCAATCGCTGCTTCAATTGACTCCAAAACCTTCTCTTTGGGAATTTTTTTCTCCTCGGCAATCTGAGCCAAGGCTGATGTAAATGTCTTAATGTCCATACAAATCAAACATTAACAAATTTAACTGATAAAATCAAGTTTACCATTCCCAGATTTGCCAAAACAAACAAAGACGGGTATAATAATGTTTGCTGATTACAATGTGCTGGTCGCCCAGCCCTAAGGAATCTAGATACTTTAAAAATCCGAATCTCGAAACAATGACCAAAATTAACTAAAATTCCAATATCCAATACCCAATTTCCAATTAATATCCAATGACCGAAATTAAGTGAAAATTCCAATTTCCAAATTCCAATTTCCAATTA
>JAGGSE010000179.1 GCA_021159225.1 bacterium
TTATTAACAGTGATGGAAGTGTAGTCTGTGAAACAGATGATGTCGGAGGAGGGGGAGGCGGAGGTGATATTACAGCAGTTTATGCTGGTAGCGGTCTTAGCGGCGGAGGAACGTCAGGAGATGTAACCTTATCCCACAAAGACACATCATCTCAGGGTAGTGTTAACAATTCTGGCGGAACAGTTATTCAAGATGTTTCATTAGATACCTTTGGCCATGTTACCTCTTTGGGAAGCGTTAACCTGGATGGCAGGTTTGTCAATACTACAGGAGATACGATGAGTGGTCTTCTTCAGATAAACTCTGGGTCCATCTGGGGGTTAGTGGTAAGGGATGGAATGGGCGTATTCGCCGATGGTGTAATGATACCTACTTCTCCCTGGGAGCCTGATCTTAGTGTTGGAGGAACCAGCCGATTTGATGGAAAGGTAACTATAAAGAGTGATTTGAGTGTGAGTGGAAATATAGATGCTAAGGCGCTTTATAAAGTAGGTTCGGTTTGGTTTACGAAAGGAGGATCAATGGCTGCTGACAATGGTAATATTTTGATAATTCCTGATGCAGGAAAAAAAGTTAAATTAAATGGTCCTACAGAAGTAGGTGGTGATTTGAATGTGAGCGGAAACACCCAACTTGGTGACTCAAGTTCTGATAAAACAACTGTGAAAGGTGATTTGCATTTGGATAAAGGTGGATATATTTTTGATGATTACGATAGCGATGTAGATATTGGAGAACAATTAACTGTACATGGTGACATAGTGACTCCTAATGACATTTATGTAGGTGGTTCTATTTATCCTGAGATGAGTCCTCCCGTACATGTAGGTTCGAATGAGGCACCGTGCGGCTTAAAGGTGTGGGGGGACTTAACTGTAACCGGAAACAAAAACGCAGTAGTAAATACTTCTCAAGGTCAAAGAAAAATGTCAGCAGTTGAGGCTCCAACAGTAAACTTTGTGACTGCTGGTTCATCTCAATTAGTAAATGATGAGGTAATGGTTAAGATAGAGCCATTATTCTTGGAAACAATAAATACAAGTGTTGGTTATAAGATTTTGTTAACCCCAACAGATAATTGTCAGTTGTATGTTTCAGACAAAAGTGAAGATAGTTTCGTTGTAAAGTTATCAAGTGGAAAAGAAAATTGCACCTTTGATTGGTTCCTTTACGGAGTGAGAAAAGGATACGAGAATTGGTATATGGAAAAATAAGGCGCAAAAATAGGGACAGGAGCAAATGAGGTCGTCGAGGTCAAACCTCGACAACCTCGAATCGATGATTTAATGCCAAAAGAAAAAATAAATATTAAAAAAGTAATTGATTATTGGATTAAAAGAAATTTCTTTTCCAAGGAAAAAGATATCCAGAGTGCCTCTTTTTCTGCCATGAGCAAAAAATAGGCAAAAAATAGGGGCAAAAATTAGGGACGTGCATATTTTTATAAAATTGGTATATAGAAAAATAATGTGACTTCTTATAGATGGTTTTGCGAAAAATCTGTTCCTGGAAAGAGGGAAGGAAATATCAGACACTGCTTTTTGATTAAAAGGAAGGTTTTTGAAGGAAAAACAAAATTCCAGGATGTTTTGATTTTTGACAATCCGATTTACGGGAGGGTCTTTTTTCTGGACGGGATTTTACAATTAAGCCAAAGGGATGAGTTTATCTATTCTGAAATGATGGCTCATCCCGTTTTGTTTTCCCACCTCAAGCCAGAAAGAATTTTAATAATTGGCGGAGGAGATGGAGGAGTATTAAGGGAGGTCTTAAAACATCCGGTCAAAAGGGTTGATTTAGTGGAGATTGACAAAGAGATTATTGAAATCTCAAAAAGATATCTAAAATTCTGCTGTCAAAAAGCATTTTCTGAAAAGAGGGTTAAAATTTATAATTTGCCCGGCTATGATTTTGTTAAAAAATCTGAAAAGGGTTTTTATGATATTGTTATTGTTGACTGCACAAATTTTTCCGAAAAACTCTCCCTGCCTCTTTTTCAAACAAAATTCTACAAAAATTGCTTCTCGGCTCTAAAAAAAGAGGGGATTTTGCTCACCCTGGGGGCATCTTTTCTGGACCTGGGCTTTATCAAAAAAATTTCCGGGAGAATTAAAAAGATTTTTCCCTACCAATTTTTATTCAGATTTTGCATGCCGTCATATCATTGTGGAGAATATTGCTTTATTGCCGGCTCAAAAATAAACCCAAAGAAGATTGATTTCAAGGAAATTGGAAGGAGGTTTAAAAGACTGGAAAGAAGGCATAAATTTAGTTATTACTCTCCCGAGATTCACAAGGCAAGTTTGGTTCTGCCAAAGGTTTGGAAAATTTAGTTTCCTTGATTTCTGGAGGCAAGTTTGCTATTCTGATTTATATGCTCTCCAGAATTTTCTCTAAGGTCTCTCAGGATATTGCTGTTGATTTGGGAACAGCCAATTCTCGGGTTTATGTCCGGGGCAGGGGAATTATTACCCAGGAGCCGTCAGTTGTTGCGGTTAACAAAAAGACAGGCCATATATTAGCCATTGGAAACGAGGCGAAGAAGATGATAGGCAGAACCCCGGGGCATATTGTCGCCACCCGACCCTTAAGAGCCGGGGTTGTTTCTGATTTTGAAGCCACCGAACAGATGTTAAGGTATTTTATTGCCAAGGCAAGGAAGAGCAATTTTTTTCTCAATCCCAGACCAAGGATTATTATAGATATTCCTTGTTGGATAACCGAGGTTGAAAAAAAGGCGGTGATTGATGCCGCCAAGTCAGCCGGGGCAGGTCAGGTTTTTTTGATTGAAGAGCCAATGGCGGCTGCTATCGGCGCGCGGTTGGCAGTTCAAGATGCTGGAGGAAATTTTATTGTTGACATTGGAGGAGGAACCACTGATATCGCGGTTATTTCTTTGGGAGGAATTGTTTTGGAAAGAGGTATAAAGGTTGCTGGTGATAAACTAAATCAGGATATAGTTCAATTTGCTCAAGATGAATATAAATTGCTGATTGGCGAAAGAACCGCCGAGGAGATTAAAATCGGCATTGGCTCTGCCTTTCCCCAGAAGGAAAATAGACGGAAGAAAGACAATAATCAGAAGGAGATGCCAATGAGAGGAAGAAATTTGGTAACAGGACTGCCTGAAGAGATTTTGGTTTCAGAAGAGGAAATAAGAAGAGCAATGGAAAGGTCAATAAGACAGATTATTTCCGAGATAAAAACCACTATTGAAGCAACACCTCCCGAACTTTTGGCTGATATAATGCATTCCGGTATTTATCTGGCTGGCGGCGGCGCTCTTTTGCGGGGATTGAGTACCCTTATTCAAAAGGAAACAAAGATTCCAACGAAAATTATTGAGGATCCGATGACAGCGGTGGTCAGAGGGGCGGGAATGGTTTTGGAAAATTTAGACAAACTAAACGATGTTTTGGTTGAAACAGAAGAATTGGAGCCACTTCATTAATAAAATAAAGATATGATTTCTAAAGAACAGACAAAACACATTGCCAAACTTGCCCGGATTGAACTTAATAAGAAGGAGATAGAAAAATATCAAGGAGAACTCTCCAAAATTTTGGACTATATTGAGAAGTTAAAAGAGGTAAATGTTGAGGGAATTCAACCGATGAGCCATCCTGTTGAGATTAAAAATATAATGAGAGAGGACAAAAAAAGGCAGGAAAAGGAAGGCAAGATGGGAGAAAAATTGTTAGAGATGGTACCGGATAAAAAAAATCGCTATTTGAAGACAAAAGGAATACTTTGAAAATGAATATCAAAAACATAAGCATCTTAAAAATTCATCAGGGACTGAAAAAGAGGGAGTTTTCGGTTTTGGAGTTGACAAAAGAATTTCTGGAGAAAATCAAAAGAGAAGACAAAGACATCGGCGCTTTTTTGGAGATTACAGAGAAAGAGGCGTTAGAGGAGGCAAGAAAGATTGACCAGACGATTTCAAAGGAAAAGGACTTTCCAGTTTTAACAGGGGTGCCCTGTGCGATAAAGGATATCATTTTGGTCAAGGGCATTAGATGTACGGCCGGCTCAAAATTTTTGAAAAACTACATTGCTCCTTACGATGCTACGGTAATAAAAAAATTAAAAGAACAAAGGGTAGTGATTTTGGGCAAGACCAACCTTGATGAGTTTGCAATGGGTAGTTCCACTGAGAACTCTGCCTTCTTTCCGACAAGAAACCCCCACAATTTGGAGCGGGTGCCGGGCGGCTCTTCAGGCGGTTCAGCGGCTGCCCTTGCCTCTAATTTTTGCGCTTTTGCCTTGGGCTCTGACACGGGGGGTTCTATCCGCCAGCCGGCTTCATTTTGCGGAGTGGTGGGGCTGAAGCCCACCTACGGTGCGGTCTCCAGATTTGGATTAATTGCCTTTGCTTCTTCTTTAGACCAGATTGGACCAATGGCAAGAACGCCAGAGGATGCAGAGATTGTTTTTGAGGCAATCAAAGGAAAGGATGAAAAAGACAGCACATCATTATATTTGGATTATTTGAGAGATTCAAAATTTAAGATTCAGGACATAAAAATTGGGGTGCCGAAGGAATACTTCATTAAAGGAATAGACCCGCAGGTTGAGAAGATAATCAAGGAAGCAATTAAAAAATATGAGGAAAGGGGAGTAAAGATTGAAGAGATTAGTTTGCCCCATACTGAATATGCCCTGCCCTGTTATTATATTATTGCCTCTTCAGAAGCCAGCGCCAATCTTGCCAGATATGATGGGATCCGCTACGGAACCTCTTTTTGCCCGGTTTCAGAAGCCAACTCTTCTTTAGAGGTTTATCTTGTTAATCGTGCCCGCGGTTTTGGAGAAGAGGTAAAGCGCCGGATTATGCTGGGAACCTACTCCCTGTCAGCAGGATATTATGATGCCTATTATTTAAGAGCCCAAAAGGTAAGACGATTGGTAAAAAAGGATTTTGAGCAGGCGTTTAGAAAGGTGGATTTTATCTTCACGCCGGTAGCACCTACCCCCGCGTTTAAACTCGGTGAAAAAACCAATGACCCGCTTTCTATGTATTTGTCCGATATTTTCACAATCCCTGTCAGTTTGGCTGGTCTGCCTGCTGTTTCAATTCCTGTGGGCAAGACAGAGGGATTGCCTGTAGGAATGCAGATTATTGGCAAGCCATTTCAAGAAAAGGCAATTTTAGAAATAGCAAAATTATATGGAGATAGTGGAGACAATAGTGAAAATTGCTGACTTTATTGTCTTTCCCGAGTTTAGTGGCTGGTTGGCAGTTCTAAAGTTTTTTATTTTGGGGGTTTCTATTTTTACAATTTTCTTTATAATCTGGGTAATGGCTATCAGGACTGATTTTTTGAAGTGGTGGCTTATCTGGGATATAAAAGAATTTTTTACCTATCGTCCCTATGGCTTGCCGAAGGTAACCAAGAAGTGGGCTAAAATTAGAGAAAGACTAAAAAACGATTCAGAATCAGAGCGTAAGTCAGCCATTATTGAGGCAGACGCCCTTTTGGATAAATCATTAAAAGACCTTCAAATTGGAGGGACAACCTTGGAGGAATCATTAAGAAAAAGAATAGGACCTTATACCATCTCCAATATAGAGGAGGTAAAAAGAGCCCATCGAATTAGGAATAAAATCGTTCACCAGCCGGATTTTTCTCTTACCTTAAAGGAAGCAGAAGAGGTCTTAGATATCTATGAAAAGGCGCTTAAAGACCTGGGAATGCTCTAAAGTCGAGTCTGTCGAGGTCAAACCTCGACAGGAATGGGCTAAATGGGTTGATTTTTATTTTTAGATAGGATAAAATTGGTTGCGCGGGGTGGAGAAGTAGTATCTTGCGAGGCCCATAACCTCGAGACGTGGGTGCAATTCCCACCCCCGCAACAAATTTTGTTTGCAAAATTTGAGTTGTTAGATTGCAGTTATTAGTTGTTAGATATGTACAATTTTGAAAAATTAAGAGCATGGCAAGAGGCAATTAAATTAGCGGAGATGGTTTATCGACTGACTAAAAAATTTCCTAAAGAAGAGAAATTTGCTTTGATTGACCAATTAAAAAGAGCAGTTACTTCAATTTCATTAAATATTGCTGAGGGAAGTGGAAGCAGAAGCAAAAAAGTTTTTGTGGCTCATCTAGAAATTGCTATTAAATCCCTTTATGAAACTATAAGCATCTTGAAATTAGGAGAAAAGTTATTTAAAGTAAATTCTACTAAAGAATTAGATCAGTGTGTCCAAGTGAACAAATTGTTACAAGGTCTTTTAAAAAGTATAAAGTCTAACACCTAACAACAAATAACGAATAACTATTTCGGCCTAGCCAAAATTCGCCGGCGTAGATCAGTAGTTTACAAAAAAGAAAATAATGATAGAATTAAAATAATAACCTTCTATCCCGCTCGAATTAAAAAATATGAGAAAAAACTTAGATAGAATAAAAATTAGATACGATTCTGAAAGCGATGTTTTAAGTTGGGAGATTTCAAAAAGACCTATTGATTATGCTGTAGAAATTGGAAATATGGTTTTACATTTTAGTCCAGATAATATTCCGGTTTATGTTGAGATTTTAGAAGCAAAGAAATTTTTAGGAAAGACCCAAAAACTTATTAAAGAGAAAATTACCTTACCAGCGTAAATTTTGTACATAAGCCGGCGTAGCTCAATGGTTAGAGCAGAGTCTTCATAAGGCTAAGGTTACAGGTTCGAGTCCTGTCGTCGGCACCGGGGACCCATAGTGTAGCCCGGTCAACACGCTTCCCTGTCACGGAAGAAATCAGGGGTTCAAATCCCCTTGGGTCCGCTGAAAAAATGAAAAACAGAGAGAAAATCGCCAAAATTCTCCTTAAAACTGGGGCTGTTAAAATTTTTGATAACAAGCCCTTTAAATTTAGTTCAGGGATTCTTTCTCCCATTTACATTGATACTCGGATCTTAATCTCCCTGCCGAGAGAAAGAGAAATAATTATAAGGGAGTTTATCAACCTGATTAAGGAAAAAAACATTAAATTTGACATCATCTCAGGTACAGCCACCGCCGCTATTCCTTGGGCTGCCTTTCTGGCTCAAAAACTTAAGGTACCAATGGTCTATGTTAGGCCTACACCCAAGAACTACGGGCAGAAAAAACAGGTGGAGGGAGTGATTAAAAGAGGAAGCCGAATTCTTCTGCTGGAAGATATGATTTCTACTGCCCAGAGCGCTATGAATGAAAAAAAGGCGCTTGAAAGAGAAGGACAGGCAAAGATTAGATACGGAGCGGCTATTTATACCCACAATCTTCACTCAGCAGGCAAGATATTAAAGGAAGAAAGGGTCAGGTTTTATTTTTTAACTGATTTTGAAGAAGTCGTAAGGGTGGCTGAAAAAAATGGCCAGATTAGTCAGGAAGAAAAAAAGGAGATTCTTTCTTGGAACAAAGACCCTGTTGCCTGGGGAAGAAAATATGAATGAAGATGAACTAAATTCAATAAAAGACAAAATAAAAAGGGAGATTGAGGCGGCAAAAACCATTAATCAGTTAAATCAGATTTCCCGAGGTTATTTAGGTAAAAAGGGAGTGATTAGCCGCCTTTTGAAGGAATTAAAAACTCTAACAAAAGAGGAAAGGGTTAGGAGGGGAAAAAAGATAAATGAACTGAAATGTTTTTTGCAGGAAAAACTGGAAGAAAAGGAAGGGCTTTTAAAAAAAGAGGAAACCAAACAAGAAGGGGCTAAATTTGACATAACCGTGCCCGGCAGAAAACTAAAGGTGGGGCATTTGCATCCCTTGACCCAGGTTAAGCGAAAGGTGGAAGAAATTTTTCAGTCAATGGGATTTTCTATTGCCCAAGGTCCTGAAATTGAAGACGAATGGCACAACTTTGACGCCCTTAACATTCCGCCTGAACATCCGGCAAGGGATGTATGGGATACCTTGTATTTGAGAGAGCAGAAATTGCTGTTAAGAACCCATACCTCCCCGGTTCAGATTCGCTATATGGAAAAACACCAGCCGCCTTTGAGAATTATAGCCCCGGGCAGGGTATTCAGACATGAGGCGACCGATGCAAGGCACGAGTTTCAACTTTCCCAGATTGAGGGATTAATGGTTGAAAGGGAAATCTCGGTGGCAAATCTTAAGGCGGTTTTATCTGAATTTTTTAGAAAATTTTTTACAAAAGATATAAACTTTCGTTTAGACCCTGATTTCTTTCCCTTTACAGAGCCGTCGTTTAATGTGAGCGTTACCTGCGTGATTTGCCAGGGAAAAGGATGTAGTCTTTGCAAAAAAACGGGATACCTGGAGATAGCCGGGGCGGGAATGGTTCACCCCAATGTTTTTAAGAATTGCGGGCTCAACCCAAAGGAATGGCAGGGATGGGCTTTCGGTTTTGGACTGGACCGACTAGCGATGATGAAATATAGGATTGACGATGTAAGATTGTTTAGGTCGGCAGACCTTCGATTCTTAAGCCAGTTTTGATTATGAAATTTTCTTATAATTTTTTGCAATCCTTTTTTAAGAGCAAACTTCCCAAGCCGGAAAAACTGGCTGATTTGTTGACTTATCACTTTGCCGAGGTGGAAGGGATAAGCAAGCAGGGGAAGGATTTTCTTTTGGACATTGATATTCGGCCCAATCGGGGACCGGACTGCTTTTCCTATATGGGAATTGCCCGGGAAATCGGAGCGATATTAAAATTAACCCCCCTTCTTCCCAAAAGCAAAAGAGCAATTAAAGAAACCTCCAAAATCAAAGAACTAATTTCCATTTCTTGTCAGGCAAAGGCAGGATGTTTAAGATATACCGGCGGGATAATTAAAGGCGTAAAGGTGGGCTCTTCGCCCAAGTGGCTGAAAGCAAGATTAAAATCCAACAACATAAATCCAATCAACAATATCGTTGACGCGACAAACTATGTAATGCTGGAAACAGGTCAGCCGCTTCACGCCTTTGATTATGATAAAATTGCAGGAGACAAGACAAAAAAAATTATTGTTCGGCGGGCAAAAAAAGGAGAGAAAATTACAACCTTGGACGACAGAGAGATAAAGTTGGACAAAGATATCTTGATAATCGCTGACAAGAAAGAACCCTTGGCAATTGCCGGGATTAAGGGCGGGAAGAAGGCGGAAATAACAAACAAGACGACAAATATCCTATTGGAGGCGGCAAATTTTGACAGAATACTTATTCGCCGGGCTTCAAAAAAAATAGGGCTGAAAACCGATGCCTCCCGGCGGTTTGAATACGGCATTGACCCAAATCTGACCCAACTGGGTATAAATAGAAGTCTTGTTTTAATTCAAGAATTGGCTGGAGGAATGATTATTCCTGGAAGAGTAGATTTTTATCCCAAAAAACCTGTCCCGAAACGAATTAAATTGGAACTGGATTATGTCGAAAAACTCTTGGGAATAAAAATTCCTGTTAAAGAAATAAAAGACATTCTCAGGCGCTTGGGATTTACCTTTGTTCCTCAAGTATCTGCTTTATCAAAAAAGCAGATTTTAATAGATGTGCCTAGTTTTCGGCTGGACATTTCTTATCCGGAAGACATCATTGAAGAAATCGGACGGCTTTACGGATACAGAAAAATTCCCTCAAAATTTCCTCTTGTTGCCTTAATTCCTCCGGAAAGGAATCTTGAGATTTTTTGGGAGAATATGATTAAGGATATCTTGAAAGAGGCCGGCTTTTGGGAGGTTTACAACTATGCCTTTCTTTCTCAAGAAGAACTTGATATCTTCAATCTAAAAAATGCTGTTGAGGTGAAAAATCCTGTAAGTATTGAGTATCAGTTTCTTGCTCCCTCTTTAGTTCCTAATCTCATAAAAGATGTTGCAAAGAATCAGGAGTATTTCAATGACATAAGAATTTTTGAATTGTCAAATGTCTTCCAGAAAACAAAGAAGACGAAAAAGGGCGTTATAGAGAGAAAAAGATTGTCTGTTCTTATAAGCACTGAAGACCTGAAGCCGGCAGAAGGATTTTACCAAATGAAAGGCGTAGTTGACCTTCTCTTAAATAAATTGGGAATTTCCGATATCTGGTACGAAGAGCATCGGTCAACCTCTTGGGAGGGAAGGTACTGCGCTGTGATTAAAATCGGCGGAGAGGAAATTGGGTTTTTGGGCAATATTGATAGAGAAGTGCTTGATAGGTTGGGGGTCAAAAACGAAGCAGTGATTTTTGATATTGACTTTGACAAACTTCAAAAACTTGCCTCTGAAGAAAATGAATATCAACCGCTTTCCAAATATCCGGCGGCTGTAAGAGACCTGGCGGTTTTGGTTCCTTCTGATGTTAAGGTAATTGATGTTTTGAACAAAATCAATGCGGCAGGAGGCAAACTGGTAAGGGATGTTGATTTGTTTGATATTTACGAGGGAGAGGAATTGCCCGAAGAGAAAAAGAATCTTGCCTTTCATATAATCTACCAAGCCCCTGACAGGGTTCTCTCTTCCGAAGAAATTGACCAACTTCAGGAGAAAATTATTGAGGCATTGGAAGAGGAACCTGAGTGGGAGGTGAGAAAATAAAAATGGCAGTTCACCCCATTGATTATCGTTACGGCTCAAGGGAGATGCGGGAGATTTTTGAGGAGAGAAGTCGGCTTAAATACCAGTTGATGGTTGAGGGTGTTTTGGCTGAGACCTTGGCTGAATTTGGAAAGATTCCTAAGAAACAGGCAGGAATTATAAAAAAGAGGGCAAACCTGAAATTCGTTAAACTGGAAAGGGTGAAAGAAATTGAAAAGGAGACAAGGCACGATGTGGTTGCAATGCTCAAGGCATTAGGTGAGGTTTGCGGAAAGGCATCTAAATATATTCACCTGACCGCCACCAGTTATGATATAGTAGATACCGCTCTTGCCCTTCAAGTCAAAGATGGCCTGAACCTTTTGCTTAAAAAGGGGAAGATTGCTTTAACCTCTTGCCTTGGCTTTTCTCAGAGGTATAAAAAACTGGTTGTAATCGGCAGGACCCATGGTCAGCACGCCCTGCCCATTACCTTGGGATTTAAGTTTGCCAATTTTGCTGATAAACTCGGAGAGGACCTCTTTAGATTGAAGGAAGATAAAAAATATCTTCAGGGAAAATTTTCCGGAGCGGTGGGAACCTATGCCAGCCAGAAGATGCTTGGCTTGAACCAGAATTTCGAAAAAGCGATAATGAAAAAGTTGAACCTACTCCCCGCTGATATTTCAACCCAGGTTGCTCCCCGGGAAAATCTTGCCCGAATTATCTGTGATATAGCCGTGTTGGCTGGGACAATTGAGCAGATTGCCAAAGAAATCAGAAATCTTCAGAGAACAGAAATCGCTGAATTGGCTGAACCCTTCGGCAAAAACCAGGTTGGTTCCTCGGCTATGCCCCAAAAGAGAAATCCCTGGGAATCAGAAAATATCTGCAGCAATGTAAAAATTGTCCGCTCCTGTGTTTTTCCTGCTTTGGAAAATATCGCCTTGGAGCATGAGAGGGACCTTACCAATTCTGCCGCTGAAAGGTCTGTTTTGCCCACTGTTTTTGTTTTAATGGATGATGCTTTGGGTCGGCTTGCCAGGATATTGAAGAAGTTGGTTGTTTTTCCCGAAAACATAAAAAGAAATTTAGAATTAACCGGCGGCAGGGTCCTTGCCGAAGCGGTTCTGACAGAACTAACAAAAAGAGGGATGCCCCGGCTGGCTTCACACCAACTCTTGAGGGAGATTTCAAAAAAGAAAAATTTCAGAGAGGAACTTTTCAAAAATAAAGAGATTGCCAGGTATATCAGCCAAAAGGAATTGAAAAAAATAATGGATTACAAAAACTATATCGGATTTTCTGTTGAAAAAACAGAGAAGATAATAAAAAAATGGAAGAACTTCTCCCCTTGAAATTAAAATGCAGGGGAAAGGTAAGGGATGTTTACGAATTGAGTAAAAAGCGGCTTTTGATAGTGGCAACTGACAGAATCTCGGCTTTTGACTGCGTGCTTCCCAATCTTATTCCATACAAGGGCAAAATTCTGACGGCTCTTTCTGTTTTTTGGTTCAAAAAAACAAGGGGCATTATTGAAAATCATCTCATTCAGGCAGATTTTAACAGGTTTCCCAAAGAACTGAAAAAATATCCTTACCTGAAGGGAAGGGCGATGCTCGTGAAGCAAGCCCGGCCTATTTTGGTAGAATGCGTGGTCAGAGGATACCTTTCCGGCTCTGCCTACCTGGCTTATAAAAAAGGGAGGTCTATTTCCGGCATAAAACTTCCCCCTGGCTTGAAGGAATCAGACAAACTGCCGGAGCCGATTTTCACTCCCACGATCAAGGCAAAAAAGGGGCACGACAAGGAGATTGACGAAAGATATTTGATTCGTTTATTGGGCAAAAACACGGCTCAAAAATTAAAAACAATCAGCCTGAAACTTTATTCCTACGGCCTGTCTTTTGCCCAAAAAAGGGGAATTATTATTGCCGACACAAAGTTTGAGTTTGGCTGGCTGGGAAGAAAACTGATTTTAATTGACGAGATTTTCACTCCTGACTCTTCAAGGTTTTGGCCCAAGGACGAATACAAGCCGGGCAGAGCCCAAAAGAGTTTTGACAAGCAGTTTGTCAGGGACTATTTAATCAAAATCAAATGGAACAAAAAACCCCCTGCTCCGGAACTTCCCCCAGAGGTGGTTAGAAAAACAAGCCAAAAATACCTTGAGGCATACCAACGACTGACAGGCAGGCACTCTTTGCCATTTACCAATTAATACCTCAGCACCTGGGCTTGACTTCACCTCTTAAAGTGAAATAAGATTAATAAAATGTGTAAATAAGGTTGATTTTTTGAAACATATGACCTTAGATGATTTGAAAGCAAAGGTTCGTTCTATCCCTGATTGGCCCAAAAAGGGAATTATTTTCCGTGATATAACCCCAGTCCTGGAGGATAAAAAATCATTCCATTTTTTGATAGACAAACTGGCAGAATTTTGTAGAAAGAAGAAAATTGACAAAATTGTTGGAATTGACGCCAGGGGTTTTATAATAGCATCTGCCCTTGCCTACAAATTAAAAAGCGGCCTGTCAATTGTCAGAAAAAAAGGAAAGTTGCCCTATAAAACCATAAGAAAGAAATACGCATTGGAATATGCGGTGGAGACATTGGAAATGCACAAGGATTCAATAAAGCCCGGGGAGAAAATTTTGCTCTGCGATGACCTTTTGGCAACCGGCGGCACAATGGCCGCTGCAGTAGATATAGTTAAGAAGATGGGTGGGAAAATCGTCGGCATCTTGTTTTTTATTGAACTTGAGGGCTTAAAAGGAAGAAGAAAATTAAAGGGATATAAGGTGAAATCTCTAATAAGATTTTAATCTATGAAGGCAAGCATTGGTATTTTAGGGGGTTCGGGGTTTTACGAATTTCTAAAAGGAAAAGAGGTTTCTGTTAAGACGCCCTATGGCAGACCTTCAGATAAGATTCTAATCTCTGAATATTCAGGTAAAAAAATTGCTTTTTTGCCTCGGCACGGAAAAAAACATCAATACCCTCCTCATAAGATAAACTACCTGGCAAACCTATTTGCCTTCAAAAAATTAGGGGTTGAGCGGGTAATTGCTCCCTGTAGCGTGGGCTCTTTGAAGCCGAGGATAAAGCCAGGCAGTTTTGTTATTTGCGACCAGTTTATTGACAGGACAAAGAACCGAGTAGACACCTTTTTTAATGGACCCAAGGTTGCCCATATATCCTTGGCTCAACCATATTGTCCCGAATTAAGAAGATTAGCCATTGAAGCCTGTCAGAATCTTAAGATTCCATTTCATAAAAAAGGAACGGTTGTCATTATTGAGGGTCCTCGCTTTTCAACAAAAGCAGAATCAAGATTTTATTCAAAGATAGCAGATGTTATCAATATGACTCAGTACCCAGAGGTAGTTTTGGCTCGAGAACTTGAAATGTGCTATCTCAACATCTCTCTGGTGACAGATTATGATGTGGGACTAAAGGGAAGAAAAGACATCAAGCCGGTAACTACCCAAGAGGTAGTCAAGGTCTTTCAGAAAAACAACGAAAAGGTTAAGGGGTTGATTTTGAAACTAATAGAAAAAATCCCCTCTCAAAGGAAGTGTAAATGCGGCTCTTCCTTAAAAGAGGCAATTCTGTAAACACTCAACCAGCCCTGAATTTCTATAAATCTCTATAATCTATGAGCAACCCTACGCAGGGATTAAATCCTGCCTTAAGATTCTCTGAAAGGGTAAAAGATTACACAAAATATCGTCCAGGTTATCCCAAAGAAATTATTGATTATTTGGTTCGTGAAGCAAACCTTAAAAGGAGTTGTATAATTGCCGATGTTGGCTCTGGTACAGGAGAGTTTACAGAACTCTTTTTAAAAAATGGCAATGTAGTGTATGCGGTAGAGCCTAATCAAGAAATGAGAAAGGTATCTGAAGAGAGGTTTAAGAACCTCTCAAATTTTTTTAGTATTGATGCTACAGCCGAAAATACTACCTTGCCGGATAACAGTGTTGATCTTGTCACCTCTGCCCAGGCATTTCATTGGTTTGATAGAAAAAAATTCAAAAGAGAATGCAAGAGAATTTTGAAAAAAGGAGGGTATGTGGTTTTGGTTTGGAACAAGCGTAAAATTCAATCTTCTGAGTTTATGAAAGAATATGAAGGGTTTGTGAAAGAATATAGCAAAGATTATGAAAAAGTGCATCACAAAAAAATCACTGAGGAAGTAATTGGAGATTTTTATGGCAGTGATTTTAAAAAGGCTCTTTTTGCAAACCACCAAGACCTTGATTATGAGGGATTGGTGGGTAGATATTTTTCTACATCATATGCCCCAAAGAGAGAGGAGGCATCCCCTAAGTTATATTCCGCTTTAAAAACCCTTTTTGATAAATATAATATCAAAGGCAGGGTTAGATTCAATTTGCAAGTGCAACTATATTTTGGCCAACCTAATTGATTATTATAGGTCTGTTCGCCGCTGATAAAGCGGGCAATTCTGATTAAAATGAGGGCATTGCTTCTCAAAATCTTAATAGTAGGATTTTTTATAGTGGGAGTTTTGGGATTTTTTATTACGCCTAACTTAATTAGGGTTGAAAGATTCTCCCTCCAGATAAACAGCCTTCCTCCTTCTTTTGAGGGAACAAAAATCCTTCATTTAACCGATTTTCATTCAAAGAAGTTTGGGAGAAAAGAAAAAAAGGTTTTAAAACTGGTTTCAGAACTAAAACCAGATTTTATTTTTATTACCGGAGATATCATTGACTGGCAGACAGAAGACCTTGAGTCCTGTCAAAAATTTTGGCAAGAACTGGCAAAAAACTATCAGCAAAGGATTTTCGGAGTATATGGCAATCATGAACACAGAAACAGAAATTTTAAGAATTTGGACAATCTTTTTATAAGAAGCGGAATAAAAATTCTTAACAATGAAGCGGTGAAGTTAGAAAAGGGAGATGGCTTTATTTACCTTATCGGCGTTGATGACCCTCATTTAGGTTATGACGATATTGAAAAAGCAATGGAGAAAGTGGAAGAAAAAGCGCCCAAGATTTTACTTGCCCATTCCCCGGAGATTTTTAGAAGGGTTAAAGATAAAAACATTGACCTTGTCTTAACTGGCCACACCCATGGCTGCCAGATTAACATTCCTCTTTTATGCGACTTTTTCATTCCTCTAAAATATGACAAGAAATATAAAAGAGGCCTATTTCAGGAAAATTCCACATATTTGTATGTCAACCGAGGAATAGGGGAAACCTTTCTGCCAATAAGGTTTATGTCCTTTCCAGAAATTACCTTGATTAATCTTACCGCTAATCACTAATAACTCCAATTACAGAACATCATTACTGTCTTAAAAAATATACGTAGGTGTAATTTGTAAGACAGGGGTTTCTTTTAGATTCTTAGGCAATCTTGGTTTTGTTTTATATTGCAAAAAACCTTTGTCCTTTTGTTAGGTTTATACTAAGGCAATACGATTTATTGAGATTCCTTTTAGCAGGTGTTAGAATTAATTAAAACTGGAGGATTGCTAAAAAGGTTTTTAAGAAAGTATGCAATGGAGGTGGTATTAAGAATGATAAACGAGTTGATGGCAGGAAGGGTAAGAAAGAACGGAAAAGAACTTTTAGATGAAAAAATTGACTTTCTGGAAACCTTTAACCTTGACCCTGAAGAAATTATTCCCTCCGATGAAGAGATTGAAAAAATAAGAGAGAAGATAGGAAAGTTGGCCCAAAAAGCAAAAATTTGAATTTGATTTTTGGATTTCTTGTCAAGGCAGTTGCCTCTTGACATACAGGAATTTATTGGTAAAATATTGCCGGGATTGGATTGAGGGGATATAATAGGTTGCAAAGAAAAGCACCTTGAAAATTGAATAGGGAATGAATTTAGTTTTTTAGAGTTGTCCTGACTCATATTTTTGAGAGTTTGATCCTGGCTCAGGATGAACGCTGGCGGCGTGGATAAGGCATGCAAGTCGAACGGTCCCGCACATAACTTTGTTATGTGCGGGATAGTGGCGAACGGGTTAGTAACACGTGGGTAACATACCCGTGAGACGGGGATAACCTCGAGAAATCGGGGCTAATCCCCGATGGTCTGAGAGCTCGGCTCTCAGTAAAGGGTTTGTCGTTTGGCATTCCGCTCACGGATTGGCCCGCGGCCTATCAGCTTGTTGGTGAGGTAATGGCTCACCAAGGCAATGACGGGTAGGGGAGGTGAGAGCCTGTTCCCCAACAATGGCACTGCGACACGGGCCATACTCCTACGGGAGGCAGCAGTCGAGAATATTGGTCAATGGGGGAAACCCTGAACCAGCGACGCCGCGTGCAGGAAGAAGGCCTTCGGGTTGTAAACTGCTTTTCTGGCTGAAGAACTCTTCGGAGTGACGGTAAGCCAGGAATAAGGGGGTGCTAATCTCGTGAGAAATCCCCCGCCAACTCGGGCGGGTGGCGCGACTCTCGACAGTAATGTCGGGATGCAAACTCGGCTTATATGCTGGAAGCCATATTTTTGTGGTAATCAGCAGGGAAGTCTTCTATAATGGAGTAATGAGACCATCAAATAGAGAATCCATTTCCAAATTACAGCAGGAAGTAATCGTGGGTGTTGTTCTAGGCGATGGTTCGTTAGAATTCGATGGATTCCATGGAACTAGGTTACAGATTAAACAGTCAGAGAGATATAAAGATTATGTTTTCTGGTTGTATAACAGATTAAAGAATCTTTGTAATTTAGAGCCAAAACAACGAAAGGATAATAATCAATGGTATTTCAGTACCAAGTATTTAGAGAAATTAACAGTATGGTATAAATTATTTTATCCGGCAGGAAAAAAACAAGTTCCTCAGAATATCGAAAATCTGTTAATTTCTCCACGAAGTTTGGCGATTTGGTATATGGACGACGGGCATTTAGATTGGCGAGTAAAAGATCATTATGCCTTTACCCTGAATACAGATTGTTTTTCTTTGAAGGGTGTCCGTTTATTAAAGGAAACACTTCAGAAAAACTTCAGAATTGATGTTTCTATTTATAGTTGTTCATGCAGAGGCAGAGATTATCCAAAAATCTATACAGGGGTAGAAGGAAGAGATAGGTTTCTCTCTATGATTAAGCCATATATCTTGCGATGCTTCTCTTACAAGTTGCCTCCATTATAGATGACCCCTCAGAGACTGACCGAGCGCTCTGAGAACTTGAGCGCT
>JAGGSE010000073.1 GCA_021159225.1 bacterium
AATGCAAAAATCAAAAATCAAAATGATATTTTAAATCTCAAAATTCAAAGTACCCCACGTGGTACAGGGCAAATCTCAAAATATTTTTTGAGCGTAAAACGCAAAGCGTAAAGCTTAAAGTTAAAAAAGAAAGGTTTCGCTTTTCGCTTTAAGTTGTGCTTTTGCGCTTTGCGCTTTACGCTTTGCGCTTTGCGCTAAACTGGTTTGCATTTTGCATTTTATCAATTTTATAACATATTATGCTCCAAAAAACACCTTTAAAGGGGGATGTTGCCGTGTTTTCTGATAACCCGGGGTTCTCTTTTATTCAAAAGGGACTCCAAGGATTTGACCAAAATGGTCCTTGTGTCTTTTGGATTTATAATTAAATCAATCTTGCCCAATCGCGCCGCTTCATAGGGATTCAAAAATTTTTCTTTTAATTCCTTGATTTTTTCTTTTTCTAGGACTTCGGGGTTCTTGCTTTCTGAAATTTCTCTCTTGAAAATAATTTTCACTGCCTGTTCTGGTCCCATTACCGCAATCTGAGCCCCAGGCCAGGAAATCACGCTGTCATAACCCAGGCCCTTTGCCGCCAAGGCAATATAAGCGCCACCGAATGCCTTTCTTAAAATCAGAGATATCTTGGGAACAGTGGCTTGGGCGTAGGCATATAAGACCTTTGCCCCATGTCTGATAATTCCTTCCCATTCTTGCTCCTTGCCGGGCAAATAGCCCGGGCAATCAACCAGATTGATAATAGGGATGTTAAAGGCGTCGCAGAACCTTACAAACCTTGATATTTTGTCAGAGGAGTTTATATCCAAAACGCCAGCCAAAACCCTTGGCTGGTTTGCCACAATACCCACTGAATGTCCATTTAACCGGGCAAATCCCACAATTGAATTTTGGGCAAAGTCCGGCTGGACCTCAAAAAATGAGTCCTTGTCAAAAATCTCTGAAATTACCTGCTTCATTTCATATCCCTTTTTCTCTTCCTCGGGGACAATCTCCAATAATCTAATTCTTTCCCTTGTCTCAAGAAATCCTGAAATTATGGCTTTCTGCTCTGGAGGATTTTCTAAATTATTTTGGGGCAGATATGACAGGAGTTTTCTTATTGCTCGGAAACAATCCTTTTCATTCTCAAAAATAAAATGGGCAGTGCCAGATTTTTGAGAATGACAGACCGCTCCTCCTAGGTCTTGGGCTGAAATTTTTTCTCCAACAACCTTACTAATCACCTCGGGTCCTGTGATAAACATAAACGATATTCCTCTGACCATAAAGATGAAATCAGAAAGCCCTGGGCCATAGCAGGCTCCGCCGGCAGAAGGACCAACAATTATTGATAACTGAGGAATTACTCCTGAGGATTTCACCTGCATCCTGAAAATTTTGCCATAGGCATCCAAAGAGGCAACCCCTTCCTGAATTCTGGCTCCTCCTGAGTCGTAAATACCGATAATAGGGCAACCGGTCTTTAGAGCCAGTTCGTAAACGCCTAAAATTTTCTTCCCATGGGTCTCCCCCAATGTTCCGCCGATCTTTGAAAAATCCTGGGAAAAAACATAGACCTGTCTTCCCCTGATTTTCCCAAACCCGGAGATCACCCCGTCCCCTGGGCATCTCTTTTTATCTAGCCCAAAAGAAGAGATTCTGGTTTCAGCAAAAGGATTTAACTCAACAAAGGTTTCTGGATCCAAAAGCGCCTCTATACGCTCTCGGGCAGTCATTTTCCCTTTTTGGTGCTGCTTCTCAACTGCCTCAGGTGGCTCCAAGGCATCTAAACGTCTTTTTAGTTCCTTGTTTTCTTTTTCAAAAGCCATAGTTAAAAATCAATCTGTTTCCTTAACTGCCTGATTATCTTCTTCATCAATTTTTCATTTTCAACCTCCTTTCCTGTCTCTATTTTAAGGGATGTGGCTTTATTTTCCAGGTTTTTGGGGAATCTGTCAAGATTGGTATTTAGCCCAATGCCCATTACAGAAAACAAAACCTTGTCTCCTGAAAGCCTGTTCTCCGTTATTATACCACAAATTTTTTTCCCTTCTACATAAACATCATTGGGATATTTTATAAATGACTCAAGATTGAAGTCCTCTTTCAAAATTTTAGCCACTGAGAAGGCAGAAAGAATTGTTAAGGTTTCTGCGCTTTCAATCTTCAAACTAGGCAGAACAATGGAAAAATAAAGCCCGCCCTTTGGAGAATACCAGAAATTTCTCTTTCTGCCATAACCCGAGGTCTGCTCCTCTGCCAAAATAACTGTCCAAGGCAAGGGCTTTTTCAATTTCTTGGCAACCTTTTGGGTTGAATCTACCTTTTTAAATGTCTTAATTATTGGCTTCATTTGTACTATACATTCTTGATAATTTCTTTGCTGAGGCATCTTGACTAAGGGGTGCATATCGCAGCCGAGCCCCAGAATAGGTTTGCGCTTCAGAAAAGGTATGAACGGCTCGGTCAGATTTTGGAAGCGCCTGGAAATAAATTCCTTCTTACCACTTACCGCGACTTCGTGCTCCCCGAGGCAAGATGCCTCAGCAGGTTTGCTACCAAAGCGGTTACCAATTACTGTTTCATTTTATAATTGCCAAAACATCTCCCTTTTTTACTGTATCTCCTTCTTTGAAAAAAATTTTTTTGACAGTCCCTGTTTTTTCAACAAGAATTTCGTTTTCCATCTTCATAGCCGAGAGAATTAAAAGCACCTGTCCCTTTTTTACCTCTGCTCCCTCTTTTTGAAAAATCTTGATAATCTGGCCGGAAATTGGAGCCAAAACCTTTTCTTGGCCGAAACCCCCTTTAAGGGATTCTATCCCTTCTTTTTCATCCTCTTCTTCTCCTTCTTTGAAAAAGAATTCCTTCCCATTGACCCTTATCAAAACGCCCCCTTCTTTTTCCAAAATCTCAACATCAAAATTTTTCCCGAAAAGTTCAAATCTCATCTTCTTGAAAAAAATTTGCCCTCTCAGCCATCTGCCAAGAAGAAATCCCTCTTGTCCTTGTTTCCTTCTCTCCAAATCTCTTAAAGAACTGGTAAACAATTTTTGCTACCTCCTCTTCTGAGGGAGTCCTCTCTGGGGTAATTTCTTTCTTCTCCTGAAAAGCGGAGATATCTTTCAAGATATTGCTTTTTTCAATAAAGTCAGTAAAGTAGTTCCCTGTCAAGAATTTTTTATCTTCCAATAGGGCATTGAAAAAGGGAATTGTTGTCGGCACCCCCTTGATAGAAAATTCCCTCAGTGCCCTCTTTAATCTGGAGATGGCTTCCTCTCTGTTTTTGCCAAAAGAAACCAGTTTTGCCAAAAGAGAATCAAAATAGGGATAGATTTTCTGACCCCTATGCAAAAATGTGTGAAGAGAAATTCCTAAACCGGTCGGCGGAGAATATTCGGTAATCTGCCCGCTTGAGGGCACAAACCCCTTAAGTGGATCTTCAGCCAAAATCCTTGTTTCTATAGCATGGCCTGAAATTCTTACCTCCTCCTGCCTAAATCTCAAGGGCTCTCCTTGGGCAACCCGTATCTGTTGTTCTACCAGGTCAATTCCTGTTCTGGCTTCTGTTATCGGGTGCTCTACCTGAAGTCGAGGATTGACCTCCATAAAATAAATATCTTTCTTGGGGCTAATTAAAAATTCAATAGTCCCTACTCCTTCATACCTTAGCGCTCTGGCAAATCTCAGGGCATAATTAAAAATCTTCTCTCTCGTTTCCTCGTCCAGAAAGATAGAAGGAGACTCCTCTAAAAGTTTCTGAAACCTTCTTTGAATTGAGCACTCCCGTTCTCCTAAATGGACAAAATTCCTGGTGTCAGAAAGAATCTGAACCTCAATATGTTTTGCCGGAGAAAGACACTTTTCAAGAAAGAACTCAGTATTGGAAAATGCCATTGACATCTGCCTTCTAATCCCTAAGGCAGTGGTAAAAACCTCACCAATTGAAATCTGGCCATTTATCACCCGAATCCCAATTCCTCCTCCTCCCTTTCTTGCCTTTAGAACAAACGGTGGTCTAATTTCCAAGACCCATTTTTTTAGGTCCTTCAAAGAATTGATTGATTTTTGGCTAAAGGGCAAAACCGGAATTTTTAGTTTATTGGCTATTTTTTTTGCTTCAATTTTATCTTCTAATCTCTTCAAAATCCCGTGGTTGGGCCCAATAAATCTTATGCCCTTTCTCCTACAGAGTTTGGCAAAAAGCCAGTTTTCAGCCAAAAATCCGTAACCGGGGTGAACAGCATCCACCTGAGATTTTTTGGCTATCTCTAAAATTCTCTTTATATCCAAATAGCCGGAGATTCCCTCTTTCTCCAAATAATAAAACTCGTCAGCCAAGGCAGTTTCAATAAAGTCCGATTCTTCTCCCTTCTGGGGACAGAGGGCAACGGTTTTAATCCCCATTTTCTTACAGGTCCTAATTATTCTTAGGGCAATCTCGCCACGGTTGGCAATAAGGATTTTTTTAATCATAGGGATAGACCTTTCCTGATAGTTTTGAGATTTCAAGCATTATTTTTTTAAAAAAACCATTGACATCCTCTTGAGGGTCAGGATAAAGAGGTTTGCCAATGATAATTTTTCTTTTCATCTCTTTTGTTTTTCTAATGCCTAAAGGCAGGACAGGCAATCTCGTCTTCTTGGCTGCTTCTGCTACCCCATTTTTGCCCTTCAATAAAATTCTTTTTTTATTCACATCTCCCTCTGGATAAAAAACAATTATCTGGCCCCTCTTTGCCCGCCTTATTACCTCTTTCAAAATTTCTTTTCTTGAGGTTTTTCCTTGCTCAAAAACAATCGGCTGGGCAAAAAAATCTATAAAAACCCTCCATATCTGTTTCAGATTTTTATCCCTTCTGGCAACAAAACAGATGTCTTCGGCTCTATTCTTAAAGACAAGGCCAATCAACCAACTGTCCATAGTATCCAAATGATTTGAAGCAACAATAAAATTGCCCTTTTGGGGAATATTCTCCTTCCCCTTGATTTCTTCAACCAAAAACCTCTCAAGAAGCGAAAAAACAAAAAGTTTATTCACTGTGATAAATGTCCTTTTCACTTCAGTTCTTTAATTTTTTCCATTACCTTGTCTGTAATTTTTTGACTAATCGCTTTATATTCAGGGGACTGACAATCAAGCAGTTTTGCCCTTTTAATCTCTTCTCTAAAATAAAGAGGAGGTCCCACGGTAATTTTAAGCATCCTTTTAATCCGAGGGAAAGCCCTGCCCGGAGGCATCAATTCAAATGTGCCGTCAATTGCCACAGGTAAAATGGGCACACCTGTTATCAAATGGAGTTTTGCCACCCCGGGATATGCCCGCTGAATCTGACCGGTCCTTGTCCTTGTTCCCTCAGGATAGAGGATGACGATATCTCCCATTTTTAATGCCTTTACTGCCTCCTGAAACGCCCTGCTTCTTGATTCTCTGCTTTTCCTGTTTACCGGAATAACCCCAGCCAAAAAATAGACAAAATACAGAAGAAGTTTGGGCAAACCGCTATACTGGTCTGTCTGGCCAAGCATATGAAATCTCCGGGGAACACAGAGATAGCCGGTACAGATCTGGTCCAGATGGCTCTGGTGATTGGCAGCCAAAATAAAATTACCTTTGGGGATATTTTCCAAACCTCTTACCTCCTTTATCAAAGACCAATCTATCAAGGGCTTGAGAACTATCCTGCAAAAACCAGAAACAAGGCGGTTCATATTAAAATCTAAATTGCGATTTCCTCAATTATCTCTCGGCAACTTTTAACCTCAGAGATTTCTGCTGCGCACAAGCCAGCCATTAAGGGAATATTCTCTATATCTTTTCCTGACAGCCCGCCGGCGATTCTTTCCGCTTTTATCTCTTCAGGAAAAGCCCCCATTCTCTCAATTTTCTTCATTCTCTCGGAGAATTGATTCCTAATTACCCTTATCGGATGCCCAGTAAACCTCAAGATTACCTCAATATCATCACTTTTGGCTTTGATAATTTTTTCCTTATAGGCATCAGAAACAGGGCACTCTTTTGAAGCCAAAAATCTTGTTCCCATCTGGACTCCTTCTGCTCCCAGTAAAAAAGCGGCTTCCTTTGTCCTTTTGTCATAGATCCCGCCAGCGGCAATAACAGGAATTCTTTTCAATGCCCGCTTTGCCTGAGGGATAAGACAAAAGGTGGTATTTTCTCCAATATGACCGCCCGACTCCAGTCCTTCCACCACTACAGCATCCGCGCCATTGTCCTCCATTTTTGCTGCCAATCGCGGGGAGGGAACAACAGGAATAATTTTAATCCCTGCCTTGTGTAAAAAAGGAAACAACGGAAGCGGATTTCCGCCACCGGTAAAGACAACTGGGACCTTTTTTTCTATTACCACCCTTGCCAGTTGTTCAATTTTTGGATTTTGGATAAAAAGATTTACTCCAAAAGGAAGGTTTGTTTTTTCTCGGGTTGCCTCTATCTCTTTCTCAAGCCAATCAGCAGGCATTAACCCCGAGCCAATAACCCCCAAGCCCCCGGCGTTTGAAACCGCTGAAGTTAAAAGCGAATTAGAGATTCCAGCCATTCCTCCCTGAATAATCGGGTATTTAATTCCTAAAAGTTGACAGATTCTATTTTCTTTGGACATTTTTCTTCATTTCAAATTTTTTATACAGGTCCTGAATTAATTTTTCCTGAAGGGATAAATCTAAAACCTGGCGCCGAATCCGCGCCTTTTCCTTTCTGATATACTTTCTGACACTTGGGGGAAGTCTTTTTTTCATATCTTAAAAAAAACCAATCTATATGGCAGCCTCCCAGATAACAAAAGGCAGAAACAAAAGGCAAACTTTTAGCAAATTGCCTTGTCATTGCTCCTGACAATTAAGAATAATACCATAAAAATCTCAGATTTTCAATCTTATATAGGAAAATCCGTAATGCTTTCAGTAAACTACCCTGAATCATACAGGGGTCAGAAATTCAAATCTCAAATGTCAAATCTCAAATCCAAATCTCAAATCTTAAGAATTACAAACTGCAATTTAAAATTATACTCTAAATCCTAAATTCGAAATTTTAAACAAAATTCATTTTACATTTTGATTTTTGATTTGGTTTTGAATTTCGGTCATTGTTTCGAATCTTGAATTTCGGATTTAATAAGCTTCGCGCTTTAAGTTGTACTTTTGCCTTTTGCGCTTTGATCTTTTGTCCATTGCTTAACCAGGTAAAGCAACGCTATCAAAAACTTGAGAATTTGGGGAGGAAGGGAGTGCGCTCTGTTTGTTTTTGTTCTAATTTTTGATAAAATTAAAAAATTAAACCGAGATTTTATATTGGCTTTTGGTAGCAATTTAGATCTGATTCCAGAAAGGGGGTAGATAAATAGAACAAGACTTTTGCATTTTTTGTGGAATATGCTCTATAACTCTATGGTTGAATCTTCGGCGCCGGGGAAAATACATCTGATTGGAGAGCATTCGGTTTGTTACGGTTATCCAGCAATTGTCTCGGCTATTGAGAAAAGAACAAGGGTAAAAATTAAGAAAGCAAAAAGAATAAAAATTAAAAATAAGCCCTTGGGAGAAGAAGGGGAGTTTGAGATTAATCAGGTATTAGAAACAGCAAAAAGATGCCGAGGTTTGTGGCAGGAAGGGAATAAAAAAGGCGATTTCTCAAAACTCTTCAGGTTTTTGAAATCAAATCCCTTAAACCTCAGCAAGGCAGCGATAGGGCTGATATTAGAAAAAGCGAAAACAAAAAAGCCTTTTTCTTTGGAAATAGAAAGCGATTTTCCTGTTGGAATGGGACTGGGCTCATCTGCTTCTCTTTCGGTTTCTCTTTCCAAGGCAGTTTCTGAGTTTCTCTCAATTCACCTTTCAAAAAAAGAAATCAATCAAATGGCTTTTGAGATAGAGAAAATCAACCACGGAAAGCCAAGTGGTGGGGACAATTTTATCTCTACCTTCGGCGGGACTGTCTGGTTTGAAAAAGGAAAATGGACCCATATTAATCTACCTCCGTTTCTAAAAGAGATTGTCCTTGTTTTACTCCCTCGAAAAAAAGGAATGACAACAGCCAAACTTGTCCAAATGGTCAGAAATCTGCCCAGCAAACTAAGGGAAGAAAAAATCAGGGATATCGCCCTGGCAACATATAAAATGCGGGAGGGATTCAAAAAAGAAAGTTCAAAAATAATCAAGGACTCAATCAATACTGCCCAGGAATCCCTCAGGGATCTGGGGGTTTCTACCCCAAAAATAGAGAAAATTGTAAGGGCAGTAAGGAATATAGGGGGCGCGGCGAAACTTTCAGGAGGTGGAGGCGGAGGGGCAATTATTTGCTTCCATCAAGACAAGGAAGAATTAACCAAATTATTAAAAAAACTAAACCTTGATTTTTTTAATGTAGAATTAGGAGCAAAGGGGGTGAAAAATTATGCCTAAATCGTTAATCGTTTCAGCCCCGGGAAAATTATTTATCTCCGGCGAATGGGCGGTATTGGAGCCTAAAAACCCAGCGATTGTTGTGGCTGTTAAAAAAATAATTTTCGCAAAAATTACCGATTCTCAAGACAAAAAAATCCATCTTTCCCTAAAGAACTATAATCTAAAAAACCTAAAGGCAGAGTTCCAAAAGGGCCACCTGCGCTTTTTGAGGAAACTAAAGCCAGAAGAAAAAAAATTGCTTATCTTCGCCAAAAAGGCAATTGAGGTTGGTTTGGGGTATTTAGGAAAATGGAAGCCCTTCAAACTAGAACTTTGGGCTAGGAACAAAGAAAAAATTGGCTTTGGCTTTTCAGCGGCTTCAAGCGTGGCTATTATTGGTGCCTTGCTTAAATTCAACAGAGAAAAATTAGAAAAAGAGAAAATCTTCAAATTGGCTTCTCTTTCTCATTTTTTAGCCCAAGAGAAACTTGGCTCTGGAGTAGATATTATTGCCTCGGTCTATGGAGGATGTCTTGCCTGCGATGGGGTTAACGTCAACTGGTTAAAAAAACAAGTTAAAAAAGAGAAAAATCTAAGAAAAATTGTTGAAATGTCCTGGCCCAATTTTTATGTTGAAAAACTAAATCTGCCCAAGGAACTTAAACTCTTGGTTGGCTGGACAGGCAGGCCTTCTTCTACTCCAGAACTGATAAAAAAAATAAAAAGGTGGCAAAAAAAAGCGCCAAAAACTTATAAAAGAATTATTTCATGTATTAGCAGAACAACGAAAAAAATGATTTTGTCCTTCAGAAAAAAAAACAAAAAACAGATACTAAACCTAATCAAAGAAAATGAAAAATATCTAAAAGAACTCGGTGAGGAATCGGGAACAGAGATCGTAACAAAAAAACTAAAAGTCCTTTCGGAAATTGCAGAAAGATTCGGAGGGGCAGGCAAGATAGCCGGGGCAGGCGGGGGCGACTGCGGTATCTGTTTTGTTTCTTCCCAAAAGAGCGCTGATAAAATTAAGAAGGAATGGGGAAAAAATGGAATTATCGCCCTAAAAATCAAGATTGACCAGTCCGGGGTTGGTTTGTCTTCTTGACAAACTCCTTATGGATTTTCATATGACCCCTTTGAATTCCCTCTGTTGCCAAAACTGAAAGAGCGGCAAGGTTGTTTGCCAAACCAACTGCCCCGGCTACAATACCCAATTCCTGGGCATCTTTGACTCCTAAAATTTTTAGGGCTAGTTTCGCCTTTTTGGTTGAGGTTGCTCCACCCACTGTAGCAATAGGCAGAGGAGTTCTAATCTGCCCCCTAAGATGTTCCTTTTCTCTTTTCCAGTGGGTTATCGGCTGATATCTGCCTCTTCTGGCAGCAAAACTATGAACCGCCGCCTCAATTGCTCGGGTATCATTGCCCGTGGCTAGGGCAACCGCATCTATCCCATTCATCACTCCCTTATTATGGGTAACTGCCCGGTATATGTCTAGTTCAGCCAATTTCTGGGCAGAAAGAATTCCTTGGGCAACCTCTTCCCCAGAAAAACCATTAAGTTCTAACGAGTCAATGGAGACCCTTGCCCAAACAGAAACAACCCTTTTTGGAGCAAAATTAGAAATGATTCTCAATCCAACCTTAGCATGAGTATATTTAGTTAAAAGGGGAGAGATTTTTTCTATCATTGTATTAATAATATTTGCTCCCATTGCGTCTTTTGTATCAACAAACAGATATAAAACCAGAAATCTGCCCCGTTTTTTAACCGCTATATCCTTTGCCCCTCCTCCTATTCTTAAAAGAAACCTATTGGTCTGATTGGCAGCATTAAGGATTTCTTTCCTATTCTCTAAAATTTTCTTCTTACCCTCTCTAAAATCTTTGACCCCTAAAATCTGAATCTGGCCAATCATTTGATTGTCTAAATACCTACCCCTAAAACCACCGCCTTCTTTGATAAGTTTTGCTCCTCTTGAGGCAGCAGCCACCACCGAGGGTTCTTCTGTTTCCATAGGCACCAGATATTCCTTGCCCTCAACAAAGAAATTAGTAGCAATCTTGAATGGACCGATATTGTTTTCTATATCAAAAAAATCAGGCAGTTCTTGGTATCTTTTGAGAATCTCAAGGTCCTCTCTGTTCAGTCCGGAAAACTTTTTAATAAATTCTATCTTCTTTTTTAAGGATAGTTTGTAAAAATGAGAATCATCTGGTTTTTTCATACCTCTCTTTTGCCCAGATAATAAACAAGTTGCCTGAGGTCTTCTTTGGCTTTTGAAGGAACAAGGATTTTATCCATTATCCTCCATCCTTGGTCTAAAAGGCGCTGGGCTGTCTTTCTTGCCTGCTCAACACCATCGTATTTTCTTATAATCTCTATTGCCCTTCTTATCTCCTCCTTCGTGTTAGGGTGTTTATCCAAAATAGCAAGCAGTTGCTTTCTTTCTTTTGGTTTCGCCTTTTTTAATGTCCGCAAAACAATAAGGGTTCTTTTCCCCTCTTTGATGTCATTGCCAAATTCCTTCCCAAACTTCTTTCTTTCTCTCTCTCTAAGGGTGATATCTAAAATATCATCCTGAATCTGGAAGGCAATCCCAATCTTCTCTGCCGCCTTCTCCAGTTTTTTAGATGTTGGTTCGCTAACTCCAGAAAAAATACAAGCCAGTCGGGCTGTCAGCCTTGCCAAACTACCGGTTTTAAAGGAAGCCATCCGCAGATATTCTTTCTCTTCTATTTTTCTCTTTCTCCCTTTATGCCAATAGATATCCATTCCCTGGCCCAAATGAACATTGGTCATCTCCTGAATGCAGGCCTGATATGCCCTGGTTAGAACCGAGCAGGGAAATCGGTTCTTATTTTTCTCCAAAGTTAGAAATGGCAAGAAATAAAGGAGGTTGCCGGCGTTAATAGCGACGTCTACACCATACAATCGATGAAGACAGGGCGCAGACCTCCTAAACCTGCTGTTGTCTTCAAGGTCATCCACGATCAGGGACCCCTGATGGGTAAGTTCAAGAATAACGGCGATATCCTTGACCTTTTCCGCCTTGCCTCCAAGGGCTTTGGTTAGTAATAAGAAAAAAAACGGTCTCCACCTTTTTCCTCCCCTTTCCAAAAAATTCCAGAGGGGATCCAAAAAGCACTCCTGAGCGACCCTAAGGTTTGTCTGGCTAACACTTGACCTCCCGAAAGCAAAAGACAACCATTTCTTACTGGCTCTTTTAGGCAGGTACTTTCTTATAATTCTATCAATCTCAGGCCTAAAACGCTTTAGGTGTTTTTGGATTTCCATTTCGCGTATATCAAAAGGAGTTTAAGGAATCCAAAAATATTTTTCCTTAAATGGGGCTTGGAGAGAAAAGCAAGAAGTGCCTGCGGATTTTTCAGATAAAAAATATCTCCATTTTTTTTCTCCAAAACCTGACCAAGTTCATTTAGGGTTTGATTGTCAAAAGAATAAAGGATTTTTTGTGCCTGAAACAGGTCTTCGGAAAAGAACGACTGAACCTGCTTCTGGTAAGAAGAAGGGTCTGAGTTAAGAATTGCCTCGGCTGCCAACCGACCAGAAAGCATTGCATTGCCTATGCCTCCCCCGGAAATGGCATCAACAAGCCCGGCTGCGTCTCCGACAAGAAAAGCATTGTCTTTAACCATTTTTATAGGTCCTTCAAGCCAGGGACCGACACTGCTTCTGTTTTCCAACAGGTGATAGGGCCCAAATTTTTTCTTTACCCTGTTTTCTAAAAAATCCCTTAAAAGTTTGTTTAGGTTCTCTTTCTTCTCAACACTACCCAAGCCAATGTTTGCCCTGTTCTTTGACTTTGGGAATATCCAGGCATAGCCAGTACCCAACCAATCTTTGTCAAGATAAATTAAAAGTTTTGAGGTATCAAGGTTATTGGTTAATTCTACCAGGTATTCAACAACAGGTAGGACCCTAATTTTTTGGCCAAAAACCTTCTCCCTGACTATTGAAAATGGACCATCTGCTCCAATAAGATATCTTGACCTAAATATCTTGCCTTGTCTTGTTTTTACCTCCCAAAGTCCCCCTCTCTTTTCTATATCAATCACCCTCTGTCCCAAGCGGATCTCCGCCTGAGACATCCTGGCAAGAAATTTTTCAAATCCCTTTCTGTCTATCACATAACTTTGCCCCGGAAAATATAGATTAATCTCCTTTCCATTGGGCAAAACAATCTGGGTTGTATCAATGGTGGCAGATATCCATTCTGGTTCAGGAGAAATGTCCATTTCGTCCAAAAATCTCTTTGATAGCCCCTCGGCGCACTGAACAGGCAACCCAATTTCTTTCTTTTGGTCCAGAATAAGGGCGTCTTTTAGATATCTTCCAGCAGACAGTCCCCCGGGACCGGCTCCAACAATGATTGTATTAAACACCTTCTCCATAAAATTATCTTTGCGAGAGGTAGTTCTTAAATGCCTCAATGCAAATCCCGGTGGTTATTTCCTCAGACCCATAATAACCATAGAAGGGGCTTAGAGCCAAAAACCACCAGGGAATCCCCAAAAAGTAAACCTGCTTTTTAAATCCGCCGTTTCTCCTCTGCCGACTTAATAAATAACTTATACCATCTTCTGTTTCCTTTCCAAAATAGTTAAGGTTAAAGAGGGTATTAAGACCAAGACCCGTTTCCATCTCGTTTCCAAAAGAACCATCCTTTTTCTGACAAGACAGGACCGAATTGATAATCCATTCTCTGTTTTTCTTGAAACATGCCACCCCCAACCTTACTGCCCGGGAAACAAAGTAAAAAAAAGCCAGTTTACTGGGATAATAATAGGAACTGGAGCGATTTTCGCTTATTAGTTTATTAATATAGGCGCAGGCCTCAGGCAATGGCTTTTCCAGATATGTTAACACATTGACATTAACAACACAATCAGCGTCTTTTGCCGCCAGTTTCCAAAATAGATTCTTCTTGTGCCTTTCGTCAAGAAGCCATGTTAAAAATAAACCCTCTTTGTTTCTGTTGTTGAGAACAAGGTCCTTATTATCTTCAAATTGGACGCCGTACGACTCAAGAGCAGAAGAAATTACAGAAATATCGTCTAGGTCTGGAGGAATCCTTTTCTTGTTTCTTGAGGTCCAAAACCTCCAAATCCCTCCCTTCTCTTTTTCAGACAACAAAAAGGCAATTGCCTTGTCAACCATCTTGCTTATCCTTTCGTCATTAAGTCCTTTTAGATTATGAAGTATCAGGCCAGTGCCAAAGGGACTGCTGTCATAATAGGCAGGCATCATTAAAAAATTCCAACTCGCAAGGGTCTTAAACTCTCCCCATGGCAATTGAGAATGGTAGAGAAAATCAATTGCCCTGTCCAGACAATGTTCAATCTTTTTAAGGTCCATAATGAAAAATCAAAATGAAAAGAAAGGAAAAAAAGGTGTAAATGTCCATCAAAAACCAGTCCCTAACTACCTGATGGTTTTTCCTGGCTACAAGTAATAAAAGAAAGAAAAGGGTAACGAAGAGAAAAAGAGAATAAAAATTCCTGGCTACAAACCAAAAAACAGGAAAAAGGGTAAGAGGATAAAAGAAGAAGAAAAACCTCAAGAGTTTTTGGGAGTTTTTATAACCCAAAAAACAGACCGTTGTTTTCAGCCCCTCGGCTCTATCTGCCTGGTAGTCATTAAGGTGATTTCTGGTCTCAGCAGTAATAGAGAGAACAAAAATGGGAATCAACAAAAGTTTCTCCGGGGTGTCTATTTTTGAGGCAAAAGCGAGAAGGGGAAAAAGAAAAATTAGAATACCGGCGAAAAAACCGTGGGAAATTATGTCTAAAAAGGGCCTTGATTTTAATCTTACCGGCGGAGCAGAATAAAGAAAGGTGAGAAAGACAGCCAAAAAGGCATCAAGAAACGCCTTTAGACCAAAGCGGAAAGAAAGAGCCAGCCCTAAAACCCCTGAGAAAAGAGAGAAGAAAAATGCCCTTCCGGCGCCGATTATCTTGCCAATAATGATTTTTTTGTCTTTTTTAAATTTGTCTCCCTTAATATCAAAAAAATCATTTATTGAAAATCCAAAGGTAAATAATAAAATTCCAATAACAAACAAACAAATAATATCAAAAACAGAAGCCCGCCACCCCTCAGCAAGCAAAAAGCCGAAAATTCCTCCTAAAAAATAGCCGCGCCAATTATTAACCCTGGCGAGCTTTAAGTAGGGCTTTAAATTGATAGCCATTTTTCTTAATTATCTTCTTGAGCCAAAAGGTATATCTTTTGGGATTTTTTCTTATATCCTTTTCTAATTTATCCAAAGGAATCCATCTCCAATCTTCCACCTCTTCTTTATCTATTTGGGGTTGTCCATCAAATCTTCCGAAGAAAACGTGGTCAAATTCATATTCAATTAACTTCCCCACCCTTGCTTTATAAATAAAACTAAAGACCTCCCTTAACCCTGTCTTTATTCCCATTTCTTCCTTAAGCCGCTTTTCCGCCTCATTTTTTATATCAAGCCCGGGCTGGGGATGGGAACAGCAGGTATTTGACCAAAGTCCACCTGAATGATATTTTCCCTGAGCCCTTTTTTGTAAAAGCAATTCCCCTTTCTTATTGAAAATAAAAACAGAAAACGCTCGATGTAACCTCCCCTCTTGATGAGCCCTTAACTTTTCTACCTTACCAATTTCTTTTCCCTTTTTATTAACAATAATAACATAGTTCTTTTTTATATTCATATATAAACAATCTATCAAGGAAGAGAAATAAATCTCTCTAATATATCCCTAAAAATGGATTTATTTTTTGGAGAGCTTTTTACTAAACAAATTCCCTTTCCGGGAAGTCCATAAACCACTAAAGAATTCTCAGGGGCTGTAAGTAGGGAAGGAATTACCAAAAGATCTTCCTCCCCTTTAATAAAGATATTCTTTTTCCCTTTAATTCCCGCTTTAATTTTTCCCCAGACCTCTCTCTGAATCGTCCCCGCCGGGTTTCTAACTGAAAGGGAATAAGGAAAACCTCTTTTAATTTTTTTCCTTCTTATCTTCCCATCAAAAATTTTAACATCGGATGGAATTTCAAAAGAACAATAATCACCAACAGTAATTATTCTTTGAAATTTTTCCTTACCAATAAACCGCTTAAATTTTTTTAAGACCTCCTTTCTCCCCCCTAAAATCGTCACACCAATAGGTTTTCTTAACTCCTCCCTCAAATCCTTTGGTAAAATATAGGTTTGCTTGATAAGAGAGGGCTTTTTTTTCCTTACTACCAAACTCATATCTAACACCCCGGCTGAATAGGTAAGTCGGCCTATTGAAATCCAGTCAGGTCTTGTTTCGGCTATTTTTTTAATGTTTTTAAGATTTACCCCTCCTGAAACCTCAACTAGGGCTTTTTTTCCTATCATCTTAATCGCCCTAGTTATTGTTTTAAGGTCCATATTATCCAACATAATAATATCAACACCTAGGTTAAGGGCTTCTTTTACCTCCTCTAAGTTCCTTACCTCAACCTCTATTCGTTTTTTTGTTTTTTGGGCTTTTTTTACCGCCTTCTTTAACCCAACTAATTCAATATGATTTTCCTTAATTAAAATTTTATCCCACAATCCAAAGCGATGATTCATCCCTCCTCCAACACGAACCGCATATTTTTCCAATACCCTTAAACCAGGAGTTGTCTTTCTTGTGTCTAAAATTTTTACACCAAAGGGGCTTACTATTTTTACAAACTTACTAACATAGGTAGCGATTCCACTTAATCTTTGTAGGAAATTTAACGCAACTCTTTCTCCACTTAAAATCTCTCTTGCTCTTCCCGAAATCTCAATAATCTTTTGATTGGGAAGGGTTATATCTCCATCTTTTAGTATTTCATTGAAAGTGACATTGGGGTCTAAAGTTTTAAATACCTCTTTTACTATTGGCAAGCCACAAACCACCCCCTTTTCTTTACTAAAAATAAATGCGTCACATTTAGTTTTGGTAGGTATTATCGTTTTACTTGTTATATCTCCAGTGCCAATATCCTCTTTTAAGGCATTAATTATTATTTTTTTACTATTTCGTTTGAGGAGTTTGGTTAAATGG